>CAYFVR010000014.1:0-32918 GCA_964346545.1 uncultured Desulfobacterales bacterium | reverse complement strand
GCGTTGGCCACCAGCGCCGGCGCCCAGCCGGGCACGCCCAGGGCGTGGATGTGGGTGTAGGTGGCGAAGACCCGCTTGTGGCGGATGCCGTCCCGATTTCCGGCGAACCCGGCGCCCCGCTTCATGCCGAAGACCATGTCGGCCACTTCCCCCCGCCATTCCAGCACCTTGGAATAGCGGAACTCGTGCCCCCGCAGCTCCATGCCCACCGGAAAGTACGGGTTTTCCCGCTCCACCGCAACCACCGTGTATCCCAGCCCTTGGGGCCGGGGCGCGAAACCGAAGACCACCGGCAACACGCCGGCCATGGGATAGGTCCGTCCCTCGATCACCAACGCCTCGCCGAGATACATCAACCCGCCGCATTCCGCGTAGACCGGCAGACCGGCCTCCGCGCCCTCTCGAATGTCCCGCGACAGCGCCCGGTTTTCGCCCAGGGCCGCCGCGTGGGTTTCCGGAAAGCCGCCGCCGATGTACAAGCCATCCAGGGAGGGCGGAAGCCCCCGGTTCTCCAAGGCGCTGATGAACACCGTTTCCGCGCCGGCGCGGTGTAGCGCCTCGATGTTGTCCGGGTAGTAAAACTGGAAGGCGGCGTCCCGCAACACGCCAATCCGGGGGCGGGGTTCATCCTCCGAGCCGAAAACGACGGCGGCGCCCTTTGGAGGGGACGAATCCGGCATGGGGCCGGCCTCGGCCGCGACTCGAACCAAGGCGTCCAAATCCAGATGGCGCTCCGCGACGGCGGCGGCGGCGGCCAAGGCGTCCACCGCGCCCGCGTGTTCCGGCGTGGGCACCAGGCCCATATGGCGTTCGGGAAAATGGCGGTCGCCCAGCTTGGGCACGACCCCCAGCACGGGGATGCCGCAGTGGTGCGCGATGCAATCCCGGAGGATGGCTTCGTGGCGCGGCCCGGCGACCCGGTTCAAAATCACGCCGCTCAGACGCACGTCCGGATCGAAGCCCGCGCAACCGGAGATGATGGCGGCGGCGGTTCGGGTCATTTTGGTGGCGTCTATGCAGAGGACGACGGGGGCGCCGAGCAACTTGGCCACTTCGGCGGAGCTGGTGCGGCCTTCGGGATCGATGCCGTCGTAGAGACCGCGGTTGCCCTCGACAACGGCGATGTCGCCGGAACGGGTGTGGGCGAGGAAGGAGCCGACGACGTCGGCGGGGGAAACGAGGAAGGTGTCCAGATTGTAGCAGGGCCGACCGGCCGCGAGGGCAAGCCAGCCCGCGTCAATATAGTCCGGGCCTTTTTTGAACGGCGCCACCGATTGCCCCAACCGCCGAAGCGCGGCGATGATGCCGAGCGAAAGCGTGGTTTTCCCGGCCCCGCCCCGCAAGCCCGCGATGAAAATTCGGGAAGGAGAATCAGATTCGGGAAGCATGGGCGGCCGGCCAATCGGAGTGCGGGAAAGACAAACGGTCGGAGATTAGTCTTCGTGTTCCGCCCCGGCCTGCTTGCCCTGCCCCCTGAGACCGATCATGGTGGTGCTGCCGCTGGACCAGTACTCCAGCACGCGGTCCTGCACCATTTCGGTGATGATCTTTTTGATCTCCCGATTTTTCTCGTCCGGAAAGAGGGTAAAGAAATCCTTCATGTAGAATTTGGACTTGGACTTGGATTTCTTGGTCATGTAATCCACGATCTCTTTTTTGGCGGTCTCTTTGTCCAATGCCATTTTTCGAAACCCCTTTCATGTAGGGTAAATGGCCGGGGGATCGCGGCCCCCCGGCCATAAAAACAACCACGACGGAAATGAAAAAACCGTTTAGGCGGTGAACTTGAACTGGGTGCTCTGCCGCCAGGTGTAGTAGGCCGGATCCCGGAAATCGTCGATCAGGTGGTGGGTGAAGTCCAGCTCGCATTTCTCGAAGAAACGCTCCCAGCCGATCCGCTCGGCCCACTCGCCCAGACGCTCGTACTTGCGGGCGTCGGCGGCGTAGGTCTCCACCATCTTGTTGATGGCGTCGGTCATGGACGGCCAGCGCGGCATCTCGTTGGGCAGGAAGGCCACGACGACCTTGGAGAACTTGGGGGCGCTGATCCGGTTGGAAACCTTGCCGCCCGCCATCAACACGATGCCGTCGCCCTCTTTGTCGGACAGGGGCAGGGAGGGGCACATGGTGTAGCAGTTGCCGCAGAACATGCATCGCTCGTTGTTGATCGCGACGCTCTTGACCTCTTTGCCGTCGTCCAGCTTCACCTTGGACGGCTTGATGGCGCCGGTGGGGCAGGAGGCGATGGCCAGCGGAATCTCGCACACCTTGTCCAGATATTCGTGATCGACCATCGGCGGCTTGCGGTGATAGCCGAGGATGGCGATGTCGGAACAGTGAACGGCGCCGCACATGTTGAGGCAGCAGGCCATGGAGATCCGCAGGGGCGCCGGAAGGCGCATGTTCTGGAAGTCGGAGAACACCTCGTCCATGGTCGCCTTCACGGTGCCGGAGGCGTCGGTGGCGGGGGTGTGGCAGTGAAGCCAGCCCTGGGTGTGGACGATATTGGTGATGCCGGCGCCGGTGCCGCCAATGGGGAACTTCAGGGATCCGGCGTCAAACTTCCGGCTTTCCAAGTCTTTTTTCAGGGGATCGAGCTTGGACTTGTCGTCCACCATGAACTCGACGTTGTTTCGGGTGGTGAACCGGACGTAGCCGTCGCAGTGTTTCTCCGCGACTTCGCAGATCTCTCGGATCAAGCTGGTGCTCATCAGGCGAGCGGCGCCGGCCCGAACGGTGTAGACCTCGTCGCCGGTTTCGGAGACGTGGACCAGGATGCCCGGCTCCAGGATTTCATGGTAGAGCCATTTGCCCTTGTTGTTGGCGATGACGGGCGGATAGAACTGTTCGTATTTGCGCGGACCAATGTCGGTGATCCGGTCTTCCATCGGCTTTTCGGGATTGTACCCACTGGAAATAAACGCCATGGTATTTTTTTCTCCTTTTTACCGCTTGTGATGTTTCCGGAATTCTTCGATGTCCCGATCCCAACCGCCTTCGACCTCTTCCTCTTTCCAGAAGATGTACGGGTTGGTACGGGGCTCGGAGACGTGCTGGGCCATGGCCTCGATTTCGGTCATCTCCAGCAGCTTCTGGAAGCCCTGCCGCTTGATCAGCTCGCCGAGACGCTCGCGGTTCTTGCCTTCTTCCATCCACCAGTCCCAGACCTTTTCGATGACTTCCTTGACCTCGTCGTAGGGCTCTTCCACCTTGATGAAGGGGACGAGCAGGGAGGACATCTGGGCGCCGTCGAGGATCGGAGCCTTTGCGCCGACCAGGATGGAGCAGCCGCGCTCGTCGCCGATGCGCAGGGCCCGGGGCATGACGTTGATGCAATGCATGCAGCGGGTGCACTCGCGGTTGTTGATTTCGAGCTTGCCGTTTTCGTACTTCATGCACTCGGTGGGGCAGAGATCGACGACCTCTTTTTGGATGTCGAACGCGCCCCAGTCGCGGCCGGCGTGGGCGCCGGCGTTGGACGGGAACTCGCCGCCGACGTAGGCCGCCACGGCTTCCTGGTCGATTTTGATGTCGTCCTTCCAGGTGCCGATGAAGGACATGTCGGATCGGGCGATGGAGGCCACGCAGCCGTTGGGGCAGCCGTCGAACTTGAACTTGAATTTGTAGGGGAAGGCCGGGCGGTGCAACTCGTCCTGGTATTCCATGGTCAGGTCGTAGCAAAGGCCCTGGGTGTCGTAGCAGGCGTATTCGCAACGGGCCTGGCCAATGCAGTCGGCCGGGGTCCGCAGGTTGGAGCCGGATCCGCCGAGGTCCTGATTGTGCTTGTGGGTCAACTCGTAGAAAATCTCCTCGAGCTGCGGGGTGGTGGTGCCGAGGAAGATGATGTCGCCGGTGGAGCCGTGCATGTTGGTGATGCCGCTGCCCCGGAAATCCCACAGGTCGCAGAGAGACCGGAGGAAATCGGTTTTGTAAAACTTGCCGGCCGGCTGGCTGACGCGCATGGTGTGAAAGTGGGCCACGCCCGGGAACTGCTCGGGCTGATCGCAGTACCGACCGATGACGCCGCCGCCGTAGCCGAAGACGCCCACGATGCCGCCGTGCTTCCAGTGGGTGGTGCCGTCCTTGAAGGAAAGCTCCAGAATGCCCAGAAGGTCTTCCACCACGTCCACGGGAATCTGAAACTCAACATTGTCTTTGTTGGCGGCCCGCTTCTCGGCCTCCTGCTTCATGTCGGATACGAAGCTCGGCCACGGACCCGACTCCAGCTGATCCAGCAAAGGGGTTTGATGCTTTGCCATCGAGATACCTCCATTTGAATGAAAAAATTACCGTCTGGGCGAAAAAACCAACGATCGGATTTACAAGCGGGGGCCGGCCTTCACCTCCTCTCGTAAAAAAATCCAAGATAATTCCGAGGGAGCTTTTCCTTCTCGGGTATATTAGAAGCGCCTTTATAAATTCTTTGGGTGCGGATGTCAATCAAAAACCCAAATTGCGCCGGTTAAAGGCGATGTACGGCTTCCCAAAAGGACAAAACATGGTCGGCAATGGCCGATTGCAGGGCCTCGGTTTCCGGCGCGTCGGGGCGCCAGGCCCCGGCCACGGACAGAAAGGCCTCGGCCAGTTCTCCGGGCGGGCGGGATCGGAGATAGTCGCGAAAGGCGTCCACCGGCCCGTCTCTCTCGGCGAGCCCCGCCAGCGCCCCGTCCAGGCTGGCGTCGATCACCCAGGGATCGGCCATCGCCACCTCGCCCACTCCGTCCAGCCGGTCCACCCGATTGCGCAGAGAAAGGTTGGCCAAAAAGAGCAGCAGCCCCTCCAGCTCCGCGTCGGCGTCGCCGTTCGCCTCCGGCCGCGCCGAAAACATCGGGGCGTACTGGCGAATCGTCACGAGACGAACCGCGAGGTCGTCGGCGCCGGGGCGGACCACGAAGTCCCCGGCGGCGTGATGCCAAGGAAAAATCTGCTCGAAAGTGGAAGGATCGTAATGGCGGGCGAGGAGTCGGGCCACCTCTTTGTAGAGACGGCGGGCCTGATCCGGGTTCAAAAAAAAATTTACCCCGTCGCCGCCCCAGACCACCGTCCGCAGGCCGCCATCGGGCGCATGGGAAAGATGGAACTCGAAAAAGCCGGTCATCCACTGGCAGAGAAACATGGGAAAGGACCCGTCGAGCGTTCGGCCCTCGCCGAAGCCGAACACCGCCGGCAGCCCGGAATCCGCCCCCCGGCCGCCCAGCCGGGAAAGATTTTCGTATTCCCGCGCGACGATGTCCCGGCCGGGCGCGGAAACCGCCACGTTGAGCGCCAGGGCGCACTCCCCCCGGGGATGGCGGACCCGGATTCGGGCGGGATGGTAAAACGCGCCGTGTTTTTCCAGAACGACGTCCACCCCGGTCGCCCCGTCGAGGTCCGCCCGGGCCCCGAGCGTCGCCCGAAGACCGGAATGGAGGGCTTCCCGCCCCGGGCCGTTGAGAAAATCGGCCGCGGCGTCGAAATAATCGCCCAGGGTCGCGGCGGCCGGCCCGGATCGGGAAAACCGGTCGGCCGGCAGCGGCGCCCGCCAGGCGGGGTCCGCCGCCGAAACCGGCTCGTTTCCGTCGTACCGGAAAAAGCGAAGGGGGAGGGGCCGGATCACGTTCAGCGGATCTTCTCGATTTCCTCGCGGAATTCCGGAGCGGGTTCGTATCCCAGCGCCACCGCCCGATCAAAATGTTCCACCGCCTTGCCGTCTTGCCCTTTTTCCAGGTAGGCCAGCGCCAAGTTGTTGTGGGCAACCGCGAAGTCCGGCGCCAGGGCCAGCGCCTTCTCGCTGGCCTCGATGCTTTTGTCCGGCTGGCCCGCCATCAGGTAGGCGCTGCCCAGGGTGGCGAATGCCTGGATAAAGCGGAAATTGAAATGGGTGGCCTTCTCCAGATTCTTGATGGCCTCGTCCACCTCGCCCCGCTGAAGGTGGACGAAGCCGATGTTGCCGAAGCCTTCGGAAAAGCCGGGCTTGGCCTTGGTGGCGCGCTTGTTGTATTCCAGGCAGGCGTCCAGATCGCCCCGGCGAAGGGCCAGGCCGCCAAGCCCCACGAAGGCCTCCGCCAGGCCGGGGCTGCAATCCACGGCCCGCAGGAACTCCTGCTCGGCTTCGTCGTATTCGCCCTTTCCCATCAAGGCGACCGCCAGATTGTAATGGGAAGTCCCGCAGTCGGGATTGGACGCCAGCATCTCCCGTTGCCGGGCGATGAATTCGTCGGCGTTGTTTGCTTGGGCCATAACTTCTTTCACCTCTTCATGTGTAAAAATCGACCCGGGCGGGCCGAAAACGCGAAAAAAGGCCGGAAACTTCCGCCGATCGCGGAATTCTCGCGCGGGGAGCCGGCCCGATGGTCCAACGCCAAATATGGCAGGCCGGCGAAAGATGTCAAGCGGAAATCCCGGAACCGTCCGCCGCCGGGATTCGCTTCTCCGCGGTTTCCCGCCGCAAGCGCCGAGAGGCCGGGGAGACAAGTTTCTTGACAGCTCCGCACATTCCGATTTACCAGAGCCTTTGGAAACGCCGCCCGGCGAGGGTTCCGGGCCGTTCGGCTTGTTTTTGTTTCGTTTCGAAAAACCAGGGAGGAGGCGGTTATGATTTCAGGTGCGTTTACGGCGCTGATCACCCCGTTCGACGGGGAAGAGATCGACAAGGAGGGTCTGGCCCGGCTGACGGCGTTCCAGGCCGAAAACGGCATTTCCGGGGTGTTGGCCGTGGGCACCACCGGCGAAAGCCCGGCCCTGAGCTGGCGCGAGCACAACGAAGTGGTGGAATCGGTGGTCCGCCACACCCGGGGGAAATGTCTCTGCCTGGCCGGCACCGGGAGCAACAACACCCGGGAAGCCCTGGCCGGCACCCGCCACGCGGCCGAGGCCGGGGCCGAGGCGGTATTGCTGGTGGACCCCTATTACAACGGCCCCAGCTCCCTGGAAATTCGCAAGGAATATCTGGAACCGGTGGCCCGGGCCTTTCCGAACCTCCAGATCATTCCCTACGTCATCCCCGGGCGCACCGGAACCCAGCTCCTTCCCGAGGACCTGGCGATGGTTTCCCGGGAATTCCCCAACGTGCGAACGGTGAAAGAGGCCACCGCGAATCTGGACAACATGCGGCGCACCCGGGAACTGTGCGGACCGGACTTCACCATCCTTTCCGGGGACGACGGCATGACCTTCGAGATGATGACCGATTCGTCCATCGGAGCCGCCGGCGTCATTTCCGTGGCCAGCAATATCGCCCCGCGCGCCGTTTCCGACATGGTGCGGCTGCTGGCCGCCGGCGAAACGGCGGAGGCGGAACGGCTCGCCCGGGCGATGGAACCGCTTTTCGGCATTTTGATGGTCAAAACCCGGGAGGAAACGTCCTACGGCGAGGTGATGTTTCGGGCGCGCAATCCCCTGCCCACCAAAACCCTGATGGCCGTGCTGGGAATGCCCGCGGGCCCCTGCCGCCGGCCGCTCGGTCGTCTGACGCCCAAGGCCATGGACCATGCGCTGTCCGCGGCCCGCCGGGTCTGGAAGGAAAACCCGGAAATCTTGGAACCGGCCGCGGCCTTTTTCGATCTCGACGTGGAAAAGCGGCTCGACGACCCGGCCTGCTGGAAGCCCTACCTCTACGGCAACACCTATTGATCGAGAGGTTGACATAGAGGATCACGGATCGGAATCCCCGCCCGTCCGATACGGCCCCAAAAAGATACGGCGACGACCCGTTTTCGCGGTCGCCGCCGTTTTCGTTTTCCAAGAACCGGAAGCGGTCAGCCGTTTTCCTTCAGCTTCACCGACTGGCCCTCGTAGTCCGGATCGAATCGCCGGTAGTCGAAGAACAGATCCTTCAGCCAGCCCATGCCGAATTCCAGCAGGGCCACCTCGTCCTCGCGGATTTTTGCGACGGTTTCCTCCGGGACCTCCACCCGTTTCAGAAAGTCGCTTTCGAAAACGAACCGCCGGAAGGCGTCGATGTCGTAGCTGACCATGAAGAAAAGTCGCTTGCTTTTTTCGGTCAATTGAATGCTGTTCGGGAAGGAGCGCTTGCGCACCATCAGGTCGGTCCAGCCGGCGTTGACGTCGTCGTAGGCGTCCACGCCCTGGTCCGCCCGCCAGTCGGAGACGGTCCACTCCGCCTCTTCGTCGAAGCCCTTGCAATGATCCTCGTGAACGAAAAAGAAAAAGTCCTGGTCGTCGGCGCCCTCCTTGTGGCTGAGGGCCGCCACGCCCAGCGGATAATAGCGGCAGCTGGTGGGCCGGTCTTCGTAGATCAGGCAGCCCTCGTCCCGCACGAAGGGACAGGATTGTTCCGGATCGTCCTCCAGCAGCTTGAGGGTCACCACCGGCAGGCCGGTTTTTTCCAGAAGCTGGGGGGTGGTGTACATCGCGAGAAATTCGGTGGAGGACAGACCCAGCCGGTTTTTCATCCGGATGACGTCGTAGGGGGTCAGGGCGATATTGATGCCCCGGCAGCAGCGGGTGAAGCAGGAGACGTCCTTGTGGCACCGGAAGCGAAAGCGGCTTTTGGGCCCCAGCCGAACCGGCTCGATGTCGGCCGCGCGGCCTTTGGTTTCATCCATGACAACGGGTTCCTTTCATGCGCAAACGGGCAAAGAAAAACCGCGCCTTCGGTCGGCGACGACGAAAGTCCCGGCCCCCGGCGGCGAAGCGAATTCCAAAAAAGGGGGGCGAAACCGGCGCGGTCGGCCGGCCGAAATCGCGGCATGGCGTCCCGGAAAGGCGGGGAAGGTCAGGCGTCCCCTTTGCCCTCCGGGTTGGATTCGAAGGAAATCGTCTCCTCGTAGGGCACGGTTTCCTCGTAGGAAATGGTCTGCTCGTAGGAAATCGTCTCTTCCGGGGTCGCCGCGCCGTCGTAGGCCACGGTCTCCCCGTCGCCCTCCAGCCCCTCCACCGGGGCCACGGTCTCGGCGGCCAGCTCGCCCCAGGCGTCCCGGTACATGACGCCGAGCGCCGCCCGAAACATCAGGTCCATCAGGTCCAGGGCCGTGAGGGCGGGCACCTCGCGCTCCAGAAGGCGGATCAGCCGAAGGCGGCGCTCGGCCTCCAGCTTCAACGATTCCAGCTTGCTCAACATCCGAATGATGGTGTCTCGGATTTCCGGACGGCTTAGGGGCACGTTGACGCCGTCCTCCCAGTTTTTCCGGCAGCGGCTGATGATCTGATGGGGCGCCCGGACGAGGTCCCGATGGCTTTTGTCGCTGACGAAAATTTTCTGCCCCTTCACCAGTTGCCGCACCTGCTTGAGCAGATGGTTGCGGTTCTGCACCGCCTCGGCCAGAAACAGCTCCCGGCCGTTGTCGGTCAGCACCACCTCCACCGAACGGAGGGTCTGCTCCCGCGCCCGCATCTTTTCGTCGAATTCATGGTGGGCGCTGGCCCAGAAGCCCCGACTGGCCTCCCGAAAGGCTTCGATCCCCGCGTCGACGTCGTCCCCGGCCGCCCGAATGCGGCGCCAGACCTCCCCCACCCGGTGACGGGTGCGGTCGAACAGCCGGTTTCCGGTCACCACGTAGTAGATCATGCACATGACCGCCTGCCAGTCCTGGAAGAAAAAGACCCGGGCCAGATCGCCCAAGGTTTCCGACAGCACCTCGTTGCGGGCCAGATGGGACGGCGTGGCGTAGGAGGGCGTCCCGGCGGGCGGCGGCTGGCCGATCTCCCCCTCCCCGCCGGGACGAAAGTTCACGGCGGTTTCAAAGTCGATCAACCCCAGGGAGAATTCGCTGGCGTGCTGGAGAAAATTGCCCCCGATCACGAAAATATTGTCGGGCTTGAGATCCCGGATGGCGACGCCCCGCTCTCCCAGCCAGTGGAGAAGCTCCACCAGATTGGCGACGATCCCCCGAAACTGGGGCCGGTTCTGGTTGAACATCTTGTCGTAGACGTAGGCCCGCATCATCCGGCGATAGGCCCGCACGTCCTCCTCCCGATCCCGGAAGATGTCCGCCACGATCCGGTTGATCTGGCCGGGCAGATTCCGGGGCAAATTCCGCTCTCCGGCCGCCACCTCGCCCTCGGCCAGGTGCAGCAGAAACCACTCCTTCTTTTTGTACATGAAAATGGCGGCGTTGAGGCCGTGCTGCTTGAACAGCCCGTTGATCCGATCTTCGTATTCGTTGAACATCTCGTTGACCGCGAAGAAGACCGGGCCGTTTTCGCCGCCGAAATTGCTCTCGAAGGCCATCAGGTTCCAGAGGATGTCGAACTGGGAGAAAACCTCCTCCTGAAACCGGCCCCGGAGATTGTGCATGGACTCGATGACGTGGCCCAGAAAAGCGTACTGGGACAGATTCATGAAAAAGGCGAACGCCCCGTCGATCTTGAGATAATCCTGCATCCAGGGCGATTTTTTCAGCTTGTCCACGTAATGGGCCTCCAGGGCCTCCGGCGCGAGATCGCAGTCCACGTTCATGGCGGGAATCTTGCGGAGCAGGGCGGACAGGCTGGGAGCGATGCATTCCACCGAGGGCATGAGCCGATCGGCGACGCCGCGCTCCACCCGGATGGCCTCGATGTAGGCGTCGAAATTCCGGATGGGGGCGGGCGGGATTTTGACCACCAGAATGTCGTCGTAGACGACCTTGTAACAGCGGCTCTTGGCCCCGCTGTTTTCCCCCAGCGGAGAAATGGCCATCCGGCGGCTTTTCTTTTTGTGACCCTGGACGAACAGTTCGTAGGTACGCTCCCTCCCGCCGCCGCGCTCGTGGGGGCGATAGCCGGCCTCCACGCTGTCCTCTTCGGACAGGCCGGTCTGAATCTTGAACAGATTCAGAAAAAATTGAAGCACCGCCTCCTCGCCGGGGCGAAAGCCGGACATGGCGGTATGGCGGGCGGCGTTGGGCTGGATCATAGAAAACCTTCCGGACTGTCGGAAAAACCGGGGCCGCCGTCGGGCGGTTGTCCCGATCGCCGGCGGAATGGACCGTTTCCGGCGTCGAGGCGGATCGCCGAAAACGAAACGGCCGGACGGCGGCGCCTGGCGACCGCCTCCCGGACACGGGTCCAGATCGGGGTCCGAATCGGGGGGGAGGAGGAGGCGCCAAAGGGTATGTTATGGCAAAAAGCGGGGGGGCGGTCAAGACTCGGATGCGGCGGAGGGGATCGTTTTCGGGCGGGGCGAAAGCGGCGGCCCCGCCCGAAAACGATGGAAGAAGGCCGGGAATCAGCCTTCCGAGAGCTTTTCGGCGAATTCGGGGACGAATTCCAAAATGTCGGCCACCACGCCCACGTCCGCCACCTGGAAGATGGGGGCCTTGGGATTTTTGTTGACGGCCACGATGAAGGGCGAGCCCTTGATGCCGCCCATGTGCTGGAAGGAGCCGCTGATGCCCAGGGCCAGGTAGACCTTGGGTTTGACGGTCTGGCCCGAGGTGCCCACCTGGCGGGATTTCTCCAGCCACTTGGCGTCCACGATGGGCCGGGAGCAGGAGACGTCGGCGCCCATGGCCTTGGCCAGCTCTTCGACGATCTCCAAATTGTCTTGGTCCTCGATGCCGCGGCCGACGGAGACCAGCACCTCGGACTTGGTGATGTCCACGTCGCCGACTTCGGCCTCCAGGGTTTCCAGGTAGCGGCGGCCGACGCTCAGGTCGCCCACTTCGCCGGACTTGTCGGCGACCGCGCCGTCGCCCGCGCCGCCTTCCCGGGGCTGAAACGCGCCGGGCCGGACGGTGACGACCGCGCCGCCGGAAAGATCGCAGGCCACGTGGGTGGAGACCAGTCCGCTGAATTCCTCCCGCACCGCCTTGAGGGTGTCTCCCTCCACGCCGTCGAAGGCGGTTGCGTCGGCCAGGTAGGCGGCGTCCAGCTTGACGGAAAGGCCGGGACCCAGGTCCAGGCCGAAGTGCTCGTGGGCCAGCAGGGTGATCGCGCCCTTGGGCAGCACGTTCACCAGCGCCTTGCGCACCACGTCGGCCACCGGATAGGCGAGGTCGGCGTGGTCCATTTTCCAGACTTCGGCGTACTTGTCCTTGACCGCGTCGCAGACCTTGTCCAGGTCGCCCCCGTGCCCCAGAACCAGCGCGGTCACCGAAGCGTCGGGATCGATGGCCTTGGCGGCCGGCGGCAGCTCGAAGGCCGTGTCGTCGGCCGCGCCGTCTTTGTGCAGGATGTAGGCGAAAATTTGTCGCGCCATTACTTGAGCCCTCCCTTCGCCTTCAACATTTCCGTCAGTTTCTCGATGATTTCGTCGGTGCTTCCTTCCAGCATTTCCGCGCCTTCGCCCATCTCGGGCACGAAGTAGTCCAGCCGTTGCACCCGCGCCCCCAGCAGATCGTCGCCCACGCCCAGGTCGCCGGGCGTGTGGGCCGGAATCTCAACGGAGGCCACCTTGCGGATGCCCCGGATGCCCACGTAGCGGGGCTCGTTGATGCCGGTTTGGATGGAAAGCACGCCGGGCAGTTGGATTTCGTTGATTTCCTGGTTGCCGCCGGCGATTTCTCGTCCCGCCTTGATGGTCTTGTCGTCCACCACCTCCAGCAGGTTGACCAGGCTGGCGTAGGGCACGTCCAGCATGGCGGCCAGCATGCCGCCCACCTGGCCGGCCCCGTCGTCCGCCTGGGCCCCGGTCAGAATCAGGTCGTAATTGCCCTTTTCCACCTCGGCCTTGAGCAGGGCGGCCACTGCGCGGCCGTCCAGCTTTTCCGGCTCGTCCACCTGGACGAGAATGCCCTTGTCGGCGCCCATGGCCATTTCCCGGCGCAGCACCTCCTCCGCCTCCTCGTCGCCCACGGTGACCACGGTGACGGCCCCGCCGACCCGGTCCCGGATCTGGATGGCCTCCTCCACCGCGTAATTGTCCCACTCGTTGACCGAATAGACCAGATCGTCGCGTTCGATGTCGGTCCCGTCGGATCGGATTTCAATTTCGTTTTCCGAAGTGTCGGGCACCCGTTTGACACAAACCAGAATTTCCATACGTGTCATCCTCCCGATGAAAAATTTCCGCGGCGCCGGAAAAATCCCGGCGCGGTTTCGATTGTCCGGCCGCCGATCATGCCGAGAGCTGGCGGTCCACCAGCTCCACCAGATCGATGGCCGCCATTTCGCCTTCCAGACCGCTGGTCTTGATGGCGTCTTCCATGTTGACCATGCAGAAGGGGCAGGCGGTCACGATGACCGTCGCGCCGGCCGCCTTGGCCATTTCCACCCGAAGCTGTCCCATCCGCCGGTCCTCGATGGGCTCGTAAAACAGCATGAGTCCGCCGCCGCCGCAACAAAAGGAGCGATCCCGGGATTTTTCCATCTCCACCCGCCGAAGGCCCGGAATGGCGTCCAGAACGTTCCGGGGAATGTCGTACATGCCGTTGTGGCGGCCCAGGTAGCAGGGGTCGTGATAGGTGAAGACGGCGGCGGCGTCTTCCACCGGTTTGAACGTCAGCCGCCCGGACGCGGACGCCTCGGCGATCACCTGGCTGATGTGCTGCACCGGCGGCAGTCCCTCGTAATCCTTGAGGAAGGCGTTGTAGGCGTGGGGATCGGCGGTGACGATCCGCTTGGCGCCGGAGGCCTGGATGGCCTCGGTGTTGTGGTCCCGCAGATCCTGAAAGAGCATCTCCTCGCCGAAGCGCCGGACCTCGTGGCCGCTGTCCCGCTCGTTTTTGCCCAGCGCGCAGAAATCGACGCCGGCGGCGGAAAGCACCCGGGCCGACGCCTGGCCGATTTGCTGAATTCGGTCGTCGTAGGAGGTGACGCTGTCCAGAAAAAACAGCGTTTCGGCGGTTTCCCCTTTTTCGACCAGCTTGACCTTGCAACCGGCGGCGAATTCCTTATCCTTGGCCCAGTCGGCCCGCTTTTTTTCCATCTTTCCCCAGGGGTTGCCCCGCTTCTCCAACGCCTGGAGCGGCTTTTGCAGCGACTGCGGCACGTTCCCCTCCTCCACCATGCCCCGCCGCAGATCCACCATCTTGTCGATGTACTCGATCATGAGGGGACATTCCTCCTCGCACGCGCCGCAGGTGGTGCAGGACCAGATTTCGTCCTCGTCGTAAATGGTCCCGATCAACGGCTCGCCCTTCTTCATGCCGTCCCGCAGGGGATACAGGTCGAACCCGTAGTCCCGCCCTTTGATGGAGATGAATCGGGGAGAAAGGGGGCGGCCCACCGCGTTGGCCGGGCACTGGTCCGAACAGCGGCCGCAGTCGGCGCAGGAGTAGAAGTCGAGCAAGTGCTTCCAGGTGAAATCCTCAAATTTTTTGACGCCGAAGGATTCCAGGTCGTCCAGCGCCTCGTCGGAAACGTCCCACCGCACCGGCTTGACGCTTCCCTTGTCCAGCTTGAGAAAAAAGACGTTGAACAGCGAGGTGATGACGTGAAAATGTTTTCCCAGGGGCAGGATGCACAGGAAAGAGAAAAAGATGAGGTCGTGCAGATAATAGGCGGCCAGATGCAGCCCCTGAAGGGTTCCCACGGAACTGCTCCCCAGCAAATGCTGAAAAAACCAGGCCACGCTGAGAGGCGCGGCGCCGTGGACCGCCTGCCCGACCTGACGCCCCGCCGCGATGGCGGTGGCCTCGAACAGACTTTCCGAAATAATGAGGGCCATGATCAGGCCGAGGATGAACACCGCCTCGCCGGTGTGGTCCTTTCCGTACCGCTCCGGAACCGCGTAGCGGGCCGGCTTGAAGTAGCCCCGCCGCACGGCGGCGATGGCCGCGGCGACGAAGACGAGGGTCGCCGCGTAATCCTTCAGCAAACTGTAAACATGCCCAAGGCCGCCCCCCAGCCCCGGAAAAACGAATTCGTCGGAAACCCCGAGGAACACCAGGGAGATGGACCGGACGGAAAGGATGAGGAACCCCGCGAACAGCAGGATGTGCAGAATCCCCGCCAGCCGGTACCGAGGCTGCTTCCATTGGGCCAGCCACCATTTCAGCACCCCGACGATCCGCTCGGGAATCCGATGGAAGCGCTTGTCCGGGGCGGCCAAGACAAGCGGGGCCAGCCGCTTGGCCATGACGTAGGTGAACAGCGCGATCCCCACCACCGGAATGAGCACCGAGAAAAGCGCCGTCGGGATGCCCAGAATCGTGGCATCGGCGGGAGACACGAGGACGGGTTTCATTTTTTCGCTTCCCTTCTCCTTGAATCCATAGTATAGGGTTCCCCGAAAATGAATGAACATTCATTCATCAAGTACCAGAGAACTTTCCAAGTTGTCAAGCCAATTTGGTAAAATTGGTCCATGGACGCCACGAATATCGTCCGGCAGAAAATGAATGATTATTCATATTCTTGGTCGCCCTCCCGCGGCATGGCTCGTCGGCCCTTGGCCCCGGGCCGCCCGTCCCCGCGATCCGGCGGGAAGCGGGAGATGGCCGGGTTTCAACGGGAACCGGCCGATGCGCGAAACGGAAACGGTCGATTTTTGAACGAGCGCTCGGTCAGAGTAGCTATCACAGCCGCACGGAGATTGTCAAGGGCTTTCGCGCAAGTTTCCAACGGGGCAAGGCCGCCCGATTCCGCCCGCGTCCCGCTTCATTTCATCCCCCCGAAAGGAGGTCCAAATGACCCAGGAAATCACCTACGCCGCCAAACCCTGGCTGGGCGCCTACGAACCGGGCGTTCATCCCGAATGCAGCTACGAGACCGCGACGCTTCCGGATTTTTTGAAACGCTCCGCCGAAAAATTCGGGGACCGGATGGCGCTCAACTTTCAGGGCTACACGACGACCTACGGAGAACTGTCGGACATGGTCGATCGGTTCGCCGCCGCGCTCCATGATTTCGGCGTCCGCAAGGGAGACGCCGCGGCCATTCTGCTGCCCAACGTGATCCCCTGCGTGGTCGCGTACTACGCAATCATGAAAATCGGCGGAATCGTGGTGATGAACAACCCGCTCTACAGCGACCGCGAGCTGGAGCACCAATTCACCGACTCCGGGGCCAAGGTCCTGATCACCCTCGACCTGCTGGGCAACCGCATGATCGATCTGCGCCCCAAAACCCAAATCCGCCAGATCGTCTACACCTCCATCGGCGATTATCTGCCCTTTCCCAAAAACCTGCTGTTTCCGCTGGTGGGCAAGAAGAAAAAGCTGGCCGCCTCGGTAAAGCCGTCGGAAAACGTCTTCCGGTGGAAGCCGCTGCTGAAGGACTCCGCGCCCAATCCCCCCCAGGTGGAACTGGCGTTCTCGGACACCGCCATGTACCAGTACACCGGCGGCACCACGGGGGTTTCCAAGGGCGTCATTCTGACCCACGCCAATCTCAGCCGGCAGGTGCAACAGATCGCCGGCTGGTTTCCCGGCTTCGAGGCCGGGTCCGAGATCATGCTGGGCGCCCTGCCCTTTTTCCACGTATTCGGCCTTTCCACCGCCATGAACTTCGCCATCTACATGGGCTGGGGCAACGTCCTGGTGCCCAAGCCCCAGCCGGAACAGTTGCTGGAGGCCATCTCCAAGCATCGCCCCTCCTTCGCCCCGCTGGTGCCCACCATGTACATCGGCCTGCTGAATCATCCGAAAATCGGCGAAACCGACCTCGGCTCCATTCGCGGCTGCTTTTCCGGCAGCGCCCCCCTTCCCGTGGAGGTGATCCGGGATTTCGAGGCCAAGACCGGCTCGACCATCGTGGAGGGATACGGGCTCACGGAAACCTCGCCCGTGACCCACGTCAATCCCTACCACAAGGACAAACGGAAGGTCGGCAGCATCGGCGTTCCCGTTTGCAGCACCGAATGCCGAATCGTGGACCTGAAAGACGGCCGAACCGACGTGCCGGTGGGCGAATCGGGCGAGCTTTTGATTCGGGGGCCCCAAGTGATGCAGGGCTATCTCAACATGCCCGAGGAGACGGAACTGGTGCTGACGTCCGACGGCTGGCTGCACACCGGCGACATCGCCAAAATGGACGAAGAGGGGTATTTCTACATCGTGGACCGAAAGAAGGATCTCATCATTTCAGGCGGATACAACGTCTACCCCCGGGACATCGACGAGGTTTTCTTCGAGCATCCCAAGGTGCTGGAGGCCTGCACGGTGGGGGTTTCCCATCCCACCCGGGGAGAGGCCGCCAAGGTGTTCGTGGTGCTGAAGCCCAACGAAACGGCCACGGAGGATGAGCTGCTGGATTACTGCAAGGAGAACCTGGCCAAATACAAGTGGCCGGTGAAAATCGAGTTCCGGGATTCCCTGCCCAAAACCAACGTGGGCAAAATTCTTCGCAAAGACCTGAAGGCCGAGGAGATGGCGCAGCGGGAGTCGGAGTAGCGTCGATTGGCGAAAATCTCCAAAACGAAGACCGGGAGCGACGAGTTGCACTCGTCGCTCAGCTCCGGCCGAGCCCCCCCATTCGACGAGTACCACTCGTCGCTCCCAGGGGACCATTCACACGCTTTTCGGCCAGTTGCTCCAGTCAAATGAAAACAGAAAAGACCCCGCCTCATGGATCATGAGGCGGGGTCTTTGCGTTTGGGCGATCATAAACGGCACCGGCGCCATCCAATTTTGGCTGGTTGAACCCGATTTCCGCCGAATCCATCCGATATCCGAAAGCCGCGCGGTCAGGAATCCGCGGCGCCGTAGGCTTCGGCAAATTCCGGGGCGGGCTCGATGGGTTCGATACGGAAAACCTACGAAGAGGCGCAAAAGACGCGGGACGAAATTTTGCGGGCGGGAATCGCCGCCTGCACCCGTTCCGGATACGACGGCTTGTCGCTGGCTCAGATGGCGGAAGACGCGGGCGTGACGCGCGGGGCGCTTTACCATCATTTCGCCGGGAAAAAAGGATTGCTGCGGGAGATGGTGGAAGCCTTGCTGACGGAAATGGGCGCGGCCATAGAAACCGCCGCAAACCGGGAGGCGGACGGCTGGGCGGCGCTGGAGGCCGGCTGCCGTTGTTTTCTTCGGGAGTCCCAGCAACCGGAATACCAGCGAATCGTCATGACCGACGGTCCAGCGGTGTTGGGAATCGCGGAATGGCGGGAACTGGATTTTCGCCACACGACCCGCACCCTGGCGGAGGCGTTGACGGAATTGGCGGGGCAAGGGGAAATCGACGTGCCGGACTCCGAAGCCGCCGCCGAAGCGCTGGCCGGGGCAATGAATCAGCTCAGTTTGTGGGTCGCGGCGGGAAATTCCGAGGAAACGGCGTGGCGGACGTTTGGGAGGTTGTTGGAGGCGTTGGAGGGTGGGTGATTTGGAGATTTGCCGACGAGAATGAGTTTCAGGCAGGATATTCCACGGTACGCCAATTCCACCGAATCCGACTGATTTCCGTGATCGGCCCTCAAGCGACCCCAATAAGGTCGTTTTTGCAATGTTGTTCAGTGAATATAAACTGAAAATTTTTACTTAAATTTTGAGTTTAAAAACAAAAAATCATTCACCATAATGCCCTCGGCAAGAGGATATGTCTATCTCCCGTTGTTCTTCGTATATGGTATAAACCAAACGATCTTTTCGGTTAACTCGGCGGCTATAGACTTCTTCATCAAAATGTTTGAGCCGTTCAGGTTTACCCGTTCCTTTTCTGGGAATTTCCATAATTTCTCGAACTAAATCAAAGCATTTGCAATACCCTTTCCGGTCGTTTTTTCGAAACCAGTCCAAGTCTTCGTTGGCGATTTTTAGGATGTTAATTTTATAAGTCATTGAATGCTTCTTCGACACTGACCCCAGAAGGCCGCCTGCCTTCCTTCCTTTCCCGGTGCCCATCCAACAAAGCTTTAAGGGATTTTTTATCGCGCAGCAAATTGAGCGTTTCTTGAATGTTTTCCCATTCTTTCTGATCAATCATTACAACGGAACCCTTTTCGGTCACGATAAGGGTCTCTTCGCTGTCCGCTACCGTCTTCTCGATAAGTTGAGCCAAGGATTTATTGGCATTGGAGAGGCTTACAGGTATCATGAATCTTTCCTTTTGTTTGGATTCATCGGCATATTACCATCCTTAATTTCGGCATGCAAATATCTGGTCGAGGATATCGGCCATTTAAACGACAGGCGGGGAATTGGAGAGGGAATATACGCGCTGGTTCTGAATTGCTTGAAACATTGGGGGGGGGGACAACCGCGGCAGCCTGATCAGTTTGGGATGAAAAGTTGTTCATGATGTAATCCATGAATTTCAGCTTTTCATCCCCTGTGGCATCCTCCAATCTCAACAGCAATATGCCGCTGTGGTTCATGGAAGAGTGATGGACAAGTTCGCCGAAATCCTTGTCCATCGTGATAATCATTCGGTTTTCGTAAAACGCTGTGCGGATGATTTCTTCGTCTTTCATCCGGGGGTCCATTTCTCGGACGGCCTTGGTGTCATATCCTTGATCCCTCAAATATTCTTCGATGTTTTTCCCGACCCCAACATCAACGAAAAATTTGAGCTTGGACCCGTTCATGCCGGGATTTCGACGGGGAGTACCTGTTCTTCTTCGACCAATGCGGTTGCGTATGCGAAAATGGCCTGGAAATCTTCTTTCTCCAGTTCCGGATATTCACCGAGCAGGTCGTCTTCGGATATGCCGGCGGAAAGCGCCCGCAACAGTTGTTCAACGGTGATCCGCATCCCTCGGACGGTCGGTTTTCCGAGCATGATCTTGGGGTTGACCGTTATCCTCGAAAGCAATGTTTGCGTATCGGTCATGGCGCCGATCTCCAGTATTGGGGTTTCAGATCATGAATTCGGGTGCGTCGTGAGTCGAGGTATTGGATTCATGATCTGCAAGACAATCATCGTCGATAAAATATAACCCGGATCGGAAAGCGGTGCAAGCGAACGCTTTTGAAGGGAGAAAAATCGTTCCGGAAGACGTTGCAATTGTTGGATCGTGTCAATGAACCGGAAAATTTTCAAATCTATCGATAGCTTTCCTTGCGATGCAAGACGCGACCAATTTCGATGGTGTCACCCAAAACATCGAATAGAATCCGATAATCACCGACTCTCAAGCGATAAGCGGGTTCAAAGTTGGTCAGTTTTTTAGTGTTGGAAATCACCGGGAAATTTCTCAGATCCAAAATTTTGGAATGGAGTCGTTCACGGTCTTTCAATTCAATTTTCTTCAAATCTCGAATTGCACTTTTACGAATCGAGATTTTCATTTTCGAGATACTTTTCAAAAAGAATGGAATCCTCTTCACGCGTCGCTTTTAATTGTTTCAGGTCGTCCAAGTCTTCCTTCGATACAATTTCCAACCCGTCACTTTGGAAGTGCTCCAAAAGCCAAGTCACCTTTTCCGCCAGTGCCTTGTCGGAAACATTGATGATAATGGTTTGCATTTTAGAACCTTTCAATTTTGTATGCTGTAATTTCTAAAAACTTTTCTGCGGGGAATCCCGCTTTTCAGAGAGGCTACTCCATTTTCATTTGAGACGCAAACACCCCGAGCCGCGTCGCCCCCACCATCCGATCCAGCGTCCGCAAAGTGAAAATTTTGCCTTGGGTGGCGATGAGCATTTTCTTCATGTCTTCCCGGCGGACGCCGAAACCGCGACCGCCGATGCAGGCGATGACTTCGAAAGGCGGATGGCCTTCGGATTTCCATTTTCGGCTGATTTCGGAAAGGTGCTGGATTCTGATGGCTTTGCCCCGAACTGTTCCGTCGTCTTCGGTGATGGCGCCAAAAACCGCTCCCCCTCCTCCCACCCACCAAAACCTTTCATCCAATCGGAAACCTTCCCCAATCGTTCCTCCGTTGGCCGCTCCAAATCCCACCCCTCCCGCAAATTCCAAATCGCCAACCGCGTCAAGTGCCCGAACGCCACGCACCGCGTGTCGCCCGCCGTCGGATTCACCCCGCCCCGTTTCAGCAGTTCCAAATCCGCCCGGACCCATTCCGCCAGCTCGGCCGCCGTTTCCGGGAGCATGGATGGTTTCACCCTCCCCGTCGTCCGGTTCACGAAAACCGTATCCACGATGGAGGAACCCGTCCCGCTGATGTGGATGGACGCCCCCATCTCCGCCGGGCAGGGCAGCGAGGCGGTGCAGACGAAGCCGGCGTCCAGCAGCGCCACGGCGGCCGGGAGATACGCCTCCAGCCGGTTGTGGTGGTAGGTGAAGGCCAGCGGGGCGCCGTCCTTCAACGCGACCGCCATCTTCCGGAACACCGCCGACAGCCCCTCGGTGAAATGGTCGATGCCCCGGCCCATGTTCAGGTTTCCGGTCAGCTCCGCCGCGTTCCGGGTGGAGGGCAACTGGAAACCCGGCGCGTCCTCGCCCGCCAGCCGCCGCAGCCAAACGTAGCAAAAGTCCATCAACTCCGCATACTGCACGTTGCCGAAGTAGGGCGGATCGGTGAGCACCACGTCCAACGAGTTTTCCGGAAACTCCGCTACCGCCGCGTCTCCGCAATGCAGGGAAACCGTCCGCCCCCGGGTTTCCGGCGAATCCCCGGCCAACGGATGATCTCCGATCCATTCCCCTTCCACCGGAACGACCATTTTCCGCCGGCCCTCGTGCCGCACTTCGAACGGCTTTTCGCAATACGCCTTGGCCTTGTGGAATTTTTCGATGATGTTGGCCCACCCGCCGCTGCCCACGCAGGTCTTCCGCTTTTCTTCCCGGATGCCCAGCAAATTGGATTCGCACTGAATCAAGCCCACCGGAAAGCCGTGGATGGAGAAAATATCCAGCGACTTGAGCGCCATGGTGTCGTATCGACACAGCAAATTTTGGTAACGGAGAAGGTCGGACAGGTTGGTGGACAACGCGTTGCGGACGCGCTCGTCCGGAAACTCGGCGATCCATCGGGCGCTCAATTCCAGCCCCAAGAGCTGGCGAGCGTTGAACATCTCGGCATACCGCCGGTATCCCCACCGGTGCAGCCGGTCGCTTTCGTCGCCGGCGGGGATTTCCACGTCCGGAACGAAACGGGGCTCCATCCCCACGAACCGCTCTTGGGCTTCCCGCTCCCGCGCCAAATCCGCCACATCCGGCGATTTGAAAAACCGTCCTTTGCGCCCTGGCTTGCAGTCCGGGCAGTGGTATTCCACCGCGATCATCCGGTGGACGGGCGGCCCCTCTTCCGGCCGGGGAAACCGATTTTCCGCTCCGCAACCCGGGCAGGAAACCCGGCTCCGTTTGGCCGGTCCTTTGGTTTCCAAACCTCGACCGCAAGCGGCGCAATCGCCGGGGGATTTGGCGTCGTCGGTTTCCGTCAGACTTCCGCAATGGGCGCAGACGAAAACGTGGCGGGGATGGCGGGTGGCTCCGGCGATGCGGTAGCCGGGGAAGAGGTCGATGGCCGCGCCGCATTCGGCGCAGGACAGGGTTTTGACCCAGAGGAAATACTTCACCGGCGCGTCGGGCCGTCCGCATTGGGCGCAACGGGTCCGGTACAGATGGCCGACTTCCGCCCCGAGATGATTCCGCAACGCCTCGGCCGCCGCCAGATACGCGGAAAGATCGAGCCGCTCCAGCTCCCGCTTCACCACCCAGACGGCCATGGGATTGATGTCGAAGCCGGTCACGTCGCAGCCCAGCCGGTTGGCCTCCAAAAGCGGCGTGCCGCCGCCCATGAAGGGATCGGCCACCCGAATGTCCGAAAAGACGTGGCCCCGGTAGAAATCCTCGGAAACCGCCCCCTCCCCGAACTCCGCCAGCAAAAGCCCCCGGAACAGCGTCCCGGGACGCCGGGCGAACCATTTGTGGACGGCGATCACCGGACGGTAGTTCTGCTGAATCTGCTTTTCGCGGCGGGCCAGATCGGCGATGAAGGGAACGTCGAAGCGGGCTTCGATCATTCCCCCGCCCGCTCCACGTCCACCGACACGATCAGCTTGTGGCCGCCGCCGCTGAAGACGACGCCCTTCACCGGGGTCACGTCCTGGTAGTCGCGGCCCCATGCGGTGGTGACGTGGCGGTCCCGGGGGAGAATGTCATTGGTGGGGTCGAAATCGGTCCAGCCGGCCTCGGGGGACCAGACCGAATACCAGGCGTGGGAAACGTCCGCGCCCTGGAGCTTTTGCTGGCCCGGCGGCGGCAGGGTTTCCAGATAGCCGCTGACGTATCGGGCCGCCAGCCCCAGGGAACGAAGCGCGCCCACCGCCACATGGGCGAAATCCTGGCAAACGCCCCGCCGGTGCTTCAGCACGTGGGAAAGCGGCGTCGCCACCGAGGTGAAGCCGGGGACGAACTCGAATTCCCGGAAAATGCGTTCCATCAACGACTTGGCCCCCGCCAGAACGGGACGCCCTTCCGGAAAGGACGGCGCCGCGTAGTCCCGCAGCGCGGCGGAGACGGAGACCAGAGGAGAGTCGAAAACGTATTGGCGGGCCTCCAGCGTCTCGGAATCGGTGCGGACGGCCAGGGCCTCCCGGACGGTTTCCCAGGGCGAAGAAGCCTCCGGGTTCGGCGGCTCGACGGGATGGACTTCGACCTCGCTGGAAGCGGTCACCGTCAACTCGTCGTGGGGCTGCTGCACCGCGAAATAGGCCACCCGGTTGCCCAAAAAATCGGTTCGTTCCCGCAGGACGGTGGGGGACGGGTCCACCATCAGCCGGGCCGCGCGCCGGACCTGGTTGGGGACCTCCCGGGGCAGCAGCCGAACCTCGTTGTGACAAAAGGTCACGGGGGCGTTGTAGACGTAGCGGGTCCGGTGAGTGATCCGGTAGATCACGGCCGGTTCTCCCGGGCGGAGCCCGTAAGCTGGCGGGGCTCCGGCGTATGGCTGAAATAGGTGCCGGAAAGCGCCTCGGCGATCCGGGTCAGGAGCACCTTGAGGCTGGAGAGCAGCCCCTCCAGCCGCTGGCGGCAACCGGCCTTGGGCACCACCTCGGACAAAAGGGCGGTGTTGGCCAGCCGCAGCCGGGTGGTCGCCTTTTGAATCATCCGCTCCTCTTCGCTCAGCCGATAGGCGGCCCGCTCCCGGGGCAGCGCGTCGATGTGATTTTTGAGAGTGTTGAGCTGATAAACCAGGGATCGCGGGTTGTTGGCGTCCAGCAAAAGCAGGTCCAGCACCGTTTCCAGCTCCAGGTAGGATCGGTAGCGGCGGCGGTAGGTGATGATGTTTTCGGTGGCGATCAACACCGTCTCCATCAGCAGATTGGCCACCGCCGGTTCCACCCGAAGGGTCAGGTGGGCCCGGTAAAAGGAGATGAACATCAAAGCCCGTTCGATGCGGCGGCCGATGTCCAGCAGCAGCCAGCCCGCCTCCCGGCTCATGTTTTCCATGCACAGCCCGGTCAGCGCCATCAGCGTGGCGACCACGTCGTCCAGGCTTCGGACGACCACGCGGGGAACGCCGACTTCCAGACCGTTCAGCCCTTTGCGCAAGGCTTCGATTCGGTTGATGACCCGCCAGGTGTCGGTGGACCAGTGGTCCCGCACCGCATAGGCGGCGTTGAGCATTCCGCCCAGGGTGGAATACAGGCTGCCCGGCTGTTCGGGGTCTCCCAGCGCCGCGCCCAGCCGGTCGGCGCGCCCGACCTTGTTCGCGGCGACGTTGCGGCCCAAAGTCAGCCGAACCAGATGGCTTTCGAGATGGCCCAGCGCCTCGGCTTCCGCCTCTTCCCCGTAGCGGTCGCTTTCGCCGACCAGCCAAAGCACCGTCCGGGAAATCCGGGCCGCCGCTTCCGCCCGTTCCGCGTAGCGGCCCACCCAGAACAGGTTTTCCGCCACCCGGCTGGGCAGCACGCTGGCCCCGGTGAAATGCCGGCCCGGCCGGCCGGGCTGAAGCCAGAGGCTCATGTGAACTTCGGGCCGCGTGGCGATGACCCAGCCGTCCTTGAGAATGCCGCCGGTGCGGCGGGAAACCACGGAACTCGACTGGTCCGCCCCGCAGCGGGCGATGGCCCCGGGCATGACGGCGTAGCCGCCCTCGGCCCGAACCGCCGCGAAGGTCCGAAAAACGGCGGGGCGCGGCTCCATCCGGCCGCCGGGCAGGGTGGGGACGGTGGAGAAGGCCATCTGCTCCTGGCCCACGTACCGGTAGGGGGTCGCGCGAATGCGCTCCCGCCAGACCGCCCGCTCCTCCCGACTCAGCAGAGAGCCGAACACCAGGCCGCCGCCGCCGGGAACGTGGCAGATGGTTTTGACGATGAGCCGTTCCAGGTTCTCCAGCACGTAGTCCCGCTCCTTCGGCTGGCCGCACCACCAGGTGGCGGCCGAGGGCAGCAGCAGCTCCTCCCCCAGCAGGTGGCGGGCGATGCCGGGCAGAAAGGCCATGAGCCCCGGATTCTCCAGCACGCCCACCCCCAGCGGATTGACCAGCGCCACGTTGCCCCGGCGGGCCGCCTCCAGCAGGCCGGCCACGCCCCGCCGGGAATCCGGCGCCAGCTCCAACGGATCGCACAGCGGGTCGTCCACCTGCCGCAGGATGACGTCCACCAGATGAAGGCCGTCCAGGGATTTCAGCCAGACGCAAGCGTCCCGCACCGTCAGATCGTCGCCCTGCACCAGCGGATAGCCCAGATAGGCGGCCAGATAGGCGTGCTCGAAATAGGATTCGTCCTGGGGGCCGCCGGAAAGAATGACGATGCGGGGACGATCCTTTTTGTGGGGGGCCATGGCCGCCAGCTCGGCCCGAAGCTCCCGGAAAAAGTTGGACAGCCGCCGCACCCGGCAGGAGCGGATCAGGTTCGGCAGCACGTTGGCCATGGCGGTTCGGTTTTCCAGCGCGTAGCCCAGCCCCACGGCGTTGCGGGTCAGGTCGCCGATCACCCAAAACCGGTTGTCCGGCCCTCTGGCCAGATCGGCGGAATGGATCAGGAGCTGATTGTGTTCGGAGGGCCCCGCGTCGAAGCAGGGCCGCAGAAATCCGGGGTGGCGGAAGATCAGCTCCTGGGGAAGCAGCCCCTCCCGGATCAGGCGGCGCGGGCCGTGGAGATCGGCCAGAATCCGGTCCAACAGCAGGGCCCGCTGCCGCAGGCCGGCCTCGATGTGCTTCCAGTCCTCGACCCCGAAGATCAGCGGGACGGTGTCCAGCTTCCAGTTGCGGTGAACGCCCTGGGGGCTGCCGTGAAGGTTGTAGGCGATGCCGTTTTCCCGCAGCAGGCGGGTGACCTCCACCTCGGCCCGCTCCATCTCCTCGCAGCCCAGCGCCTCCACCGCGTCCACGAACGGGCGCCACTGTTCGCGCAGCTGGCCGGCCTCGTTCCACATTTCGTCGTAGCCCGAAGGAGGAACGGCGTAGGCGTGGCAGATGACGGCCGGGCTCGGCGGCGCGGGTCCGGGCGATCCGCCCCCTTGGGACTGGGTCATGGGTTCAGGCGGGCACATCGGGGTCGCGCCTCAGGTCCAGGGTGTGGGGATATTCCGGGTTCCGCTCCGGCTTCGGCGTCGCCATGGGCCCGGGCGGGGTTCCCTCCGGCACGAACCGGCCGACGGAAGGACCGGACGGCGGCGGCGTGGCGGCGGAAGACGGCGTGTGGTTGAAGGGCCAGAACCGGTTGACCCGCCGGGATTCGGCCTCGTAGGCGTTGACCGGAAGGGTGTCGTAGCCTCGGCCGCCGGGATGGACCACGTGGTAGGTGCAGCCGCCGATGGCCCGGCCGTTCCAGGCGTCGAACAGGTCGAAGACCAGGGGCGAATGAATGCCGATGGTGGGGTGCAGGGCCGAGGGCGGACGCCAGGCCCGGTAGCGGACGCCGCCCACGTATTCGCCGTGAACGCCGGTGTTGTGGAGCAACACCTGGCGTCCGTTGCAGGTGACGACGTGGCGGCCGTCGGTCAGGCCCCGAACCTTCACCTCCATCCGTTCCACCGAGGAGTCCACGTAGCGGGAGGTTCCGGCGCGGGTGACCTCTTCGCCCAAAACGTGCCAGGGTTCCAAGGCCATGCGCAGGTCGAGCTGAATGTCCCGGATGTTCACGGTTCCGTAATGGGGAAATCGGAATTCCTGGAACGGCGCGAACCAGTCCAGCTCGAAGGGATAGCCGGCCCGGTTCAGGTCGTCCACCACGTCGCGGATGTCTTCCCGAACGTAATGGGGGAGCATGAACCGGTCGTGGAGTTCCGTGCCCCAGCGCACCAGCGGCTTTTGGTAGGGTTCCCGCCAAAACCAGGCGATCAGGGTTCGGATCAGCAACATCTGCACGATGCTCATGCGGGCGTGGGGCGGCATGTCGAAGGCCCGAAACTCCACGATGCCCTGCTGGCCGGCCAGGCTGTCCGGCGAAAAGAGCTTGTCGATGCAAAACTCGGCCCGGTGGGTGTTGCCGGTGATGTCCACCAGCAGGTTGCGCAGCAACCGGTCGGCCAGCCAGGGAAATTCGGTTTCCCCCTCGGGCATTTGGGAAAAGGCGATCTCCAGCTCGTAGAGCTGCTCGATTCGTCCCTCGTCCACCCGGGGGGCCTGGCTGGTGGGACCGATGAACGGCCCGGCGAACAGGTAGGACAGGCCGGGATGGTGCTGCCAGTAGGTGACCAGGCTCCGAAGCAGGTCGGGCCGCCGCAGCATGGGGCTGTCGGCCGGCTTGGCCCCGCCGATGGTGACGTGGTTGCCGCCGCCGGTGCCGGTGTGGCGGCCGTCCAGCATGAATTTTTCCGTGGCCAGTCGGGAAAGCCGAGCCTCCTCGTACAAAGTGGTGATGGTGTCCACCAGGTCGGACCAGGAGGCGGCCGGATGGATGTTGACCTCGATGACGCCGGGGTCCGGCGTCACCAGGAGCTGGCGGAGCCGGGGATCGGCCGGCGGCTCGTAGCCCTCCAGGATCACCGGCATGCCGATCTCCTCCGCGGCCAGCTCCACCGCCGCGATCAGCTCCAGGTAATGCTCCAGATAGCCCATGGGCGGCAGGAAGATGTAGAGCCGTCCGTCCCGAGCCTCGGCGCAGAGGGCGGTGTGGGTCACCTTCACCGTGCGAGTTTCCTCCGCCGGCGCGGGGGCCGGCTGCCGTTTGAGCTCGGCGGCCTCCCGGCGCTCGGAACCGGTCCCGGCGGCCCGTTCCGAAATGGCGGCATGGTAATCGCCCAGCGGCGGGAAGGGCGCCATCTGGGAGCGTTCCGGCAAGGGGCGCCGCTCTTCGGCGGTCCAGGGCAGGCTGCCCAGGGGCAGGCGCAGACCCATGGGGGAGTCGCCGGGAATCAGAAACATGTGGCCCCGGCGGAAGGTCCAGCGGCCGCTGGTCCAGGCGTCCGCGGCAAAGTCCCATTCCACCGGCAGGGTGTAGCCGGCGGGCCGGGTCGGGTCGCCGGTCAGCAGCCGGGCGACGCGCTTTCGTTCCAAGGAATCCTTGAGATCGGCCTTGAGCGGGTCCAGATTGTCGGGCACGCCCCCCTCGGCCCAAAGCAGATAGAGCGGATCTTCGTGGCCGGGGACGATGCGCTCCGCCGGAAGGCCCAGCCGCCGCGCCAGGCCGTCCATGAACCGGGCGGCGTGGTCCCGGGTCGCGCCGTAGTCTTTGGCGTCGTCGGCCAAGAGCGCCGTGTCCCGCCACATGGCCACCCCGTCGATGCGCCAAAAGCAGGACAGCCGCCAGCGGGGCAGCTGCTCGCCGGGATACCATTTGCCCTGGCCGTAGTGGCGCATGCCGCCGGGGGCGAAGGCGGCGTGGAGCCGCTTGATCAGATCCCCCGCCAATTGTCGTTTGTGAACCCCGTCGGCGGCGGTGTTCCACTGGGCCGATTCCATGTCGTCCACCGAAACGAAGGTCGGTTCGCCGCCCATGGTCAGCCGCACGTCGCCGGCCTCAAGGTCGGCCTCCACCGCCTCGCCCAGGGCGCTGATGGCGGCCCATTGGCGGTCGTCGTAGGGCTTGGTCACCCGCGGGTCTTCGTAAATCCGTTCCACCTTGTTGTGAAACTCGAATTCGGTCTCGCATTTGTCGGTGTAGCCGATGATGGGGGCGGCGCTGCCGGGCTCCGGCGTGCAGGCCAGGGGAATGTGCCCCTCCCCCACGAAGAGGCCCGAGGTGGGGTCCAGCCCCACCCATCCCGCGCCCGGAAGGTAGACTTCGGTCCAGGCGTGGAGGTCGGTGAAATCGGCCTCCGGCCCCGCGGGGCCGTCCAGGGATTTGACGTCGGGGGCGAGCTGCACCAGGTAGCCGGAGACGAAGCGGGCCGCCAGCCCCAGGTGACGCAGGATCTGGACCAGCAGAAAGGCCGAGTCCCGGCAGGAGCCCCGGGCGATTTCCAGGGTTTTCTCGCAGCGTTGGACGCCCGGCTCCATCCGGATGTTGTAGCCGACGTCGCCCCACAGCCGCCGGTTGAGGTCCACCAGGAAGTCGATGGAGCGCCGGGGCGTCCGGTCCACTTCGGCCAGCCATTCCCGGAGGCGCGGACCCGACTCCCGAATTTCCAGATAGGGGGCCAGCTCCCTTTTTTCCTCCGAACCGTAGGCGAAGGGGAATTCCTCGGCCGATTCCGCCACGAAGAAGTCGAACGGATTGATGACGGTCATGTCCGCCACCAGGTCCACTTCCACGTACAGCTCCCGCGCCTTTTCCAGAAAGATCAGGCGGGCCTGGTAATTGCCGAAGGGATCCTGGTGCCAGTTGATAAAATGGTTTTCGGGCCGGACGGTCAGGGAATAGGCTTCGATGGGCGTGCGGCAGTGGGGCGCCGGCCGCAGTCGAACCACGTGGGGCGAAAGGTTGACCGGACGATCGTACCGATAATGGGTCATATGGTTCAGGGCGACGCGAATGGACATGGGGAACTCCTCGGGGCCATGACGGCTGTTCGGGACCAGGATGGGATGAAACGCTTTTTTTATTCCGATCCCCCCGGAAATGCAAGGGGGAACCGCCGGGCGGTCATCGAATTGGGAGGATTTGACAGAGCGGCGGTTTTTATGATGTATTGAGAAACAATTCCGTAAGGTACCGGTTGGAATTCCCGGGAATTCCGAGACAAATGCTTGTTTATCGAACCGATTCTCCGCCGCGACCGCTCCCGCGCCGCCGTGCGCGACGGGGCCGCCACTCGCTTCCCGCGGGGCCTCCGCCGCGTGAAATCGTCCTGGATCGCCGCCATCCCGAGGAGAAAACCATGAGCTTTGCCGATTACGACGTGGGCGAATTTTACGATGAAATGTTCGAAGCCCCGGGCCGCCCCCGGGGCGGCACCCGAATTTTGTGCCAAAAAATCGAATCGCTGCCCCCGGGCGAGCTGAAGCGCCGCCAGCGGGCCGCCGAACAGGCGCTCTTCGACCTTGGCATCACCTTCAACGTGTACGGCCACGAGTCCGGCGCCGAGAAGATCTGGCCCTTCGACATCGTGCCCCGCATCGTGGAAGCGACGGAATGGGACTGGATCGAACGCGGACTGAAGCAGCGGATTCGGGCGCTGAACCTGTTCATCGACGACGTGTACAACGAACAGCGAATCGTCCGGGACGGGATCGTCCCCGGCGAATTGATCCGGTCGGCCGAGGGCTACATGCCCCCCTGCCAGGGGCTGAAGCCGCCCGGCGGCATCTGGTGCCACATCACCGGCACCGATCTGGTGCGGGACGAAAAGGGCGATATTTTCGTGCTGGAGGACAATCTCCGGTGCCCGTCCGGCGTTTCCTACGTCATCGCCAACCGACGGCTGATGAAGCGGACCTTTCCGGAGGTCTTCACCGCCTCCAACGTGAAGCCGGTGGACGTCTATCCGGCCCGTCTGCTGGACATGCTCTATTCCATCGCCCCGCCGGGCAGCCGAAACCCCACCGTCGCCCTGCTGACTCCGGGGATTTACAACTCCGCCTATTTCGAGCACTCCTTTCTGGCCCACGAAACCGGCATCGAGCTGGTGCAGGGAAGCGATCTGGTGGTCCAGGACGGCTACGTCTGCATGCGGACCACCCAGGGGCCGCAACGGGTGGACGTGATTTATCGCCGGATCAACGACGATTTTCTGGACCCCGAAGCCTTTCGTCCCGATTCCCTGCTGGGGGTGCCGGGAATACTGGAGGTGTTTCGAAAAGGCCGTCTGGCCCTGGCCAACGCGCCGGGCACGGGGGTGGCCGACGACAAGGTGATTTACGCGTTTGTTCCGGAAATGATTCGCTATTATCTGGGGGAAGACGCGATCATCCCCAACGTGCCCACCTATCTCTGCTGGCGGGAGAAGGACCGGGAATATGTCTTGGAAAATCTGGGCAAGCTGGTGGTGAAGGCGGCCAACGAGTCGGGCGGCTACGGCATGTTGATCGGCCCGGTGTCCACCCCGGAGGAGCGGGCGGCCTTCGCGGAGCGGGTGTCGAAACACCCCCGCAACTACATCGCCCAGCCGGCCCTGGGTTTGAGCCGGGCGCCGGTCATCGTGGACGAAACCTTCGAGGGGCGCCACGTGGATCTTCGCCCCTTCATTCTGTACGGCGAGGACGTCTGGGTCCTGCCCGGCGGCCTGACCCGGGTGGCGCTCCGAAAGGGCTCTCTGGTGGTCAACTCCTCCCAGGGCGGGGGAAGCAAGGACACCTGGGTGGTGGGCGATCCCGCCGACGGCGGCGAGGCGGACACGCCGGAAAACGGAACCACGGCGCTGCGCCAGTCCCAGTCCCCGGGGGCGTCCCAAACCCAGCGCCAGTCCATGGGCTGAGGCCAATCCCGTTCACTTTGGGATTTCCGAAGGACGAATGTGCCGGATTGTCCGAGGGCGAATGCAATTCGTCCCGATTTCCACTTTGGCGGCTTGGCGGGGTAGAGATGGAAACGGAGCCTTCCGATCCGAAAAAATCCCCCCGGTCCCTTTTGCAAAAGGGGGAGAAAGCCGCCGGCGAAGGCCGGAAAGAACCGAACGGACGACCGATCATCCCCCCCATTCTGGAGAGAAAAAGATATGTTGAGCCGAGTTGCCGACGCCCTGTACTGGATGAGCCGCTACCTGGAACGGGCCGAAAACCTGTCCCGGTTCGTGGAGGTGAACTGGCACATGACCCTGGACATGCCGGGCAAGGAGGAATGGCAGGACTGGGGCGCCCTGGTGAGCACCACCGGCGACAATGAAATGTTCCGGGAGCGCTACGAAGCCTACACCCAGAAAAACGTCACCTCCTTTTTGATGTTCGACACCACCTACCCCCACTCGGTGATCTCCTGCCTCCGGGCCGCGAGAGAGAATGCCCGAACGGTGCGGGACATCATCAGCTCGGAGATGTGGGAGCAGATCAACGCCTTCCATCATACCGTGGAAAACGCGGGAAAAAACCAGAATCTGGTGTTCGACAACCCCTACGACTTCTGCCAGCAGATCAAGTTGCGGGGGATGATGCTGGGGGGGATTGGCAACGACACCATGCGCCACGACGAGGGCTGGCATTTCTGCCGCCTGGGGCGGTATCTGGAGCGGGCGGACAAGACTTCCCGCATTCTGGACGTGAAATACTTCATTCTGCTGCCCGCCAGCGATTACGTCGGCACCGCCTACGACGACGTCCAGTGGGCCGCCCTGCTTCGGGCCTCCGGCGGGCTGGACGCCTATCGCCATCATTACAAGCGAATCAATCCCGGCAACGTGGCGGAATTTCTGCTGTTCGACCGGGACTTCCCCCGGGCGGTGCTGCACTGCCTGATGGTCGCCCAGCGCTCCCTCCACGCCATTTCCGGAACCCCGGTGGGAAACTTCCGGAACCACGCGGAACAGCGTCTGGGCCATCTCTGCGCCGAGATGGCCTACATCGGGGTCCACAAGGTCTTCGATCAGGGCCTTCACGAATTCACCGACGACCTTCAGGCCAATCTCAACGCCGCCAACGGCGCCATCGGCGAGGTGTTTTTTGGATATTCGCCGGGGAGGGAGGAGGAGGAGGCGGCTGCCTGAAACGACGACAGGATTCAAGCGCGAACATGATTCGAACCCAAACGGCCGAAATCCTCTTCGGATTTGGACCCTTTGAATTTGGGCGATCCACGGCGGTGAAACGGAAGACTTGGCGACGGCCCAATCACGCCTCCGACGACGGGCCGAACCGTGTCCTTGTTCAAAACGGAAAAAGGCGGGAAAAGCCTCCAAGAGGCCTTCCCGCCTTTCAACCAAATTCGCATATTGAGGGGGGTTGCGTTTACTTCTTCAAGCGCTTCCGCCCCGCGACGCCCAGTCCCACAAGGCCGAAGCCGAGCAGGAGGAT
>CAYFVR010000013.1:0-33445 GCA_964346545.1 uncultured Desulfobacterales bacterium | reverse complement strand
TTCACCACGGTCAGCACCGCGACCGATCCCATTCCCTTTTTGATTTCCGATCCGGAAACGGCGGTGGGCGACCTGATCCTGGACATCGTTTCCAGCAACCAGGAAGTGGTACCCGACGACAATGTCGAAGTTTTCGCGTCCGCGCAGACGGGTTTCAACCGGGAGATGGTCGTCACCCCGCTGAATCTGGTGGGGGAAACCACCATCACCGTTACCGTCGTGGATGGATCGGGACGGGCCGACGAAACCAGCTTCGTGTTGAAGGTTCGCGGCGGCGACGTGCGCCAGCCGGACATCGACACCATCGACCTGAAGGCCATGGACGAAGACACCAGTCTCACCTTCACGCTGGACGTGACCTTCCCGCTGCAATCCGGGGAAACGGTGACGGAGGTGCTGGAGGTTCGAGCCTCTTCCGGAGATATCAATCTGATTCCCAACGGCCCTCCGTATATCGTGGTCCAATACGTTGGCTCCTCGGGCAGCGTTCATTCCTACGATCTGACGCTCATGCCCGCGGACGACAAGCCCGTCAGCACGGAAACGGTGGAAACCAGCATTACTGTATTGGCCATCACGCTGCTTCCGGATTCCTTTACCGGCGAGGAAATTTTCACCCTCCGCGTGGATCCGTTGCCCGATCCGCCGGTATTGCTGGATATTCCCGATCTTCAACAGTCCACATTCGAAAATGTGCCGTATACTCTGAATTTCCGGGTCAAGGACGCGGACGGCGATCCGCTGACTGTTTCGGTTATTTCCAACAACCAAACGTTGTTCCCCAATGACAGTCTTGAGATCGAAGGCCTTTCCAGCGGTGGGGTCGTGACGCCGGAACCGCCGGGAGCGGCCGACCTCAAACTTACCGCGACCCCCGCCGCGAACCGGTCCAACGATTCCGCCGTCATTACCATCAGCGTGGACGATGGAACCACTTCCCCGGTCGTCAGCGATTTTTTCACCTTGCGCGTGAACGAGAGCGGCTGCCCCGTCATCAGCCAGATTTCCGAACAGCTTACCAACATCGACGAGCCGATTACGGGGATCCCCTTCAGCATCACGGATAGCGAAGGCGGCCTGTTGACGGTTTCCGCGACGAGCAGCAACACCGGTCTGATTCAGAATACCGGCATTCAGATCAATACGCTCAACCCCGACGGGACCTTGTTTTCCGAAGCCGGAACGCCCATCGATCTGACCTTGGGCCTGACGCCTCGGAGCGGCCAGTCCGGCACGTCCATCATCACCATCACCGCCGTGGACGAAAGCGGAAAGAGCTGTCCGATGTCCTTCATTTACGAGGTTCGGGCGGTACGGCCCGGCGACGTGAACAACAACGGCGTCGTCAATCTGGCCGACGTCATTCTCGGCCTCCAGGTGTTGGCCGGTTTGAACCCGGCCAACGTGGACAATCGCGCCGATCTGGTGAACCCCGACGGGGGCGTCATTGGGCTGGAGGAAGTCATCCACGACCTCCAGGTCGTGGCGGGAATTCGCTGATCCGAACATTGCCCCCTTGATTACCGGGGGGCATCTGGTGTAACGTCTTCGGGCGGTGGAGAATCTCCACCGCCCTTTTCTTTTCTCTCGCACGGTTTCCGCCAAGAGACGCCCCCGATTACAATGCGCCGCGACCGTCGTTCGCAAATCTTTCGGCGAAACGGGACGCACCGCTTTTTCCGTAGCCTCGAATGACCTCCAACAATGGGATCGATATTTATGGATCATCTGCAAACCGTACAAGTTCTTCCCGATATTCCCAAGCCGCTCTCCTTCCTGGAAACCCTTTCCCGCAACATGTGGTGGTGCTGGCATTACGAGGCGGTGGAGCTGTTCCGACGGATCGACCCGCCGCTGTGGGACTGGTCGGCCCGCAACCCCATCCGGTTCCTCGGCTACGTGCCCCAGGAGCGGCTGGCCGAGCTGGCCGAAGATCAAAGTTTTTTGGGCCAAATGCAGCGGGTTCGGGACAAATACGAGGAACTCGTCTGCGGCCGCACCGGCGAATTCGGCTTTTCCTTCGAGACCAGCCGGGTCATCGCCTATTTTTCCATGGAGTTCGGCATTCACGAAAGCATTCCGCTGTTCGCCGGCGGCCTTGGCGTGCTGGCGGGGGATCACCTGAAGTCCGCATCCGATCTGGATCTTCCTCTGCTCGGCGTGGGGCTGCTGTATCGCCAGGGCTACTTCCGCCAGTATCTGGACCAGGAAGGCTGGCAGCAGGAGGAGTATCCCGAGACCGACATCTACCAGCTTCCGGCGGAACGTGCCCTGGACGCGAGCGGCGACGAAGTCCGGGTTTCCGTGACCGGCCCGGACGGCGAGATCCACGCGGCGGTCTGGCGCGTCAACGTGGGCTGCGTCCCCCTGTTTCTGCTGGACACCAACCTGCCCGAAAATAGCCAGCAGTCCCGGGAAATCACCTCCAAGCTCTACATCGGGGAAGCCCACATGCGGGTGGCCCAGGAGATGGTGCTGGGGCTCGGCGGCATGCGGGCCTTGCGGGCCATGGGGCTGGAGCCCGCCGTCTGTCACATGAACGAGGGCCACTCCGCTTTTTCCGCGCTGGAGCGGCTGGCCCAGATCATGGAAAAGCATAAGGTGGACCTTCGGACCGCCCTGGAAATCGTGCCCCGCTCCACCGTGTTCACCACCCACACCCCGGTGGCCGCGGGCAACGAGGAATTTTCCCAGGATTTGATCCGGCCCTATCTGGAGCCGCTGGAGGCCCGTCTGGGGATTTCTCCCCGCGAGATCCTTTCGTGGGGCGTGCCGCCGGAGGCCGGGGCCGACGGGCCGGTTTCCATGTTCATCCTGGGTTCCCGTTTCGCGCGTTACTGCAACGGCGTGAGCGAGCTTCACGGCCACGTGGCCCGGGAGATGTGGCATCGGATCTGGCCGGGCAAGCCCCGGGAAGAGGTGCCCATCGCCCACGTCACCAACGGGGTCCACGTTTCCTCCTTCCTCGGCCATGAAAACTCCCAGCTCATGGACCGCTACGTGGGGCCGGACTGGCGGCGTCATCCTTCCAGTCCCGAGAACGTCTCCCGCATCGAGGACATCTACGACGAGGAACTTTGGCGGGGCCGCACCATGAGTCGTGCCCGGCTGATCCGAACCTGCCGCCGGCTCATGGCCAAGCAGTACAAGCGGCGAAACGCCCCCCGGGACGTGCTGCGGGAGGCGGAGCTGGTGCTGGACCAGGACGTTCTCACCATCGCCTTCGCCCGGCGGTTCGCCGCCTACAAGCGGGCCAACCTGCTGCTTCACGATCCCGAGCGGTTCGAGGCCATGCTGACCTCCACCACCCAGCCGATCCAGTTCATCTTCGCCGGCAAGGCCCATCCCCGGGACCACGAAGGCAAGGAGCTGATCAAGCGGCTGGTCCAGTTCGCCCGAAATCCGGCCATCCGTCGGCGGCTGGTCTTTCTGGAGGACTACGACATCCACATCGCCCGGCACATGGTCCAGGGGGCCGACGTCTGGCTCAACACGCCCCGGCGGCCGTTTGAAGCCTGCGGCACGTCCGGCATGAAGGCCGCCATCAACGGCGTCCTCAACGTCAGCGTTCTGGACGGCTGGTGGTGCGAGGGCTACGCGGAAGATCGGGGCTGGAAGATCGGAGGCGGGGAAGAGTACGCCGATCCGGCCTACCAGGACGCGGTGGAAAGCCAGGCGCTGTACAACGTGCTGGAAAACGAGGTGATTCCCACCTTTTACGACCGTCGGGACGGGGATTTTCCCCAACAATGGGTCCGGATGATGAAAAACTCCATGAAGATGGGCATGGAGACCTTTTGCAGTCATCGCATGGTGGCCGAGTACGACGAGCGATTCTACGAGCCGGCCCGCGGCCGAATTCGGGAACTGCTGGCCGACGGGGCCGCGGAAGCCCGAACTCTGGCGGAACGCCGTCGGCGGCTCGTCGATCTGTGGCACGGCGTTCATCTGGAAACGCCCGAACTTCAGACCGACGGGCCTTTTCGAGTGGGGGAAAAGTTGCGGGCCACCGCCGAAGTGCATCTTGGAGAACTGCGGCCCGACGACGTGGTTGTGGAGCTGTACATGGGCGTTTTGAAGTCGGTGGACAGCCTGGGCGAAGCCCGCGCCCACGAAATGCGGATGGTGGAGCCCCACGGCGGCGGCGGCTACCTGTACGCCTGCGAGGTGGAATGCGAACGTTCCGGCCGCTACGGCTTTTCGGCCCGGATCACGCCCCAGGGCGACGGCTGGACCCGAAACATCCCCGGCCTGATCACCTGGGCCTGATCCTCGGAAAGGAGATTGCATGACCGAAACGCGGCGAAATCCCCGGATTCTCATCGTGACTCCCGAGGTGACCTACCTTCCGGATCGGATGGGGAACCTCGCCCATTACCTGACCGCCAAGGCCGGAGGGCTGGCCGACGTCTCCGCCGCGCTGATCAGCGCCCTGTTCGAGCAGGGCGCCGACGTTCACGTGGCCCTGCCCGATTACCGCTCCATTTTTCTGGATCGGCTGGCGCCGTTTCTGAAAAAGGAGCAGAAGGCCATCTTCGAGGTCATGCCCGACGAGCGGCTCCACCTGGTCAAGGACCGGGCCTTTTTCTACCTAAACCAGATATACGCGGGCAGCGGGCTGGAGAACACCAAGCTCTCCCTCACCTTTCAGCGGGACGTGCTCAACTACATCGTTCCCCAGGTGAAGCCGGACCTGATCCACTGCAACGACTGGATGACGGCCCTCATTCCGGCCATGGCCCGGGAGATGGACATCCCCTGCCTGTTCACCATCCACAACATCCACACGGTTCGTTGTCCGCTGTCCCACATCGAGGACCGGGGCATCGACGCCGCATCCTTTTGGCGGCATCTTTTTTTCGACCGGGTGCCCCAGAGCTACGAGGAGAGCCGCGAGACCAATTCCCTGGATTTTTTGACCAGCGGGATTTTCGCCGCCCACTTCGTCAACACGGTCAGTCCAACCTTTCTGCTGGAGATCATCGAGGGGCGACACGATTTCGTGGAGCCTTCCATCCGCCGGGAGCTGGCCGGCAAGTTTCACGCGGATTGCGCCTTCGGCATTCTCAACGCCCCCGACCCGGCCTTCAACCCCGAAACCGACAAGGCCTTGGCGCGGACCTACGCGCCGGCCGACCACGCGCCGGCCAAACGGGAGAACAAGGTCCATCTTCAGGAGCTGCTGGGGCTGGCGCAGGATCCGGAGGCGCCGATTTTTTTCTGGCCCTCCCGGCTGGATCCGATCCAGAAAGGCTGCCAGCTGCTGTCGGACATCATCTACGACATGATTTCCGCCTTCTGGTACGACGCGCTGCAAGTGGTTTTCGTGGCCAACGGCCCCTACCAGTCGGTGTTTCAAAACATCGCCCGTTTCCACGGGCTGGAAGAGCGGATCGCCGTCTGCGACTTCGACGAGCGGCTGGAGCACATGGCCTACGCCGCGGCCGATTTCGTGCTGATGCCGTCCCGGTTCGAGCCCTGCGGTCTGCCCCAGATGATCGGCCCCATTTACGGCGCCCTTCCGGTGGCCCACGACACCGGCGGCATTCACGACACGGTGACGCATATGGACGTCCGGGCCGACCGGGGCAACGGCTTCCTCTTTCAGGTCTTCGACGGATCGGGGCTGTTTTGGGCGGTGAAGGAGGCGATGAATTTCCACCAGCTGCCGGCCGACGTCAAGGCGGCGCAGATCGAACGGGTCATGATCCACGCCCGGAAAACGTTCACCCACGCCCGCACGGCGGAGGAGTACATCCGTTTGTACGAAAAAATGCTTCATCGTCCCCTGATTACCGATTATGCCTGATTCCGAAAAGCGGCCCGACAAGGGCGATATCCGACCGTCGATGCCCGCCGCTCCCCTTCCCGGCATCGTCCGCCGGGATCCGCTGCTGGAGCCTTTCGCGGAGATCATCCAGGCCCGAATGGATCACCGCCGGGAGATGGAAGCGCGACTGCTGCCCGACGGCCTTTCCCTGGGGGACTTCGCCTCCGGCCACGAGTATTTCGGTCTCCATTTCCGGAACGGCGGATGGGTCTTCCGGGAGTGGGCCCCCAACGCGGAGGCGATCTGCCTGATCGGCGACCATTCCGGCTGGAACGCCGACCCGGCCTTCGCCCTTCGCCGGATCGACGACAACGGCGTCTGGGAGCTGGAAATCCCGCCCGGCGCGCTGGGCCACGAAAGTTTGTATCGACTTCGAATGGAGTGGCCCGGGGACGGCGGGGATCGGATTCCCGCCTGGGCTCGCCGGGTGGTGCAAGACCCGGAGACGCTCATCTTCAACGCCCAGGTCTGGCGGCCCGAAACTCCCCACCCCTGGCGGCACCCGTCTCCGGCCCCCGGAGACGCCGGGATTTTGATCTACGAGGCCCACGTGGGCATGGCCCAGGAGGAGGGGCGCGTGGGCGGCTACCGGGAGTTCGCGGACCAGGTGGTTCCCCGGATCGCCGACGCCGGCTACAACACCATCCAGCTGATGGCGGTGCAGGAACACCCCTACTACGGCTCCTTCGGCTACCAGGTTTCGAGCTTTTTCGCCGCCTCCTCCCGCTTCGGCGCGCCGGACGACCTGAAATACCTGATCGACACGGCCCACGGCATGGGGCTGCGGGTGATCATGGACCTGGTCCATTCCCACGCCGTCGTCAACGAGGTGGAGGGCCTTGGCCGCTTCGACGGCACCCCGTACCAGTATTTCCACGACGGCCCCCGGGGCCGTCATTCCGCATGGAACTCCCGCTGTTTCGACTACGGCAAGCCGGAAGTGATCCATTTTCTCCTGTCCAACTGTCGGTTCTGGCTGGACGAATACCGCTTCGACGGCTTCCGCTTCGACGGCGTGACCAGCATGCTCTACGAGGACCACGGACTGGAGAAGGCGTTCACCCGGTACGACGACTATTTCGGCGACAACATCGACCGCGACGCCTTGGCCTATCTGAACCTGGCCAACCGACTCATTCACCGGCTTCGCCCCGACGCGGTGACCATCGCCGAGGACGTGAGCGGGATGCCGGGGCTGGCGGCCCCCGAATCCGAGGGCGGAACGGGCTTCGACTACCGTTTCGCCATGGGGATTCCCGACTACTGGATCAAGCTGATCAAGGAGCGGGAGGACGAGGACTGGCCCATGGGCCAGCTCTGGCACGAGCTGAACAACCGCCGCGCCGAGGAGCGCACGATCTCCTACTGCGAATCCCACGACCAGGCCCTGGTGGGGGATCAGACGCTCATGTTCCGGCTCATGGAGGCCGACATCTACGCCCATATGGGGGCGGAGGATCCTCATCTTCGAACCGACCGGGCCATGGCGCTCCACAAGATGATTCGGCTGATCACCCTGGCCGCGGCGGGCCACGGCTATCTGAATTTCATGGGCAACGAGTTCGGCCACCCGGAGTGGATCGACTTTCCCCGGGAGGGCAACGACTGGTCCTACCACTACGCCCGGCGGCAGTGGGGACTGGCCGAGGACCCCGCGCTCAAATTCCGGTTTCTCGGCGCCTTCGACCGGGCGATGATCGGCCTGGCCCGGGAGCGCCGGCTGCTGGCCGATCCGGCCGTGCATCTGTTGGCCGAGCACAACGACGACAAGGTGCTGATCTTCTCCCGGGCCGGTCTGGTGTTCGCCTTCAATTTTCATCCCGCCCGATCCCACGAGGGCTACCCGTTTCCCGCCCCGCCGGGGGAATACCGGATGGTGCTGGACGGCGACGCCGCGGCCTTTGGCGGCCACGGCCGGCTGGATCCGGACATCCGTCATTCCGCCCCGCCGGTTTCCGGGGACGGTCTCTCGACGCTTCGGCTATACCTGCCCAGCCGAACCGCGCTGGTGCTCGCCCCGTCCTGATCTCGGGACGGAGGCGTTGCGGTTTTCGCCGCGCTCCTTATCCTTTGCGGAGCCGGAAATTTCTTGAAAACTCGGCGGCGACTCTCTATGCTGTCCGTATCGGCTCTCGGTTTGCGGACGGGGCCGCCCCGGTTTCGCCGCGGGGTTCGGGCCGCGCCGACACGTCGAATCGATTTCGGAACCGAACCCCTTCACGTCCAAACGACGACGTCCGCCTCAACGGGAGGTTTTCTCATGGCAGAAACCGGCAACCGGACGCTCCAACACCATCTGTCCGCCGTCAAGGAAGGACGGCGCTCTTTCGAAAACGCCTTCCAGTCCGTTGCGCGGATGATTTTGGAAAGCGAGATCGAAAAGGTGGTGGTCAACGGAAAAACCACGTACGATTTCAGCATTTTCCGAAAAGGCAAAAAACATGTCATCGGCATGTACGACGAGATCAACAGCTTCGTCTCCTACGTGAAGGACGCCGCCGAGGGCGGCTCCTCCAAGGAGATGGCCTTCGTGCTGGTGGGCGAGCCCGGCAACGGAAAAACCTTTTTCGTGGATTTTCTCTGCGCCTGCTATCGCGAATTTTTGACCCGGGAGCAAAACCGGAAATATACCTTCCGTTTCCGAAACATCGATCAGCTCGGCAGCTACGGAAAATTGAAGGTCATCGAGTCTCAGACCTACGAGGACCCCATGATCCTCGGCATGAATCTGATGGAAACCGCCGGCCAGACCCGGGAGTGGCTGGCAAAAGAAATCGGTTTTTCCGACCATGCGATGGACACCCTCTGGGACGACTATCGGCCCATGGGCGCATGCAGCGGATATATCTGGAACGACATCCGAACCCACTGCGACGGCGATATCGACCGGATGATGGATTTTGTCGAGGTCATCCCGGTGCCGCTGATGGAAAGCCTGGGCACGGTGACCGGCAAGTATCCGGCAAAGGACAAGATCACCTCCTCGGCGGTGGACCTGCTGGGGGAGGAGTCGATCCAGCGGCTTTTGCACATCACCGACACCAACAATCCCTACCGTTTCGACCTTCGGCGGGGGGCGCTGGCCCGGGTGGCCGGCGGCGGCATTCACTTTAGCGACGAAATCTACAAGAACAAAAAGGATCTGGTCCAGGTCTACCTGGGCGTGATCCAGAACCGAAGCATCGAGATCGACGGCTTCAAGTGGCCCATCGACAGTCTCATCATCGCCACCAGCAACAACTCGGAGTTCAACCGGTTTCTGGCGGAGAAGGAAGAGGCCCCCATCGTCGATCGATGCCGGATTTGCTACGTGTCCCACAACACCAATTACAAGCTCCAGCGCCAGTTGACCGCCTACACCATCGGCAACGAGTCCCGAACCACCATCAATGGGGAAACGCTCCATCAGGACCCGAACCTGAACTATGCCGCATCGGTGGCGGCCGTGCTGTCCCGCCTGCCCCGAACCGAGAAGCTCACCCCCATCGAGATGCTGAAGCTGGCGTCCGGCGAGGTGGCCGGCGAGAAAAGCATCAAAACTCTGGCGGAGGTGATCGACACCCTCAACCAGAATCCGGACATCGTGAAGCGTTTCGGCCAGAAGGGATTGGGGCAGCGGAACGTGGGGCGGGCCGTGCAGCTCCTCATCGAAAGCTCCGAAACCAACGAGGGGCAATGCATGTTCGCCTACGACATCTTTCGTTCCCTGGAACGGGTGATTCTGGACTACGTGCCCGACGCCAACGATCGAGCCAAGTATCTGGAAGACCTCAAGACGGCCAAGGGGCTCTACCGGGAACGGGTGATGACGGAAATGTTCAACGCCTACATGGACGAGCCGTTGGCCATCCGCAAGGACGTGCTCAACTACGTCAACATGATCATCGGCATCGACGCCGAAAATTTGGGGCCGGATCGGATGTGGAAGTACAAGGACCCGCAGACCGGCGAGCTGAAGGCGCTGAAGGTGGACGAACGGTACGTCTACAGCGTGGAGGAACGGCTGGGGCTCAAGACCGAGGAACAGCGGGAGAGCTTTCGCACCTCCATCCGCAAGATTTACGGTCAGAAAATCTCGGTGGACCCCAACTACGACTTCATGGACAACCTGGAGCTGGTCAAGGCGGTCACCGACGTCCGGCTCAAATCGGACATCGCCGGCGCGGGCAGCCTCATCGGCGCGCTGGCCAACCGGACCAACGAGGAAAACCAGAAACTCTACGACCGAATGGTGGAAACCATGCTGGGCAAGCTGGGCTACTGCCGTACCTGCGCCCAGAAAACCATCGAATACTTCTGCACCCAGGAAGACGAAATGTAGATCGCCCGAATCGCCGCCGTTCGTCGCGGCGGTATTTTTTCAAGGGGGAACCATGACCCGCAAATCATCCGCCCCGCCGGAAGCCTATTTCGAGGCGATTCGGGATCGGGGAATTTCCCGGGAACGGGAAGCGCGATTCCGCGCCGAACTGAATACCGGCGGGTCGCATCCGGTGGCGCCGCCCGATGGCGTCGCCGACGGCGGCCCGACCGGGCCGTACGAATACGTCGATCTGACCGATTTGCAGACCGCGGCCCCGCCCATGCCCAATCCCGCCCTTCACCTGCGCTCGCTGGACGAGTTGCTGGAACGGGACAAGCTGCGGGAAAAAGACGGTTTTCCCCGAAAAATCCGCGTGGGCCGGCTCATCAAGCCCGGCCAGGGGGGCGGGGACAAAATCGTCGTGGTGCCCACCACCGTGGAGGAAAAACTGATCCACGATTCGGTCAAGCCGCCGGAAGAGGAAGAAGAGGCCGGCGGCTCCGGGGACGGCGAGGAGGGCGAGGTGATCGGCGAGCAGCCGGTGCGGGAGGCGAACGGCTCCGGGGCCGGCCCCGGCGAGGGGGGCGGCGGCCAGCACGAAATGGAGTCCAGCGCCTACGACTTGGGGAAGATTCTCACCGAAAAGTTTGAGCTGCCCAATCTCCAGGACAAGGGGAAAAAACGGTCGCTGACCCGCTACACCTACGACATGACCGACCGCCATCCGGGCGTGGGCCAGTTTCTGGACAAGAAGGCGACCCTCCGCAAAATCGTGGAGACCAACATCGCCCTGGGAAATCTGCCCGATATCGACCGGATCGATCCATCGGAATTTCTGATCTCCCCCTCGGATCGGATTTACCGGATTCTCTCCCGGGAAAAGGATTACGAGTCCCAGGCGGTGGTCTTTTTCCTGCGGGACTATTCGGGCTCCATGATGGGCAAGCCGACGGAGCTGGTGGTTTCCCAGCACGTGCTGATCTATTCCTGGCTTCTGTACCAGTACGACAAGCAGGTGGAGACCCGCTTCATCCTCCACGACACCGACGCCGCCGAGGTGAAGGATTTTTACACCTACTACAACTCCAAGGTGGCCGGGGGGACCAAGGTGGCCTCCGCCTTTCACCTGGTCAACGAAATCGTGGAGGCGGAGAACCTGGCCCGGGACTACAACGTCTACGTCTTCCACGGAACCGACGGGGACGATTGGGACACCGACGGCAAGGAGTCCCTGCCCGAGCTGGAGAAAATATTGGCCTACGCCAGTCGGGTGGGCATCACCATCGCCGAGCATCCCAGCCAGCGAAACCGCAGCGAGGTGGAGCGGTATCTGAACCGATCCGGCCTGCTGACCGACCATCCCGATCTCGTCCGGATGGACGTCATGCGGCAGGACGCCACCGAAACCCGGCTCATCGAAGGCATCAAGACGCTGATCTCCTGAGGGGGCGCCCCGTCGGACGGGAGGAATGCATGGAACTGATCGATCAACACGCCAAAAAGATCATGGAGGGCTGCAAGGAACGGGCCCGGGACATGGGCCTGCGTTTCGAGGACGAAAGCCTGGAATACATCGTGACCAACCGGGACCTGCTGGACCTGTCCCCCAAGGTCATGATCCCCACCCTGTACGACTACTGGGTCCACGACGTGGAGGTGCTCAAGGGGCGCGGCAAGTACGAGCTGTATCCCGGCAACCCCTACGAGACGGTGATCAACACCCGGCCCGCCATCTCCTACTACAACGACAACAATCCCGACTGGCTCAACGTGATGATTTTTTATCACGTGCTGGGCCACATCGATTTTTTCCAGAACAACCTGTTCTTCCGGCATACCTGGGACTACGACTTCACCGGTCAGGCCCTTTCGGACAAACGGATGATCGCCAAGCTCCGGTCGGAAAAGGGCCGATGGGTCGATTACGTCATCGAGTTCGCCCGGGGCATCGACAACCTGGTCTCCTTTCACGACGAACTGGCCGATCTGCACCGGCCCGCCGCCGCGGTGCAGACCGACCGGGTCGATTTCTATTTCGACATCTTCCTTCAGCGCCACAAGCGGGTTTCCATCGGCGAGTACATGGAGCAGATCGAACGGTTCAACGCGTACACGCGGGAGTACGGCGACCTGGGGGAAGACGCCTTTTTTACCGACGTGGACCGCGAGCATCCGGAATTCGGCGCGTTGTATCAGAAAAGCCGAGAACGGCAAACCCGGAGGCCCAAGGATCTGCTCCAGTATCTGACCGCCCACTCTCCGTTTCTGAACCGGGAGGAGAACATCTGGATGAAATCGGTCGTCCAGGTGATTCGAAACACCTCCCTGTTTTTTCAGCCCCAGATTCGAACCAAAATCATGAACGAGGGATGGGCCAGCTACTGGCATGAAACCCTTTTCATGCGGGACGATCGGATCGAAGGGCACGAGGTGGATTTCGCGCGGGTCAACGCCGCGGTGACCTCCATGCCCCGGGTGGGGCTCAATCCCTACGCCCTGGGAATGCGGCTGTTCCACTATCTCGAAGAGATGGGGGATCGGGGCGTCTACTCCTTCGACTACCGAAAGATTTTGGACGCCGGAAAGCGAAAAAACTTCGACCGGAAAACCGGGCAAGGCCGCGCCCTGATTTTCGATGTTCGGGAAAACCTGTGCGATTTCACTTTTATCGGCAAGTTCGTGGATCAGGATTTCGTGGATCGTCACCGGCTGTTCGTGGCCGGCAAGCGGCTCAACCGGGACCGGATGGTCTACGAGTATTTCGTGCAGTCCCGAAAGGCCGAGGATTATCGGAACATGCTGTTCGACTCGCTCTATCATCCGCCCCATGTGACGGTGGACGCGGAGCGCACCGAGGAAGACGGCCTGTATCTGGTCCACCGGTTCGAAGGCAAGCCGCTGGTGCGGGACTTCATCGCCAACACGCTGATGGGCGTCGAATTTCTGTGGGGCGGGGCCGTGAAACTGGAGACCAGCGAAGTGGTCCGAACGCCGACCCTGCACGGAGTGTATGCCGCGGGGGCCACGCCGCCCGCCCCCTCGGACGAACCGGAGACCACCGGGGACCTTCAGTGGCAACGGGTGCTCTACACCATGGAAAACCGGAAGCTGTCCCGCCGGATTCTCTACGCCATGGACGAGGCGGCCTGATTCGACGGGTTTTTCGCCGCGGCGACTTCCGACTTCAACCGGCAACCGTGAACGCCACCGGTTTTCAGCGAGAGGATGGATGGAAAACGTTCGACACGCCATAGACAACCTGAACCGGAGCATGAGCGAGCGGGACCAGCCCCTGCTCATGACCTTTCAGGATTTTTTGAATCGGATGACCGAGGATCCCTATCGGGTGCTCCGGAACATATCCCAGAGTTTTTACGATATGATCCACTTCTACGTCGAGGAAGGGGTGGACGAATACCCCAACGATCCCGAGTCGATCCGATATCTTCATTACGACTGCGACCGGCTCTTCGTGGCCGATTCGGATCATCCATTTTTCGCGGATCGGCTCTTCGCCAATCGGCTGATGAACCGGATTGAATCCCTGAAGCGCGGGGCCCAGCAGAACAAAATCTACGTGTTCGACGGCCCGCCCGGCTCGGGAAAAAGCACCTTTCTCAACAATCTGCTGAAAAAATTCGAGTCCTACGCCAACACGTCGGAGGGGGTGCGCTACGAAACCGTCTGGCGGCTGGACCGGAATCTGCTCGGCGGCTTTTCCGACACGGAGGCCCGTCCGCTGATCGAAAAGCTCTACCAGTTGCTGACCAACCACGGCGAGGAAAACCACAACGGCGTGGAGGGCCTGGAAAAGCCGGAGGGGATCGACCGGCGGGACGCCTTCGACGGCCTGCTGGACGAGGAGCGTTTGTCTCCCCACCTCACCGGCGACTACGTGGAAGTCCCCTGCCCCAGCCATGAATATCCCTTGCTGGTGGTGCCCAAACGGTACCGGCGGCAACTGCTGGACGACCTGTTCGAGAACGACGAGTTCAAATGGAAGCTTTTCACCGACAAGGCCTACGAGTGGGTCTTCCGGGACAAGCCCTGCACCATCTGCAGTTCGCTCTACCAGGCCCTCCTGAACAAGCTGAAGAATCCGGAAGAAGTCTTCAAAATGGTCTACGTCCGGCCCTACCATTTCAATCGAAGGCTGGGCGAGGGCATCAGCGTGTTCAACCCGGGCGATCGGCCCATGCGGGAAACGGTGCTCACCAATCCCATGCTTCAGCGGCGGGTCAACGAGCTGCTGGGGGACAGCAACCAGGTCAAATATCTCTTTTCCCGCTACGCCAAGACCAACAACGGCATCTACGCGTTGATGGACATCAAGTCCCACAACGTGGAGCGGCTCATTGAACTGCACAACATCGTCAGCGAGGGCGTGCACAAGGTCGAGGACGTGGAGGAAAACGTCGATTCCCTCTTCCTGGCGCTGATGAACCCCGAGGACAAGAAGAACATACACGGGCTTCAGTCCTTCTCCGACCGGATCGAATACATTTCCATTCTCTACGTCTTGGACCTCAACACCGAGGTGCAGATATACCGCAACATCTTCGGCAAGCAGATCGACGACAGCTTTCTGCCCCGGGTGCTGCACAATTTCGCCCGGATCATCATCTCCACCCGACTCAACACCCGTTCCGACGCCCTGCTCAACTGGATCGGCGACCCGGACAAGTATCGGCTGTATTGCGACAAAAACCTGCAACTGCTCAAAATGGAGATTTACACCGGCTACATTCCCCGCTGGCTCGCCGAGGAGGACCGGCGGCGGTTTACCGCAAAAATTCGGCTACTGTTGCTCGACGAAGCGGAAACCGAGGGGAAGAAGGGCTTTTCCGGCCGGGATTCCATCAAAATTTTCAGCGATTTTTTTTCCACCTGCGCCCGGGACGACAAGCTCGTCAACATGTCCACCCTGTGCAACTATTTCATCCGCATCCGCAAAGATCTGAGCGACGCCATTCCCGAAGGATTCCTGGAATCGCTGTTGCGCATGTACGACTACACGGTGCTCCAAGAGATGAAGGAATCGCTCTACTACTACAACGAGGCCCGCATTTCCCGGGATTTGCAGAACTACCTCTTCGCCATCAATTTCGAGATGGGCGCCTCGGAAACCTGTCGCTACACGGGCGAACGGATCGAAATCACCGACGATTTTCTGTGGGGCATTGAAAGTCGGCTGCTGGGCGGTTCCATCGATCGGGAGTTCCGGGAGGAATTCCGCCGGGAAACCCAGCGGGAGTACACGGCCAAGACGCTCACCCAGGAGGTCATGCTGGAGGGAAAACCCCTCACGGAAACCGACCTTTTCAAGGCCCTCCACGAGCGGTACGTCTACAACCTCAAGGAAAAAGTGTTGGACCCCTTCATGGAGAACGAAAATTTCCGGAAGGCGATCAAGGATTACGGTGGCGAGGAATTTCGCACCTACGACAAGCGGATTCGGGAGGACGTGGCTTATCTGATCCGAAATCTCTGCGACAAATACCGGTACACCGAGCAGGGGGCCAAGGAAGTCTGCATTTACGTGATCGACAACGATCTGGCCCGAAAGTATTCCCTCGGAAACTGATTCGGGCCGTTTGGGCGCCGTTTTCCATCATTCGGGGTCCCGGAGGACTTCGGGATCCGGGGAGGTCGTATGCTGACCGCAAAATCATCCGTTTTAATCGTGACCGACGTGCAGGGGCGGCTGGCGGAACTCATGCACGAAAGGGACGCCTTTTTTCAGGGATTGACCACGCTGGTCCAGGCCGCTCGGGTTCTGGAGATCCCCATCGTCTGGTTGGAGCAGGCGCCGGACAAAATGGGACCGACCACCCCGGAGGTGGCCCGGCTGTTGGAAGGCCTGGAGCCCATCGCCAAGAAAAGCTTCAGCGCCTGGGGAGAACCCAAGGCGCGGGAGGCCCTGGACCGGCTGGGCCGTCGCCAGGTGCTGCTGACCGGCATCGAAACTCACATTTGCATTCTGCAAACCGCCGCCGATCTGGTTCGGGAAGGGTTCGGCGTTCAGGTGGTGGCGGACGCGGTGGCCTCCCGCCACCCGCTCAACAAGGAGATCGGGCTGGAACGGGCCCGGGAGGCCGGGGCGAGCCTGACCACCGTGGAAACGGCCGTTTTTGAAATCATGGGGGAGGCCGGCGGCCCGGCCTTTCGGAACATCATCGGACTGATCAAATAGATTCCATGCGGACGTCGGCCATGAAAAAATGGATGGGAATCGCCGGGCTCTTCTGCCTTCTGTTCTGGGGTTGCGCGGGGCTCGGCGCGGGCGTCGATTCCGGAACGGGGGCCGCCGCGGCGCACGTGGTGCGGCCCGGGGAAACCCTTTCGGAAATCGCCATGACCTATTACGGCACCTACAAAAAATTTGGCGCCCTGGAGGCGCTCATGGCCGCGAACAACCTTCGGGACCCCCAGGAAATCCAGGTGGGCCGGCGGCTGCGGATTCCCCCGGTGCGGGTGGACGGCCGCTGGATGCCCCGGGGAAGCGGAGCGCCCCCCCGCCCCGCGAACGCGCGGCCGGCGCCGACGCCCGCGCCCGCGGTTTCCACGCCGCCGGCCGGCGGCGACCATGTCCGGGGCCTTCAGGCGTTGCGGGAGGAGGACTACGACCGGGCCGTTTCCATGCTGGGGCGGGCCCGACGCGCGGTCCCCGAGGATTCCCAGGTCCGGCGGGACCTGGCCACCGCCCGGTACCAGCAGGCGGTTCGCAATTACGGGGCGGACGATCTGGTGGCGGCGCGGGAGGGATTCGAACAAGTGCTGACCCTGCGGCCCGACTGCCAGGAATGCCGGGCCTATCTGGGCGAAATCGTCGATCGGGCGGAAGCCTTGCTGGAAACCGGCCGAAAGCGGTACGAAGCCGGTCGGTTCGAGGAGGCCGCGTCGTCGCTGGAGCAAGCGATCCGGCTGAATCCCGGAGGGAAGCCGGCGCCGACCTATCGGTTCCGGGCCTATTTCGACCTGGCGCTGGAACGGTTCGCCCGCTTTCAGGACACGGGACGGGCCGCCGACCGCAAGGCCGCCGAAGACGCCCGGGCCTCGGCCCGTCGCTCCGGCCGAAACTGCGCCCCCTGCGAAGACTACGCCGATTCCGTGAAAAAACGGCTCTACAACGAGGGGATTCGACGGTTCACCGAAGCGGGGAGCGAGCAAATGGAAAAGGCCATCCGCGTGTGGGAGCGGGTTCGGTTCGTGGACCCCAACTATCGGGACGTGGCCCAAAATATCCAGCAGGCGGAAGGGTTGTTGAAAAAACTCCGGGAAATCTGATCCCCGGGGCCCGGGGCGGATCGGATCGGGTCCGGCGAAACGCGTCGTGGATCGGCAGGTCGATCGCGGCGGCGGAGCGCGAGGTCCCGGGGGCTTGAATTCTTCCGTGCGCGGAAGGAATTCCATCGAATCGAGGGCGGCGAAGGGAAAAAAGGTCGGGCGGAGAAGCGAGGGGTTTTAGGAAATGACGTGGGACAGGACCACCGTGATGTTGTCGCTGCCGCCGGCCACCTTGGCCAGTTCGATGAAGCCTTCCACCTTGCGGGGCAACGAAATCTCGGAGGTGAGCACCTCCCGGATGAGATGGTCGTCCACCATGTCGGTGAGGCCGTCGGAGCAGAGCAGGTAGAGGTCGCCGGGTCGGGTTTTCCCCCGGATCAGGTCCAGGGAAACGTTCTTTTCTATGCCCACCGCCCGCAGGATGACGTTGCGATGGGAATGGGTGCGGGCCTCCTCCTTCGAGATCATGCCTTGATCGACCATGTTCTGCACCAGGGAATGGTCGTGGGTGAGCTGCTTCAACTCTCCGGCGCGGAAGCGGTAGGTGCGGCTGTCGCCCATGTGGCCCAGCACGAAGCCGCCGTCGAAAAAGGCGATCAACTCGGCGGTGCAGCCCATCCCCTCGTGGCTGGGTTTCTTTTTGACGTGGTCCAAAATCCGCTTGTTGGCCAGGGTGAAGGCCCGCTGAACGATTCCCGGCAATTCTTTTTCGTCGGGCCGGCCGTCGTTCTGGTTGAACAACTCCAGCGCGGTTTCGGCGAAAAAACGGCTGGCCAGCTCCCCCGCCGCCGCGCCGCCCATGCCGTCGGCCACCAGACAGAAGTTCGACTCCGGGCGCACCACGAAGGAATCTTCGTTGTTGGACCGCTTCAGTCCGACGTCGGTTCGTCCCGACAACGCGATTTTAGGCATCGGATTGTTTCGCCCGCGAGGATGTGGCCGCCATAATTCCAGTCCCGAACTGCGGATTTTCGGTTTCAAGAAGGAACAGCCTAATAAAAACCCGAATGAAGATCAAGCAAAAAGGCTTCTTTTTCCGCCGGGCTTGACGCCGCGTCGGCGTTCCGGCATCCTATGACATCCAGCCTTTGCAAGAGGCTTCGGAGGCGTTCGAACAAGGCCCCTTTGACCGGTGCAATTCCCCCTTTTCCCGATGGAACCGCCCATGCCCAAGCCACCCCGCGTCATCGTTCAGCTTGTCCACATCCAAGGCCCGCTGAAAGGCGAGATTCAGGAATTCTCGGAATCCCCCATCGTCATCGGCCGGGAGCCCGAATGCGGCGTCCGCTTTCCCGGCGACATGGTTTCCGTTTCTCGGCGCCACGCCCGCATCGTCCGCGAGGGAAACCGGTTCAAGCTGGTGGACGAAAGCACCAACGGAACCTTTCTCAACGGCAAGGAGGTCGGCGAGGCATTTCTGACGCCGGGAGACGTCGTCACGCTTTCGGAAGAGTCGGGCCCCAAGTTCAGTTTTCTGATGGAAATGTCCGACGACATGGCCCCTCCCGAAGAAGCGCCGCCACCTCCCGAGCCCGCGCCGGAAACGCCGCCCCCGCCTTCGGAACCGGCCGAACCGGAAGCGCCGGTCGCGTGGCGCCCGTCCGCGCCCGAGGCGGGGCCGGAACCGGCATTTCATCCCGATCCGCCCCCCTCGGAACCGTCCCCGAAATCGGACCCAAAACCGGCGCCGAAGCGGGAACCGGAACCCGAAGCGGCCCCTCCGGCCCCGCTCGCCGGTCCCGCCCCGCCCGACGACCGCGACATTCAACGGGTCAAAAAGCCGCTTTCGGTGCAATTCGGGCCGACGTTGCGGGTCTTCAAGGAGTTGCCCATCGTGGTGGGCCGCCATCCCGACTGCGACTGGGAGATGGTCCACGACGCCATTTTGGACCGTCATGCCCGGATTTTCTTCCACGGCGACCGATACTGGATCAAGGATCTCACGGGCAAGGCGTCGGTGCGGGTCAACGGCCGGGACGCCGGCGGCGGGCTGGCTCTTTCCGCCGCCGACCGGATCGATCTGGCGCCCGGCGGACCTTTCTTCCAGTTCATGGCCGGGGGGCGGCTGCTGGAGGTGGACCCGCCGTCGCTCTCCCCGGGGCCGTCGTCCGAGGACGATTCCGGAGGCGGGGCGGAAGAGACCGGGAGCAAGAAAAAGGGCGGATCGTTTTTGGGGAAATGGATGAAACGCTGATTAGCCGCCCGGCTCTGCTCGCGGCGGCAGCAGGGCTTCCGCCGCCTCCCGGGCCGCCCCCGGCCAGGCGGCCGGATTTCCGGCGGGCGCGGTGCGGCCGGCGGCCCGTTCGATTCGTCCCGTTTCCACCTCCACCCGCCGCAGGTCCAGCCGCAGGACATTCCCGAAAGCCTGATAGACGCCGAAGACCATCCACTTGGCTCCGACGATCCGGCCGATCTCCAGCCGGGTTTCCGGCGAGGCCAGCTCGGAGCTGCCCAGGTTGAGTTCCTCCAGGGCCAAGAGCAGCTTCTCCCGCTCCACCAGCGCATAGTCGGCCGACTCCGAAAAAACGGACATGATCTCCCCCGCCAGGGCCGGGGCCATTTCGGTCAGAAAGGGGACGGTTTCGGGCGCGACCAGCCCGCCCGGTTCCGGCGCCCAAACCGCCACGCTTTCCACCCCCGGCGGCGCGGCCGAATCGCTTCCATCCTCCCCCGGCAAGGGGGGCGACGATGGCGCGCAACCCCCCCCCACCAGAAGAAGGATCGCGATCAGGGTTTCAGGAAGCCGAGGCATCGGCCGCTTTTTCCTGGACCTTCCGGTCTTTTCGAACCGCCGTTCCGCCTTCCACCACCCGAACGTGGCTGAAATCCGGCTCCACCCCGGTGACTTCCACCAGTCCCAACGGCTCGGGCGAGCCCTTCAGGGTCTTTCCGCGATATTCGATGGTTTTCGGCTCTCCGAGCACCTGAAACCGGGTGCCCAGCACCACGCCCTGCCGTTCGCCCAGATTCAGAATGCCCTTCTTTCCGTCCGACTCCACCACGTAGCCCCGCAGCGGATATTCTTCGATGACCGCGCGGAGAAGCATCCGGTTCAGGGCGTCGGCTTCCCGCTCCACGGCCTCGGCGGGAATCTGGCGGGTGATGATTTTGGGCACGCCGGTGGTTTCGGTGTCGATGAGCCGAAGGGTCAGCAGGCTGCCGGCGGGCAGATGGAGCAATGATCCGGTGCCCAGCAGTTTGGCCGCCAGCACCCGGCCCAGCCGCAACTGGGTTTCCGGGTCGGCCAGATCGGAGGAGCCCAGGTTCAATTCCTCCAGCAGCCGCTCCATCAGCGCTCGCTCCACCACCCGGACCCGGCCCGATGCGTTGAGTCGCTCGGCGAGGCCCAGGGTGAGCACTTCGGTGAAGCCGTCCCGATCCGACATGCCGCCCGTTTCCCGAAAATCCACAAAGGCCAGGATCATGGGGCGGGAGGTCCATTCGTCTTCCGGTTTGGCGCCGGGCGCGGCCTGTTTCTTGCGGAATCGTTCCGCCAGCTCCTTCACCAGCTTGTCCATCCGCTCCCGCCGGGGGGCGTCGTTGCGGAGGGCCAGCATTTCCTCGGCCTGGCGCGCCAGCGCCGTCGCGAAGGGGTCGGCGCCGTCCACCGCCAGGGTTTTCCGGTAGGCGGCCAGGGCCTGGTCCCATTGCCCCTCTCGTCCGTAGGTTACGCCTTTGTTGGACGTGGCCTCCACGAAGTAGGGGTCGATCTCCACCGCTTCGTCGTACTGGCCCCGGGCCTTTTCATAGTCGCCCAGGCCCGCGAAGAAACGGCCGTATCGGTTTTTGGCGCGGGCCTTTTGGTAGTCGCTCCCCTCCGGCTTCCCGGCCGCTTCCCGGTAGGCGGCCTCCGCGGCCGGCTTCTGGTTTTGGGCGTAGAGAATGTCCGCCTTGATCCGGGTGGGCTGCACCCGGCCGGGGGCTTTCCGTTCCACGGCCTCGGCGGTTTTCAGCGCGGCCTCGGTTTCGCCCTTTTCCGCCAGCACCGTGGCCTTCACCTCCTGGGCCAGGATTTCGCCCTCGCCGGGGAGCTTGGCCAGGGACCGGGAGACGGTCTCCGCCTCTTCCAGGTTGCCTTCCTCCACGGCGGCGTAGGCTTTCACGGCCAGCGCGTCGGCCGTCTTGGGGTCCCGCTTCACCGCTTCCTCGGACAGCGCCTTGGCCACCGCCGTTTCCCGGCGCTGGAGATTGCGTTCCGCCAGCCGGGCAAGCATGACGGCGGTGGAGCCGCCGCCGCCCTTGAGCAGATCCAGCACGATCCGGTCCGGACCCAGAATGCAGACGGTGGGCAGGATCAACCGGGCGTCGTACTGGTCGGAAATGTTTGCGCCGTCCAGCAGGATGGGAAAGGCCGGTTTGTGGTTTTCCGCGAACGTCCGGGCCTGAGATTCGCTGGACCGGGTGATGGCCCAGACGGTCATCCCGGCGGTTTGGTAATCCCGGGCGATGGCATCGATGCGCAACAGTCCTTCTTGACTGGCCGGCGACGTGGCGTCGAAAAAATAGAGCACGGTCATGGGCGTGGTCGCCATGGTGGCCAGATCGTAGGTTTTGCCGTCCAGACCGGGGACCTGAAAGACCGGCGCCGGGTCTCCGGACATGGGCTGGGCCCAGGCCGAAAGCGGAACGGCAAGGAGAAGGGCCAGCGCGCTCCAGCGGGCGATGGTCCGTTTCATGTCTTTTCCTCCCTGTGGAATGTGAAGAGCGTCGACGGCGCGGCGGCCGCGTCGGGGCTCGGGAACGGGTTTGAAACGATGGTTCCGGCCGGCCCTCGGGGGGACGGCGTTGGCGCGGAGCGTTCCCTTCCTTTCGCCGCGCCCCGGAACGGGTGACTTCCGGGGGCGCGGCCCGAGATGGATGGCCGCGCGGTTCAGGGCATGGGCTGGAGACGAATGCGCAGCGGAATCGGCTCCGGCTCGGTCAGGTCCAGCTGGGCCTGCCAGTCGTGGTATCCATCCAGCCGCAGCCGCACTTCGTGCTTCCCCAGCGGCAGCGGCACGTCCATCGGCGCTTCACCCCGAAGGTCGCCGTTGATGAAAATTTCCGCCGAAGCCGGTTCCGATTGAATGGATAGCAATGCTTTCGCCGCCGCCGGCAATGGTTCCTCCGGCGTCGCGGGCTCCATGGGGATGGGTTCCGGTGTCGGTTCGGGCGACGGGGCGGGCTCCGGTCGGAATTGCCAGACCCCGACGGCCAGTAAAAAAATCAGAACCGCGCCGAAGGCGAGCGGCCGCGTCCAGTTTCGCCGGGAAACGGTCGTTGGACCCGGCGTGGCCGGCGGCCGATCCATTTCGCAGACGCCGTTGTCGGTCGCGCAGGACTGGAGGGCGTCCCCCAGGAATTTTCCGGTCTGGAAGCGGTCTTCGGGACGCTTGGCCAGACACCGGAGAATCAGATCCGAAAAGCCTCTGGAAATTTGGGGATTGAGTTCCGACGGCGCGGGGGGCGTCTCTTCGGCGATGGCGCGGAACAGCCCCGCCAGGTTTTTGGCCTCGAAGGGGCGCCGGCCGGTGGACAGTTCGTAGAGAATGACGCCCAGGGCGTAGATGTCCGACCGGCAGTCCGGCGTCTCGCCCAGCACCTGCTCCGGGGACATGTAGACCGGCGTTCCCAGAATTTCCCCGGCCTGGGTCTGCCGGGTGGCGGTGGGATCGTCGATGTGGGCGATGCCGAAATCGGTGATTTTGATCCGGTCGTCGGCCAACAGCAGCACGTTGGCCGGTTTGATGTCCCGGTGGACCACCCCCTTGCCGTGGGCGTAATCCAGCGCGTCGGCCATTTGGATGCCGATGCGCACGACACGGTCCACGGAGAGCCGGGTTTCCCCCGCGTAGTCGGAGAGCGGCCGGCCCATGAGGAATTCCATGGCGATGTAGAGCGTCCCCTGGTCCCGGCCCACGTCGTACACGGTGACGATGTTGGGATGGGACAGCCGGCCGATGGCCACCGCCTCCTTGAAGAAGCGCTGGACGAAATACTCGTCGTCCACGTAGTCGGATCGCAGCGCCTTGAGGGCCACGATCCGGTCGATCTGGGGATCGTGGGCGCTGTAGACCACGCCCATGGCGCCCTTTCCCAGCTCGTCCACCACCTCGTATCGTCCAAACTTCATGGCGACGGCTTTCGCAGGAAATCCATCATCGTATCCAGGGGAATCAGAAATCCGACCGTGGCGGTTCCCCGAAACCTTCCCTTGATCATGCCCAGCAATCGTCCCTCCGCGTCGAAGACCGGGCTGCCGGAGCTGCCCCGACGGATTTCCATCCGGATGGGCACCAGCGGAAGCCCGTCCAGATGGCGGGCGGGGCCGTCGGCCACCCCGCCGTGCAGAAGGCCGATGACGTTTCCCGGGCATCCCACCGTGAACACGGCCTCCCCGGGGGCGACGCCGGATCGGCCCTCCCCCAGCGAAAGCGCGGGCGTTCCGGCGATTCCGGTTTCCAGCAGGAGCAGATCGCGCCGGACGTCCCGGCGAAACACGTTCGCCCGTACGGATCGACCGTTGGAAAAGGTCACGCGCAAATCCCGAAGATCGGTGAATCCGTGCGCCGTGGTCAGCACCAGCCCGTTCCGATCCACCAGAAATCCGGAAAACCACACCAACCCGGAATCGCCCCGGGCCCGTACGCAGACCACCGCGCCCCGTTTGGCCGTAACCTCCTCCGGGACGGCCATCGCCGAAGGGCGGGCTTCATCCCCCGGGATCCATTCCGCGTAGGCGGCGAGGGTTTTCCAGAGGCTTTCCAGGCAGTCGGCTTTTGCGTTTGCTTCACATCGCCCCTGGACTTCGGTCGCCAGCGGGGAACGGGGTTGGAGTTCCAGCGCCGCCGCTTCCCCTTCCCGCCGCCCGATCAGCCGAACCCGTCCCATGGGCTCCGGAATTCGGCGAACTTCGTATCCCGTGTACCGGAACCATTCCAGCGCGAGCTGTTCCACTTCGGCCAAAGGAAGAGAATACAGCCGACCGGCGTCGTTCTTCGAAACGGCAATGGCCGAGGGGGCGCCCCCGAGCGCGGCCAGAAAGACCAACCACCAAATCGCTTTTCTCGCCAATCGGGACCTTCTCCTTCGGGACGGACGGTCTCGCTCGGGACCCAATGCCGGGGCGGCGCCAGCCATGATCTCTCCTCGTCTAGGGAAAACCGACCGTAATGGCGATGGTTTCGAAGTCGGTTTCCTCCGGGGTTCCGGAATCGAAGACGGTGAAGGTCACGTCGTACGTCCCGGCGTCCTCTATGCTCGCGTTCAACCAGGAAAACTCGCGGGTTTGCGGGTCAAAGGCGGCGCCGATTTCCAAGGGCGTACCGGTGGCGGCGTAGCTCAACAATGCGTCGTCCCCGTCCGGGTCGGTGGCGTTGACCGTGAACGCAAGGCCGGGCGGGTCGCCGCCGAGGTCCAGAAACCGGTCTCCGACGGGGTCCAGAATGGGCGGGAGATTGCTCGACTCGACGGTGATCAAGATGGTTTCAGAATCCGAAGCCGTCGGAATTCCGTCGTCCGTAACCGTGAAGGTGGTGGCGTAGGTCCCCGCGTCTCCTTGGAATACCTGCCAGTTGAAGGTCTCCTGGTTCGGATTGGCGCCGGTACGGAGAAACGCGCCAAGCTGAAACGGGACGCCGGAACCGGAAAAGGTGAGAAAATCGTCGTTGGGATCGGTCGCCTGAACCGGAAAACTCAGAATCGCGCCAAATTCCGGGTCCGGGGTGATGAACTGGTTGCCGATGGTGGAAAGGATGGGCGGAAGATTGTCGGAAATTACGGTAATTTCCACCGACAATTCGTCGGAACGGTTGGGCGTTCCGTCGTCGGTGACGATAAAGCTCACGGTGATTGGCTCTTCCAACAGCTCCGGCGGCGTCCATTGGAACCGGGGAACTTCGGGATCGAATTCCGCGCCCTCGGGGAGGTTTTCCGCTTCGTAGGCGAGGTTGTCGCCGTCGGGGTCGGCGGCGGAAAGCACCAATTCAAACGGTTCCTGCACGGGCGCTTCAATCGGCTCCACCGGCGAGAATACGGGCGGACGGTTGACATCCCCTACCGTGATTGGGACGACGAGGGTATCGCTCAAGGGCGGGGTTCCGGAATCGGTGGCGGTGAATTCTGCGGAATAATTTCCGGCGTCGCCAAAGCCCGGGGTCCAGAAAAAGGTCTGGGTTTCCGGATCGAATCCGGCGCCCTCGGGCAACTGACCGTGGGTATAGGTCAATGGATCGCCGTCCGGGTCGCTTGCGGTGACGACGAAGATCAACTCTTCGCCCTCCGCCACCTGCTGATCGCCCAGCAACGTGAACACGGGAGGCGCGTTCCCCGACTCAATGAAAAATCGGACCGTCTCCGTATCGCTCAGCGGCGGAATTTTGGAATCCACGGCGGCGAAAGAAATATCCCGGACGCCGATGTCGGATTCGGCGATGAGCCATTGAAAAAGGCCCGTCTCCGGATCAAAGCTCGCGCTCTGCGGAAGTCCACCTTGCACCGAGAGCGTGAGGGTGTCGCCCGGGTCCGGATCGGAGGCGATGACGGTAAATTCGACCAACTCGCCAACCACCGCCGTGATGTCCTCGATGGGCGCGATGATCGGCGGCTGGTTGCCGGGGCCGACGGTGATAATCATCTCTTCCGAGTCGCCCAACGGTGGAATGCCGTTGTCGGTCACGGAAAACGTCAACGGGAAATTGCCCTCTTGATCCAGGAGCGGGGTCCAGTCGAACCGCCCCGATTCCGGATTGAAAAATGCGCCCGACGGCAGGGCGCCAGCCCCGAAGGTGAGGATGTCCTCTTCATTGGGGTCGCTGGCTTCCAGCTCCAGAATAAAGGGAACGCCCGCTGGAATCGTCTGGTTTCCGATGGGCGAAAGAACCGGCGGAAGATTGACGACCGGAAGGAGCAGAATGGTCCCGGCATCGGTGATTTGATTGGGCGGCACCGATATTCCCTCTGCAGACCCGGAAAATAGCACCTGATCTTCCGGGCCAATGGCGTCGATGACCACTTCATAATCGTCGCCGACGGGAACCTCTTCTATTGTTCCTTGGCGATCCTCGCAGGCCCAGGGACCTCCGATGGCCACCACCGTCCCGTTGGCGTCGAAGACGGTGGCTTCAATGAATTGGATGTTGAAAACCTCGCAGTCAAATCCCTGGCGTTGGAGACGGACGCCGGCGTCCGGGGATATGGCCAGGCTGAAAAGGAGACTGCCGGTTTGGGAGGGGTTTCCCGCCGTTTCCGACCCGCCTCCCCCACCTCCTCCGCAAGCGGATAAGAAGCCGAACAAGCATGCCACGACCAGTGCGCGCAGAGGGCGAATGAAGCGTCGGGGAATCTGGATGGAATTCATTTTCCTCTCCTTTCCGGGGATTACCAGGACACCCCGATGTCGCCGGTGGCGGGAGCCTGGTCGCGGTTTTCGGCGCCCGGGCTTTCCCCGGCGGTGGCGGCGGATGTCGCCGCGGCTTCGGCGGCGTCCGCGCTTTCGGCCGCGCCAACGTCGGTTTCGGCCATTTCCGCCAAGTCGGTGGCGGTCATGGTGCTCAGCGAAGAAATGCCCGGCGATTCCGCGCCCGGAGAAGTCTCCAGGCCCCACCATGCAAGACGGAAATTCGGGTCTTCATCCAACGCCTTTCGATAAAACTGACGGGCCTCCGCCCATCGGCCACCATCCTGGGCGTCCAACGCTTGGCCGTAGAAATTGGCGGCGGGGAGACTTTTTGTATGATGGCTTTTCAGCATATCCACCGCGGCGGCGTTTTTCCGGACTTGAAGCGTGGCCAGAATTCGCTCCACCATGGCTTTTTGCAGCTCGAAAAACCGGTCTTCCGGATAGGAGAGGTTGAACGTGTCCACCACCTCTCTCTCGGTTGTGGACGCGATGCTGGTATCCGCGGCCATGCTGCCGGTTTTGAGCGCGCCCACCACAAGCTTCTCGGCGCCCAGGAGTCTGCCGGCGCGGGGCGCCGTTCCTTCGGCGACGATTCCGCTTTCGCCCAGGTCCATCTCGTCCTGGAGATATTGCACCCGAATGCGCTCCACAACCTGAAGCCCGGGCACTTCGGAAAGATCGGAGATGATCATGGCGGCCATCGCTTTTTGCAAATGGCGATAGCGGTTGTCGGAACTTGCGTCCCGAAAGGGAAACACCGCGACGACGTTGGGCTCCGGCGGTCGGGTTTGAAGGGTTTCTTCGTTTTGGATGGCTTCCCGGGCCAGTCGGATGCTTTCGCTGATGGCCACCAACGTTCGGTTCTGGGCGATGGCCTGGCTGACGTTGGGTTTTTCCGGATTGCGGTATTCGGCCCAAGTGTCCACGGCGGCTTGGCGGTCGTCTTTGGCAAGCTGGGCGAGACCGAGATAATATGTGGCGCTCGGTATTCCGGGGCGGCGGTCGAGGACGGTTTGAAGCTCGGCGATGGCGCGGTCGATTTCCCCGGTTTCGTAGAGGGCGTGGCCGAGGCGGGCGCGGGCGTTCCAGTCGTCGGGGTTGCGGGCCAAATGTTTTTCGTACCAGGGAATGGCCGATTCGTACCCGCCGAAGTTATAGCGTAAATTTGCGGAACTCCCGGGGCCGCAACCCCAGAGGAACAAAGCGGCTGAAAAAAGAATCGCGAAATTGCGGAGGAAATGCCTTTGACCATATTCCATAAGACACCTTCTTTCCGCCGGGGGGCGATGTTGGGGGGAGGATCAACGCTTCATATTGAATTGGACCTTTGGCTTATCGAATGGCAAAATTTTTGTTTTTTTGTTGGTACTCAGGAATAAGGGTTAATAACGAACTCATATTTTCCTGAAGGAAAATCCTTGGTGTTCCGGGTTGCCAGCTTTAACCCATAGAACCAAGTTATCACCATTGGTCCCGCATGGATTCTTGATAGACCAAACCGTCTCCTTGTCTCCATATCCCTTCTGTTGCGTGAAGGAGACGTTGGAATTCATCGATGTTTTCCTCCGGGGAGGTTTCGTTTTCGTCAATGATCAGGACAATTTGATGCTTCCCAGGGGAAATATCATGGGGCAATTGGATGCGGATGGTCCGATCTTTTTGGATGTCGAGTTCGTAATTTAGTGTACGCATTGGAAATTTTTCTCCCTCCTGGAGTCCTTTTTTCATTGCGCCGCGATTCGGCGTTTCGAGTCCGTATCTGGCCAATAGGATGCACTTTTTCTTGGGTATGTAGATCGAGGATTCGGTCCCCTTCGAGCTGAAGTCATAAAACCATTTTTTCTCTCACCCATTCCCGAATGAGATCAGGCGAATCGATACCCTTTTCCTCGGCAATTTTTTTTATGGCGTCCAATTCCTCTGGACCAAATTCGATCTGAATCACGTTGCTCTTGCAAAAAACTTGGCCATCAACTTCTTCCAGTTGATCTTCGAAATCGGTAAGGTCGTTAGAATCCCAGAATTTTGCAAGTTCTTCAATGGAATCCGTTTCCGGGAGTTTGGTCATTTTCTCCTTCCTTTCCACTCTCGATATTTTTTCTTTTCCTTTTCGGTCATTGGCCGCGCCGTTACCGGGTAACCCTTTCCGTCGGGAAAAGAAATGATGACGCAAAAGATCATTCTACCGGAAGCGGTACGGCCTAACACATGATAAACGGGATTGGGACCACTCCTCTTCGCTTTCAGTACCAGTGAATTTCCAAAAACCGTATCCTCCACTTCCTCCGGTGAAATGCCGTGAAGGGCGATGTGCTCAATGCGATCATCTGGCCAGACAATTTCATAAATTGTTCTCATTGTTTCCAAAATCAAGAGATATCTGGGAAATTTCCATTAGGATTCTTTTCGAAAGAACGTATTCTACTTTAACCCCAACATTTGCCTCTGCCGATTCGCCGGAGCTTTTACGTTGAAGAGCGGTTTTCCGGGTTCAAGCAGAGCCAGTTCAACGGCGGCAGCGGCGCGTTGGCGTTGGTAGCCGGTTTTTAGGACCTCCCACAGGTGCTTTTTGGTAATGGGCCGACCGCAAAGATGCCGGGTTCCTTTTTTGAAGTTTTTTCGGTTTTCGGCCCACCAGCGGTCGATGGCGGCGGGGTCGGGCCAGGGTAAATCTTCATCCGGGTCCAGGTCCACGTTGTCGTCGGCCGGGTCCTCGGTGGGGCCGGCTTCGAAATTTTCCGGCGGTTCGGCGTCCAGGTCTTCGTAGGCGATGTCCAGCCCGGTGATCATGGACAGGGATTCGCCGGCGACGCGAGCCAGTTCCGGGGTCGCCATTTGCTCAATCAGCCAGGGAATGTCTGCCGGATCGCCGAGTGCCCCGACGGCGATGATGGCTTTTCGCTTGTTTTCTTCCTTGTCCGCGAGATTCTGAAACCATTCGCGGTTCCCGTCGATTCTTCCGGTTCGGACGGCCAAGGCTGCGGCGGATTCGGAACGGGGGCCGTCCGCTTTGGCGAGGGACTTGAGGACTTTTCGCGCTTCCGATTCTCCGAGAAGGACTCCGGACCAGGCCGCATGGTAGCGGACCTCGGAATCTTCGTGGCCGAAAAACGGGACGACGGAACCGGCCCAGCTTTGCTTGCCGAGTTCCCCGACGGCTTTGAGGGCTCGGGATAGGAGCCTTGGATGGTCGCTTTGAAGCGCGTTTTTCAAGGCTTCTTCAGGGTCATGGCGATGAATGGCGAATCCGGCGATGCCGATCCGCTGGATTTCCGGCGATTCGCTTTCCAGGAGCCCTTGGAGAAATGGCTCGGCCTTTTCGAAAGGTAACCATCCAAGAGCGGAAATGAAACCCGGGTACAGGTCGGGGTCGGTTTCGCATTTTTGGAGAACCGTTTGGATTCGTTTCTCGTCTCCGCTTTCCAAAGCCAGAATTGCGGCGGTGAAGATTTCGCCGGGCTCTTCCCAGGTCAGTTCTTCAAGGCAGATTTTCCAGCCGGGATCGCCCGCGACTCGGAGGCCGTCGATGTGGGCTTCGAGTCGGTTGTCCAGTTCCCCGAAATCGGAAAGATCATAATGGGGAGCGCGGACCGCCTTTTCTCGAAGGAGCCGGAGAAAGAAAGCTTCTTCGGCAAAGGCCGAAATGACCGGGGAAATCATGTTTGGGTGCTTTGTCCCGGGCTCCATTGCGCGTCCCATTACAACGGATTGGGCAAAAGAATTGGATTCCAGGTTCTTCCGTCAAAATGGAAGAGGTCTTTCGGTCCGACGGAATACATTTCACGGTGGTTGTGGGCCATGTGGTAAAAGGTTTCCGGGATTTCCTCGGAAAAGGTTTCGGGTGCGAAGTTTTGACCATCGAATCGGTAAATATTGAGATAGGTGGAAATGAAAAGTTGCTCCCGAAACCAGTACAATCCCCAAATATCTTCCTCGGGTCCGGATTCCGACTCGATGAGTTCCCAATCCTCGTTTTTCCCTCTAAGCAGTACGCCATTTTGGCCACCTAAAAAAATCGTGCCGTCGCCGGTCGCGCAGCCGCAAGTCAGAATCACGTTGGTCGGAATATCCTCTTGAACCCATTGGGTTTCCGACCAACGAAACACATTCCCCTTCCATCCATACGCAATCCAGCGTTCGTCGGGAACCGAGACGAGACCTTCCAAATCGGCGTTGGATGGCAATCCCTGGTTCCAAGCTCCACCGTTTTGGAGTTCGGGACGAAATTGAAAACAGAGACCGGACATCCCTACCCAGTAAACCACCCCTTGTTTCGATATTCCGGAACGGAGAACCCCCGCCTGTTTCGTCGATAAATCAAGAAAAAGATTTCCCTTGATAAAATCGCCGTTCCGGTAATGCAGATAATCGCCGAATTCGCCAAAAACAAAGAAATTTCCCGGCCCGACATTGCAGATATGCCCGGAATTCCATTCGGCGAGAATCTGGTCTTGGATATCTCCGTTTTTCAAAATAAAAAGACAAGTGTGAGGAACATCTTCCTCTTCTTTTTCATCGTGACCGGCCAAGACCGCAAGCAATCCTTCGGAATCCAGGGAGGCCGTCCGAAACGTGAAGGCATCGGTCAGTAAATTTTTCATGGTTACTCCAATCCGCCTGGTTCGCTACGATCGAAACGCTTTCAAAAGAGGCTGCAAACTGTCTTGGCTTGCCCCGGCGGTTACCATGCCCACTTCGGCGCCTTCGTCGACGTCCATTTTTTGGTGGACGCTTCGAAGCTGGGCACGAATACAGCCCCGGCTGCATTGGGGAAAAAGCTCGTTGGCGGCCTTTGCAGCCGTTCTTTCCGCCCGCCCGCATTTCCAAGTATCGGTGCTTTCGGGAAGTCGTCCTCCCAAGCGTCGAACCATTTGATCTTTTTGTTTGGCATGTATGAGGCCGTGAGCGCCGGTGGAGGCGCCGCCAGTGGCGCAAATGCAGGGCGCCTTGCCGGCATTGTAATTTTTGCAACCCGACCGAGACCCGCTTGAACCCTTGAAGCTTGCCTTAAAGACTAAATGATGCGGCGTCTGGGGCGGGCAGCATTTGGATTTATCCCAAGGGACCAACATACAGCGAGCCGCTTTGTTGCAGGGATCATCCCGTACCTTTTTGGCGTAGGCCATGTGCTCCTGGTTGAACTTTTTCTGGGCCAATTCCTTTTGGGCTTTTAGTGCCTTCTTCTCTGAAGCGCCGGCCGTTTTCAGTGCGGCGAGAGCCGATTCATTCGCCTCTTTCGCACTGAAATAATCCCCGGTTTCCGGGCAGGAGACATTTCCATCCTCATCTGGTTGGCAATTTTCCTGAACTTCTTTTCGTTCGTTGGTGCAGGTTTTGATTCCGCTGCCCATGGCCATGCGGTCCACGTAGGGCCAAGTGGGGCTGTTCCCGGGCAGGGAGGCATGATTATGCGTGGACAAATCCATATGCCGCACAACATTCTTTCCCTCCACCTTCACGTCCATCGACCAACTGGTAAAGTAGGCTTTCCCCTTGATTTTGCTGGTCATTACGCCCTTTTTGGGAGCGCTTCCCGCCTCGTCGCCGGTGCTGGTCTTGAAGTGGGATTTATTCTTGAGCATCACCTCCTTGCCGCTGATTTTTACCTTTTTCGAGCCCTTGGTCGTATCCTTGGCGAAGGCGGTGTTGGGATAGGGAATGGGCACGCCCGGCGGGGTGGCGGCGGTCTGGGGCGGGGTGAAGCAGACGTCGGGGAAGGCGGCGATGGATTTGCCGTCGGCGGCCTTGCAGGAAATTTCCCGACCGTTGGCGAAAACGTCATTGGCCATCGGTTTCCCCTACCCTTCCCTATTTCCCCTGAAGAACGATCGCGGCGCGGTCGCCGTCGTCGTTGGCGAAATGGCAAAGCACCTTGGGGCCCACCAGATAGTCTTTTCGGTGTCCCGCCAGCGCCACTCCAAGAACGATCGGAACGATGGCCGCCCCCACCTCTCCAACGCATTCCACCGGGTGCCAGATGTCGAATTCTTCTTTCCGAACGCGGAGAATCCGCGACAAGGCCAGCGCCGCCTCCTTGAACCCGTACTGTTCCCCGTTCACGTCGGTGATCCGGAAATCCAGATCGCCCATGGAAAGGCCCGCCTCGGTCAACGCGGCCTTGATGGCCTGGACCATGCCGTCCGCCCGGAGTGGTTCCTCGGAAAGAACCGTGGCCGTCTCTTTCCCGAACCCGGTTCCCAGCACCTGAAGCTCTCCGGATTTTCCCGTGGGCGGACCCAGCAGAACCGCCGCGCCGGCTTCTCCCGGAATGAATCCGTTGGAATTTTCCGACGTCAACAAGCGTTGATTCCGCTCCAACGCCGCCAGCGTTCCCGCCACCAGATAGGTGTCCACCCCCGCGACAATGCAAACCGGAAACCGTCCGCGATAGATCAAATCCGCCGCGCCCTTTACCGCCAGGGCCCCGCCGGTCCGGCCCCGGGCCACCATCTTGGAAGACCGATGGAATTGAACCCCCAGCTCGTCCTGGATTTCCTCGAACAGATGGTCCTCGATCCCGTCAAACCGGCCGGGCCGATCCGGTTCCGCCACGCAGAGCAGCAGGGGAACGTGGGCCACATCCACGCCGTCCAACGCGTCCAGACATTCCCGGATCGCCGGAGCGGCCAAATGAACCACCTTGGCC
>CAYFVR010000012.1:0-33969 GCA_964346545.1 uncultured Desulfobacterales bacterium | reverse complement strand
TGCGCTGATTTCGCTTTTGAACCGGGCCGCGGAAACCGAGGGGCTGGAAGAGGCCGATCCGGCCTATTTTCGTCGGCTGGCGGAACGGGCCGCGGCGGATCGCTTCGAGATCGTGCTGGCGGGGGAGTTCCAGAGCGGGAAGTCCACCACCTTCAACGCCCTGTGCGACGGCCGTTCGCTGGCGCCCACCGGTTCCGGCATCCGGACCAGCGCCTGTCTGGTTTCCGCCGACCCGCTTTCCGATCCGGAGGCGGCGGAATGGGCGGAAATCCGCTGGCGTTCCAACGCGGAACTGGTGGCCGGGTTTTCGGATCTGATGCTGCCGCATCTTCAAGGGGTGGACCCCGGCCGGTTCGGGACCGTTTCCGCCGGGGAGCTGGGGGCGCATCTGGAGTTGGAATCTTCCGGCGACCGGGCCCTGCTTCAGTCCGCGATCGATGCGGAGTGGGAGCTGTGGCGAAAGGACCGCGCCGCCTACGATCCCGAGGGGCGGGGACAGCTCGACGTTCTCCGGGCGGCCACGCTGACCCTTCGGTTCGCCGACGTGCCGGAATGCCGGGCGCTCCGGGAGCGAAATCGATTTGAATTGGCCGAAGCCCGCGCGATGATGGCCTTTCCGGAAGACTGGGAATCCCGCTGGCGGCCGGGGGAGGCATCCCTGTTCGCCTTCGAGGAGGTCCGGTTTCTGTTCGTGGCCGATATCCGCTTGCATGTCCAGTCTCCCCGCCTGGGCCGAATCGGCGGGGTGCTCACCGACTGCCCCGGCCTGCTGGCCAGCCGATGGGACACGGAGACCGCCCGGGCCGCCATGCTCCGGGCCGACGCGGTGCTCTACCTGTTCGACGGCTCCAAAACGCCCAAGATGACCGATCTATCGGCGCTGCGGTTCATTCGGAACAACGGCATGGCCCACAAACTGCTGTTCGGGTTCAACATGCGGGGCCATTCCCTGGAGGCCGGCCGCCGGATTCGGGAGGCGGGGCTGACGGCGCTGGAAAACGCCGGGTACGACGTGGCGGATTCCGAGGCGGCGTTGTTTCACGCGCTGCTGGCTCTTCGTTCGGTCCAGGCGGAGCGGTTCCTGGCCGGCGACCTCGACCCCGCCTCGTTGGAATTGCCAGGGGAACTCCTGGAAGAATCGTCCGGAGAGACTTCGTCGGAATCCGCCGGGGGCGGCTCGCCCGCGCCCGGCTCCGATTCGCCCGCCATCGCCGAGGCGTTGCGCCGGAGCCTGGCCCGGCAGGCGGCGATTCTGGAAATGGAGCCGCCGTCCGTTCTGGACGCCGAATCGGCGGCGGCGCTCCGAACCGCTTCCGGCATCGACGCGCTGGCCGGGGCGGCGGAAGGCCGGGTGGTGGCCCGCAAGGCCCGGACGGTGCTGCTGGACAACGGGGCGCGAGCGGCGCTGACCCGGCTCACCGAGGCCGAGGGCGCACTGACCGCCCGGGAGGCCGCGGTGCTGCGGAAGGGCAAGGCGGTGCGCGATCAGATCGCCGACGTGGAGGCGGAGCTTCGGAAATTCCGGATGGACGCCGGCGGGATCATCAACCGGCTGGACGATTCCGGCGCGGATTTCGCGCTGGCGGAAGAAGGCTGGTCCCGCATCGACGCCGAACGGGAAGGGCTGATTCGGCGGACCCTGGCCCGGGTCCACAAGGAGGTGCTGGGCCGCCCCGGTCTGGCGCTGCTGGCCCGGAAAAAGTTCGAGGCCCGGATCGCCGCCATCGTCAAGGAGGAGGTGGACGCCGTCTTCACCGACGCCCTGACCGCCTGGGCCGCCGAGGTCCGGGAAGGACGCAGCGCGGTCTACCAGGAGCAGATCGGCCGCCGGGTCCGTTCCGTCAGCCGCGATCTGGCCCGGCTGTGGGAGCGCTCCGGCCTGTCGGCCCACGGGCTGCTCACCGGCGCGACGGCCCCCAATTTTTCCGGCGAGCTGCTGCTGGACGCCGAGGCGGTTTCCCGGGAGCTGGACACCGCCGGGGCCTTGGAGGATATCCGGTACACGGCGCTGGTGGCCGCCGGCGGCATCTCCGGCATCATGACCGCCACCTCCGGCGTGCTGGCCGGAGTTTACATGCTGCTGACCCGGCTGCTGTGGGTGAAAATCGCCACCGCCGTGGCCTTCCTGATCAACCTGGCCCTGATGGCGCTGACCAAGGGGATGATGGAGCGGCACATCCGAGCGGAAATCGAAAACCAGCTTCGCCCGGCGCTGGAGCGGCTGTTTCTGGACATCCGCGCCGACGTGGCCGTGGAGCTTCGGACCTTTTCCGCCCGCATCCGCGAGCTGTACATCGATCTGTTTCTGACCGCCATGGAGCGGCCCGGCCGTTTGTTCGAAGTCCGCCGCCGCCGGGCCGAGGCCGATCTGGAGCGAAGCCAGGCGGAGCGGGCCGAGGTGGCCGAGACCGTTCGGGATCTCCGTCAACACCGGCTTCGGCCGCTTCAGGTGCGTTTTTCCGCCTTCCGTTGCGCGGTGGAAGAGCGGCTGGGAATCGCCTCGGAGGACTGTTCCGATTCGACCGATCCGGCCGATTCGTCCGCGCTTCCCGACGCCGCGCCCGACGCGGCCGATTCCCCCGAACCCGATCCGGATTCCGCGGTTTCCACCTGATCCCCGGAGCACGTCATGATTCCCATTCGCGACACGACGCCGGCCAAAACGGTTCCCATCGTCAACAACACCCTGATCGGGGTGAACGTTTTCGTCTTTCTGATTCAACTGCTTCAGGGCAGCGGGATCAACCGGTTCATTTTCTACTACGGGCTGGTGCCGGCCCGGTACACCGTTCCGGAGTTCAGCGTCTACTTCACCCTGGGGGAGCAGCTTTTTGCCTTCATCAGCTTCATGTTCCTCCACGCCGGTTTCTGGCACATTTTGGGCAATATGTGGTTTCTCTTCGTCTTCGGCGACAACGTGGAGGATCATCTGGGGCCGTTCCGCTATCTTGGCTTTTATTTGGCCTGCGGGGTGATTTCCGGCTTCTGCCATCTGCTGCTGAATTTTCAGTCCAACATCCCGGTGGTGGGGGCCAGCGGGGCCATTGCCGGGGTGATGGGCGCCTATTTCCTGCTCCATCCCGGCTCCCGCATTCTGACCATGGTGCCGATTTTCATTTTTCCGTTTTTCTTCGAGCTGCCCGCATTCGTGTTCCTGGGCGTCTGGTTTTTCATGCAGTTTTTCAACGCCACGGCCAGCTACGCGGCGGCCACCGGCGTGGCTTGGTGGGCCCACGTGGGCGGATTCGTGGCGGGCATGGCCCTTATCCGGCTGTTTTCCCACATGCCGATCACCGGCGCGTCCCAGGTGGCCCGGCAGCTTGCGGAGCGAAAGCAGACCCACCGGCTTCAGGTGATTCATCCCAGCGGCCCCATGGACAGCCCGGACCTGTACGGCGAAATCCGAATCAGCCCCTACGAGGCGCTTCGGGGCGCCCGCAAGCTGATCAACATCCCCTGGGGTTTCCACAAGCAGCTCTTCCAGGTGATCGTCCCCCCCGACACTCAAGACGGCGACACCCTCCGCGTCCCCGGCCTGGGCAGACGCGCCCCCGGCGGGAGTCGGGGGGACTTGTTCTTGACGGTTTTGGTGGGGGCGGGGTGATCGTTTTTACGTTGTGAGGGATTTTCCCGGTTTTAATCTCAACGATTTCCAAATCTTCCCATCCGTGGGGAAGGCGATACCGTAGCTCATGAACTTTGATACCTCGAATAAAACCTTTCGCCACTTGATGGCCAACGGCCTGACGTACGGCGTTCCGCCTTTTCAGCGAGATTATTCCTGGTCCGAGGACCATTGGGACGATCTTTGGCAGGACATCGCGGCGTTATTCGAGGCGGAGGCGGAGCCCGCGCACTATATGGGCTATCTTGTGCTGCAGACCGCCGACGGCAAGCGGTACCGGATCATTGATGGCCAGCAGCGGATGACCACGTTGAGCATTCTGATTTTAGCCGCTCTGGGGCACCTTCGGGATCTTGCGGAGGCAGGGCTGGACGCCGAAAACAATCAGCGGAGGGCGGAACACCTGCGTGCCGGATATATCGGCTACATGGACCCCGTTAGTCTTGTTCCGATTTCAAAGCTGGCGCTGAACCGGCACAACAACCGTTTCTATCAGACCTATCTGGTCCCGTTGGAGCGAATGCCCCAACGGGGACTGAACGCTTCGGAGCATTTGCTGCGGAAGGCTTTCGGCTGGTTCAAAGAAAGAATCAAAAGCCGGTTGGGGATGTCGGAAAGCAGCGGGAAGGAAACTGCGGCCTTCATCGACGCGCTGGTTGATAAACTTTTTTTTACGGTGATTTCCGTTTCCGACGAACTCAACGCCTTCAAGGTGTTTGAAACCCTGAACGCCCGGGGCGTTCGCCTTTCCGCGACCGATCTGCTGAAAAATTATCTTTTCTCCGTCGTCAGTTCCAAAGACGTTCACGAAACGGAATTGGAATCTCTGGAGGATCGCTGGGAACGGATCGTGGGTCTACTCGGGAGCGAGAGTTTTCCGGAATTCCTCCGCGTATTCTGGAATAGTCGGAACAAACTGGTCCGGAAATCCGAGTTGTTCAAAACCATCCGGAGGCGGATTACGACTCGGGAGGCGGCTTTTCAGTTGCTTCGGGAGTTGGACCACCATTCCGCCATTTACGCCGCCCTGCGGGACCCCGGAGATCCGATGTGGCGGCCGGAAGAAAGGCGTTGCCTGGAACAATTGCTGATGTTCAACGTGCGTCAGCCGCTGGCCATGCTCCTGGCCTGCCATGATCGCTTTTTTGACTCCGAACGATCTTCCTTCTCGGGAATCCTTCGGGCCGTCGCAGTCATATCGTTCCGTTACAACGTCATTTGCGGCATGCCCACCCATGATCAGGAGCGGTTGTACAACGAAATCGCCTGGAAAATATCGGATGGGACGTTCGCGGAATACCGGCAAGTTTTGAACGCTCTCGCCGCATTGTACCCGGAAGACGGGCGCTTCAAGGGCGCTTTTGCCGAAAAGGAGCTTCGAACCACCAACAGCCGCAACAAGAAAGTCGTTCGTTACCTTTTGTTCGAAATCGAGAGGCAGCAGTCCGGCCGGGATTTTGATTTCGAAAGCGCGGCCTACGGCGTCGAGCATATTCTGCCGGAACGTCCATCCGAAGAATGGTCTCACATCGAGGAGCCCAAGCAAGATCGACTGATCTATCGGCTCGGCAATATGACCCCGTTGGAATCGGGAAAAAATCGCCATTTGGGAAATGCCGGATATGAGGTGAAGCGGCCGGTTTACGAAAGCAGTGTTTTTCAGATAACCCGTGCCGTCGCCGAGCATTGCGATGCCTGGGACGAAAGAAAAATCGAAATGCGGCAAAAACGGCTGGCGGATGTCGCAGCGGGAATCTGGCGGGTAAATTTCAACGGGTGACCCGGAAGTCGCCCGCTTCAAAAATACGGCGAAAACAACCAAAACGCCGCGTCGCGAATGCGGGTGGGAAGGGAGCGGGCTTCCAGCTTTTCCAGGGTGTGGGGTTCGGAGCGTTCTCGTTGCCGGTGGAAGTGGTCGAGGAGGCTTTGGGCGGCTTCGGAACCGTACAATTCCACCGTCAGCTCGAAGTTGAGGCGCAGGCTGCGGGGGTCGATGTTGGCCGAGCCGATCTGGGCGTAGTGGCCGTCCACCACGAAGAGTTTGGTGTGGACGAAGGGCGGCGGCTGAAAATAGACGTTGACCCCGTGCTGAAGCAGCTCCTTCAGCCCGTTCATCATGGCCCAGGCCACCGGCGGCAGGTTGTTTTGCGCGGGAAGAACCACATGAACGGCCACGCCGCGGAGCGCGGCGGCCTGGAGCGCCGCGGACATTTCCGCCGGCGGGATGAAATAGGGGGTCATGATGCAGACCTCCTTCCGGGCGGAGGAGATGGCGCAGACCATCAGCATGGCCAGTCGGTCGATGCGTTCGTTGGGGCCGTCCACGATGGCCCGGCAGATGGTTTTCCCGTCCCCGGGCGCGGGCGGCGGTCCCGGTTCCAGCGCCTCGCCGGTGCAGAAGCGCCAGTCCTCCAAAAACACCTCCTCGATCTGGCCGACGATGGGCCCTTTCAGCCGGAAGTGCATGTCCACCACCCGATCCGGATTGTCCACCCGGTTGCCCAGGTGGCGGTCGCCGATGTTCATGCCCCCCGCGAAGGCGGTTTTTCCGTCGGCCACCATCAGCTTTCGATGGTTGCGCAGGTTGACGCGGAGCGTGGGGGGGAAAAACTTGGGCGGCAAAAACCGGGCGACCCCAATGCCTCGTTCCGCCAGCAGGGTCCCCGCCCGGGGCAGGGAGTAGAACTCTCCGAAACCGTCCACGATGACCCGGACGTCGATTCCTCGTTTTTTTGCGGCGGAAAGGGCCTGAATGAATCCGATGCCTTCCGCGTTGGTTTCAAAGATATAGCTGCTCAGGTAGACATACCGTTCCGCCGTTTCGATGGCCGTCCGCATGGCCGGAAAGGCCGCCTCCCCGTTGTGAAGCGGCGTGATTTCGTTGCCCCGGACCAGCGGACGGCGGGCCAGGGCGTCCGACATTCGGGCGATTTCGTCCAACGGAGCGGGAATTTCCGACGGCGTCGTCTTGGCGTCGGTCGAGCGGGCGTGATCGATGCGGAAGGGGGATTCGGATTCCAGTTTTCGTGCCCGCTGGCGGATGCGGTTGATCCCGAAGACCAGGTAGATCAACGGCCCGGCGGGCGGAAAAATCAGGCAGAAGGCCACCCAGCCGAGCGCGGCCCGGGGGTCCCGCTTGAACAGCAGGGCGTGAACGGCGGCGCCGATGGAAAGAGCGGCGCCGCCGAGAATCAGAAGCCAGTGGAACGTCTGCATGGCGGGGAAAGGGCGGCCTCCCGAGATTTGGATGAATCCGTTCGTTTGTTCGGGCGTTCGAATCGAGGGCGGCCCGATTCGCGAACGGGCGACCGACGACGGGGCGCCGTCCTCCAAAACGGCCCGGGGGTTCGGCGTCCCCATAAAGCCCCATCCGGCCCCAATGATCAAGAGCGAATTGTCCGGCCGGCGTTGCGGCCCACGCTTTTTTCCAGAGAGGAAGGGATCCATGAATTTGCCATCGGCTTCGGGGTATCCGGCCATTCTGGCCCGCTGGGATCTGGAATTTCGCCGCGTCCGGCCCGATCTTCCGTCGGCCGGAAGTCCGGAGCGAACGCTGTCCCGGACGGTGGTGGAGGACGTGGACGGGGGAATCTGGCTGCTGGAACGGGTCCCCACGCCGTGGTGGAACCGCAAAGCCCGGATCGCCATCCTTCTGGATCATCTTCGCTTGGCGGGCTTGGCAGAAATCGTTCCGTATCGACGGGGATTGGAGGGCGACCATCTGATCTTCCATCGCCAGGGCTGGTGGCAGATCAGTTCGTACGTGGAGGGCGTTCCACTGAATCGGCCCGCCTATCTCAAGGACCGTTGGCGGGGCGAGGCGCTGGCCGAGTTTCTTCGGAGACTGGCGAAGGCCGCCGAATCCATTCCCGCCGCGCTGGCGGGACCATGCTTTTCGCTCCAGGGGTTTATCGCCGATTTTTTGGACCCGCTTCGGGAAAGAAATCCGGAGCATTGGCCCCGCGTCCGTCCCGTTTGGGAAATTCTGGGGACCTCCGAAGTTTTCGAGGCCGGTTCTCCGGAAGCCTTCGGCCACGGCGACCTTCACCCGGTCAACGTGATCTGGGGAGAGGGACGTATTCGCGCCGTCATCGACTGGGAATTCACCGGAATCAAGCCGCCGCTTTACGACGCGGCCAATCTTCTCGGCTGTCTTGGAATGGAACAACCGGAGGGGCTGGCGGGGGAAATGGCGATGGGGTTTCTGGACGGCCTGCGGGACGCCGGGATGTTGCCATGGCAAACCGCGCGGACGCTTCCGGAGCGGGTGTTGGCCGCGCGGTTTGCCTGGCTGGCGGAATGGTTGCGCAAGGGGGACGAGGAAATGGTCGCGCTGGAGCTGACCTATCTGGAGCTGCTGGCGCGGAACCTCGACCCGCTGCGGGAGGAATGGGGCATCTCCGGTCATTGAAATCGAGACGGCGCCGGGAAATCGAGACGGCGCCGGCGCCATCCGGGACTCGGAAGGAAGGGAATCGCGGGGGACGACCAAGAAACCGCAATACATTTTTACGGGGGGAGAAAATCATGACCATCGCGTTGGCGGACATCCGTTCGGCGGCGGAACGGATCGCGGAAGTGGTGATCCGGACGCCGCTGGTCTATTCGCCCACCCTCAGCGAAACCCTGGGGGCGGAAATCTATCTCAAGCTGGAAAATCTTCAGAAGACCGGCTCCTTTAAAATTCGGGGGGCCACCAACAAGCTGCTGCTCCGGCGGAACGAAATCGCCGAAGGCGGGGTGGTGGCGGCCTCCGCCGGGAACCATGCGCAAGGGGTCGCGCTGGCGGCGCGGAACGCGGGACTGGCCGCCACGGTGGTCATGCCGGAGTGGGCATCCATCAGCAAGCAGGAGGCCACCCGATCCTACGGCGGCACGGTGGAGCTGGCCGGAACCAGCCTGGGCGAAAGCCTGGACCGGGCGAGGGAGCTGGCCGAGGAAGGCCGCACTTTCATCCATCCCTTCGACGATCCCGACATCATGGCGGGGCAGGGCACAATCGGGCTGGAAATCGTGGACGAAATTCCCGATCTGGACGTGGCGATCGTTCCCATCGGCGGCGGCGGCCTCATTTCCGGGATCGCCTCGGCGGTGAAGGGGCTGCGTCCGGACGCCCGAATCATCGGCGTGCAGGCGGCGGTCTGTCCTTCGGCGGCGGTGTCCCGGCGAGAGGGGCGGGTCCAGGGCGTGGAGGCCGGAACGTCCATCGCCGACGGCATCACCGTCAAACAGCCCGGGGAGCACACCTTTCCCATCATCCAGTCGCTGGTGGACGACGTGGCGCTGGTGGAGGAAGAGCAGATCGCGGCGGCCATGCTGACCCTGCTGGAGCGGAAAAAGGTGCTCGCCGAAGGTTCCGGCGCGGTGCCGCTGGCCGCGCTTCAGTCCGGGGCGGTTCGCCTCCCGGCGGGCTCCAAGGCGGTGCTGGTCATCAGCGGCGGGAACGTGGACAGCCCGCTGGTGGGCCGGATTCTCCGCAAGGGCTTGCTCAAGAACGGCCGAATCATGCGGGTGAAGCTGACCATCGACGACATCCCCGGCTCCCTCTCGCGTCTGCTGCGGCTGGTGGCCCGGCGAAAGGCCAACGTGCTGCACATTTTCCACGACCGGGACGTGAAGGACCTGCCCGTGAACCGGACCTACGTGGAGCTGGAACTGGAAACCCGGGGCCCGGATCACATGGCCGAGGTTCGCGAGGCGTTGGAGGCGGCGGGCCATCGGATGACGGTGGACTGTTGTCCCCAATGGAATTCGCTCTAAAATTGATCCCGATTCGATGCTGTGATAGGATCAGATTTTTTTGTCTTTGCCGGGCCAAAAGGTCCCGGAATTTTCGTCTGGAGAACAGTGGATCATGGCCATTTCCGACTGGATCAAGCCAAAATGGAAGCACGGCGACCCCGAAGTCCGGCGGGCCGCCGTGGAGAAAATGGGACCGGAAAACGCGGAACGCCTCCGGTCCATGGCGTTGACCGACGCCGATTTCCGGGTGCGGGTGGCGGCCGTGGAGCGGATCGACGACGAGGATTTTCTGCGGGAGATCGCGGCCAGCGCGGGCAACGGCCCGGCCTTGGACGTTGCCCGAAATCGCCTGACGGATATTTATCGGAACCGGATCCTGGAATCCGCGGACGTGGAGGTCCAGCGGAATACGGTGCCGCTGCTCAACGACGAGTCGATTCTGGCGGAGATCGCCTGCGCGGTGGACGATCCCTCGGTGCGATTGCTGGCGGCGGAGCGGATTTCCGATCCGGAGCGGCTGTGCGAACTGACCCGCAACAACTGCGGCCCCCGGGTGGGGCTGGCGGTGGTGGAACGGCTCCACGCCGAGCCGCTGCTGCGGCGGGTGGCGGAATCGGCCTCCAGCAAAAAGATCAAGCGGGCGGCCCGGGAAAAACTGGACGCCCTGACCCGCGATCCCGAGGCGCCGGAAGCGGATGAAATCGCGGAAGCCCGGCGGCTTTGCGAAACCATGGAATCCCTGGCCAAGGCCAACGATTTGCTTCGGTTGCGCGGGGGGATCGAATCGGTCGGTGCGGCCTGGGAAACGCTGGACCTGCCGGAGGATCACCCCCTGTCGGAGCGGCTGGACGCGGCCCGATCCGCCGCCCGGGTGCGGGAGCGGGCCCTGGCCGAACAAGAAGCGGCCCGGAACGAACTGGTGGCCGTCTGCGTGGCGGCGGAAGGGCTGGCCGATCGCGAACTGGACGAGGCCATGGCGGAACTGGAAGCGCTCCGGAACCGGCTGACGGCGGCGGAGTCCGCCGCCGGGTCGGTGTTGCGGGATTCGGTACGCGAACATTATCGGAACCGGTTCGAGGCCGCAGCCGGGGTGCTCCGGGACCGCCGCCGGCGGGAAGATGCCCGGGCCATGGCCAAGGAATCGGCCGCGGCGGCGATGGAAGGACTCTGCCGCCAGGCGGAGGAACTGGCCGCCGGGGGAAACGCCGGGGAAGCGGCCTGGATCGCCCTCCAGGAGCGATGGGAGGCCGCCGAAGACGCCTCGCCGGAGCTGCGTTCCCGCATGGACGCGGCCCGGCGAACCTGGAGCGAACGGCGGGCCTCGGCCCAGGCCGCGTTGGCGGCGGAACAAACCGAAGCGGCCGACCGGTTGGCCGAACTGGTGGAAACGGTGGAACGCGCCGCCGAGGCCGAATATCGGGCCGGCCTGGAAGCGACGGTGCGCAAGGTCCGGGAGGAATGGCGTTCCGTTCCGCCGGAACTGATGGAGGCCAAGGCCGAACTGGTCCCCCGTTTCGACGCCGCCGTGGAGGCATTCACCCTTCGTCAGCGCGAATTTCGGGAAAATCGGGAATGGGAGTGGTGGGCCAACCGGAACCGCAAGGAGGAACTCTGCCGGGTGGTGGAGGCCATGGCCGAAGTGGAAACGCTGGAGGGCATGGCCCACGCCGTCCGGGAAGCCCACCAGCGGTGGAAGGAGATCGGGCCGGTTTCCCGGGACCAGGTGGAGACGATCTGGGAGCGCTTCAGCGGGGCCTGCAACCGGGCCTACCAGCGCTGCCTGGAACGAAAACGGGCGCTGCTGGAGACGGTTCGCGAGGCCACCGCGCCGGTATTCGGCGACGTGGTCCCCGCTGAATCCGGGGGTGACGTTCCCCGGGCGGCCGGCGATGAATCCGGCGCCGCCGGCGAAGCGCCGACGGGGGAAACGGGAATCGCGGCGCGACCCGCCGCCGAAGCCGATTCGGAGGCCAAGACCCAATCGACGGTCCCGGATGCGTCCGCGATTTCCTGGAACGAAATCACCGAAACCGTGAAGGCGGCCCAGGCCGAGTGGAAGGCCATCGGACCGCTGCCCGCCGCCCTGGCGGCAGGGGTTCGGGAGGAATTCCGGTCGATCTGCGACCGCTACTTCGCGGCGCTGCGGGCGTTCTACGACGCCCGGGACGCCGAGCGCCAGGAGAATCTGGCCCGGAAACTCCGGCTTTGCGAAGCGGCCGAAGCCTTGGCCGATTCCGAGGACTGGACCGAAACCGCCGGCCGGATCAAGGCGCTTCAGCGGGAATGGCGGGAGATCGGGCCGGTTCCCCGGGAGGAAAACCGGGCCACTTGGGAACGGTTTCGAACCGCCTGCGACGCCTTTTTCCAGCGGCTCAAGGCCCGGGAGCCGGCGCACATCCGGCGGCGGGAGAATCTCGTCGCCCGGGCCGAGGCCCAGGTCGCCGCCGCCGAAGCGCCGGACGCCGACATGGACGCCATCGCCCGGGAAATCATGGCGTTGCAAAAGGAGTGGAAGTCGGCGGAGCCCGTTCCGCCGGAGATGGTGGACGCGTTGTGGGAGCGGTTCCACGAACCCTGCAACCGCTTTTTCGAGACCTACAAGGGGCTGCTGGACGAACGGAAATCGGCCCAGTCCGAAAACGAGGCGGTCAAAACCGAGCTGCTGGCCGAAGCCGAGGCGCTGGCCGACTCCACCGACTGGCGGGAGACGGCGGAGGCGCTCAAGGAGCTGCAACGGCGCTGGCGCGAGGCGGGTCCCGCTCCCCGACGGGCCGAGCAGGCGCTGTGGAACCGGTTTCGGTCGGCCTGCGACCGGTTTTTCCAGGCCCGCAACGCCCATTTTGACCAGCGGCGGCAAGAGCGCGAGGTCGGCCGTCATCGGCGGGAGGAAATCTGCGCGGCGGCCGAGGCTCTGGCGCTGCTGGTCGCGCCGGAGGCCGCGAAATCGAACGCGGGCGCCCGGGCCGAAGCGGAGGCTTCCGGCGGAAACGGGACCGGCATCGACATGGCCGCCGAGCAACTCCGGGCCGGGCTGGATTTCAAGGACGAGGTGCTGGTGCCCGGAAATCCCCGGACCACCTGGAGCCGGGCCGCGAAGAAGATCCGGGACTTCCAGGCCCAGTGGCGGGAGACCGCCGGCGGCCGGGGCGATGCGGAAGAGGCGTTGTGGCAACGCTTTCGGATCGCCTGCGACCGGATTTATGCCGCCCGCCCCCAAGACGACCGGCCCAGCCCCGATTCCCAATCCGATTCCCGAAACGCCAATCGCGAGGAGGCGCGACCATGAAGGAGTGCTCCCCAAAACCCGACCGGCCCCAGCGGGTGCTGGTCTTGCAGCAGAACGGCAGCGGCGAAAGCAAGATCAAAGGCATTCGGGACCATGCCGCCGACGCCATCGAGCTGGACGTCCGTTCCATCGACGAGGCCCTGCCGCCGGTGCTGGACGATACCGACGATTATCTTCCCGATCGGATCGAAGCCGATCTGGTGCTGGATTTTCTGAAACACCCCGATTTGTCCGACGATCTGGCCGAGATGTGCCGGGAGCAGGGCGTTCCCGTGGTGGCTTCCGGAAAGAAGCTGCGGGTGGAGGGCGTCCACACGCCCCCCACGTGATGCGGTCTTTCCCGGCAGGTCTGCCTGGGACGGTATGGCGAAAAATTCGGCGCGCCGGTCTTTTCCGCGGAGATCGCGGACGGGATCGTAACGCGCATTCATGTGGAGCGGGGCGCCCCCTGCGGAGCGACGTGGGAGGCGGCCCGGCGGGTGGAAGGGCTGCCGGTGGCCGAGGCCCTGGTCCGGATCAGCCTGGACGTGCAGTATTATTGCGCCGCCGATCCCTCCGGCTGGGACCCCATCCACGGCCACAGCCCCCTCCATTTCGCCGGCGACATCCACAAAGCCGCCCTGCGCCGGGCGGCCCGGGAGGCGGGGGGGGAGGTGGACGAGGAGGAATAAGGTCCAACTTTCCATTCATTGCAAATGGAAATCACTGAAGGCCCTTCCTCGGAAGGGCCGGCTTTCTTTGTGGGGTAAGCCCAGGCAGACGGGGCCAAGGGATCATTCAATTTTCCCGACGAGTCATTATCCCTGCTTTGGCAAATTGCTCGGGGAGCGGCTTTCTCCCCCTTTTGTAAAGGAGCCGGGGGATTTTTGGACCGGAAGACTCCGTTTCCATTTCTAAAGCGCCAAGCTGCCAAAGGAGAATTATGGCTTGATCTTTTTCAAATATTCCTCGATTTCCTCCGGTTTGAGTCCCTTCATCCGATCTTCCGGCTTAAATCGTTTAAACAGATCGTCTGCCTTGATATTTTTCAAAAGGAAATCCAGGTCCTCTTCCGTGAGGCTTTTCAACACTTCCTCCTTCACCTCCCGTTGGTAATCTTCAATGGTGTACGGCATGATCATCACTCCTTCTTGCTGGTATTTTCGGAAAAGTTTGTTGATGACCCCGCTGACCGGACTTTGCCAGCGGTAGAAAGATGCGCCGAATTTCACCTTTTCCGATTCGGCGCTGAACATCAGCCACGGCGCGTTTCTCTCCGATTTCTCGATACGGCTCAACACGATGACGCGAATCGTCCGCGTCCCCCACTGAACGTCATACACGCCTTGGGCGCCGGGAATCAGCGCCACTCCATCCGCCAGTTTTTCCGGATACCGGGTGCTGACGGCATACAGCCTGAAATCCTCCGCAGGCGGGAGTTTGTCCGAAGTCGGACGCAACTGCTTGCGATAATTGACGTAATGGCCGCAAAGTTCCTCGATGGCCCAGTCGTCCAGCGGTTCCTGGTGGGATTTGTACGTCATCAGATTGTAGGCGGCCAAATCTTCCAGCCCGTCCGGAAGATTTTCCGGAGTTTTCCCCTCTTTCTTCTCGATAATGACCACATCCAGAAGCTGCTGCTTCAGGGAGAGGTCCTTCTCCAGCTCAACCTCGTAGGCGGAATTGAGGAAGAAATCCGTCAGGGTAAGGCCAAACAGACGGTGCCAGGGGATCATCCGAACCGTTCCAATCGAGTTTGTTTTGAATGAAAAACATAATGGCTCCTTCCAAAAGTTGCAATTCCTTTCGGTCGCCCCGTGGATTCGCGGGAGCGATTCCTCCGAAAGATGTGCAGAGGATGGTGGTCCTTCCCTTCTGGAATCGGGCGGCTTCTTTAAATGGCGGCCGACCGGACGATCCCATCGCGCCGGCCATTCTCGCGTAATCCGTTGGAATACCATAATCCGATCCGAAAATGGTTGACATCCAAGGCCTGGAATGATGAATCCGGTGTTTCGTGGAAGGGGGCGGCTCTCCGCCCCCATTGCCCAACGGCATCGCGGTTCGGGTTGAAGCGGCCGCCGGCGTCATCCATCGATTCATCGCCCCATCCCGTTCGGGATGCGCGGCGTTTTAAAACTTCTCTCGCACGCCATCGCACCGATTCCTTTTCGATTCCGGTAACGGTTGACAAGTGAAGCTTCGTTCATTAAGTTTCCTCATTTGTTCGCGACGTTTGGGGCGAAAATTCGTTTGAAAATAAAATAAAATCAACATTGTAATGGCTATAACATCGCTGGATCGGCCAGCCGGAACCGACGATCGCCGCGCGGTTTCGCGGGGATGGGCGGTTCGGCGATGTTCGGACAATCATCGGGGAAGCAGTCCAACTTTTTCGGGGAGGAAGAGGACAACGTCATGAACGAATTTCTGAAAAGCATGCGGGCCAACAAGGAGAAGCAGCGTCGCAAAGGGTACAATCCTCAGTATTCCCAAGGGGGAAATCCGCAGTATCGGAACGAAAATCCGCAATTTCGGAAGGAAAACGACAAAAGCGGCGGCAATGGAAAACGGGGAAACGGGCAGGGCGCGCCGTCGGATCGGGTGGCGGAGCTGCTGAACGAGACCCTGCCCACGCTCAAATCGCTGATGGACACCATGACCGAGCATCAGCGGAGCATTATCGACACCGGGGAGCGCCGGGCGGACGCCGAAGAGCGGCGGGTCCGGGCCATGGAGAGCATCGCCGAATCGCTTCAGTATCTGGTGGGGGGCGGAACTTTTTCCCTGCCCGAAGCCGACCGGCCGGTGGAGGTGCGCCCGGCCCTGACCGCGGGCGCGAACCGGCCCGACCGGGACTCGGTGCTTTCCATCATTTTCTCCATGCGGGACGAGGGCGCCACCTACGGGCAGATCGCCGGCCATCTGGATTCCCTTCACATTCCGACCTTTTCCGGCAAGGGACGCTGGCACGCCCAGACCGTCCACCGGGTCTGCAAAAACCGAAGCTGAGCCGTCCGGCGGGGCCGATCCCCGGCGGATCGGTCCCTCGGCGGGAAAAGAGATTTATGGAGCTGTCCGAACCACAAAAAGCGGCGGTGGCGCATCTTTCGGGCCCCGCGCTGGTCGTCGCCGGGGCGGGATCGGGAAAGACCCGTACGCTGACCGCCAAAATCGACCATCTGATCCGCAACGGCTACGAGCCGGAGCGGATTCTGGCCATCACCTTCACCAACAAGGCCGCCGAGGAGATGAAGGCCCGTCTGCGAACCCTCACGGGGTTGCCGGCGACGCGATTCCCCTGGGTCCGGACCTTCCATTCCGCCTGCTACCGCATTCTGCGCGCCCACGGCGACCGGCTGGGATACCGGCGGCCCATTCAGATTTATGGAAGCTACGCCCAGAAAAAATTGATCACCGATTTGCTGCTCCGCTTCAACACCGACAAGAAGCAGGCCGGCCCGGCGATGTTCGCGATCTCGGCCGCGAAGAACAGCGGAACGCCGGAGAGCTATTTTAACGGCGCGCGGAAGATCGGCCGGGTCCGTCCGCTGGACCTGTACGCGGCCTACGAGCGGGAGCTGATGGCCCGCAACGCGGTGGACTTCGACAACATCCTCTTGCGCGCGCGGGACCTGCTGCGGGATCACGACGATCTCCGCGAAAAGTACCGGGAGAAATTTCGCTACATCCTGGTGGACGAATACCAGGACTCCAACGACCTTCAGGAGGAGCTGACCCGGCTGCTGGTCACCAACGGAAATCTGTTTTGCGTGGGGGACGACTGGCAGGCGATTTACGGCTTCCGGGGCAGCAACGTCCGCCATTTTCTCTCCTTCGAGAAAATCTACCGCGACGCCCGCCTCTTTCGGCTGGAGGAGAACTATCGCAGCGCCGACGAAATCGTCCAGGCCGCGAACGCGGTGATCGACAAGAACGAGGCCAAGGTGGACAAGGCCTGCTTTTCCCGCAAGCGGGGCGGGCTGGTGGAGCTGCACGATTTTTTCAACGAGGACCAGGAGGCCGAGTGGGTGGCCCGAAAGATCGCCGTGCTCAAAAACGGCGGGATTCCCCTGGCGGCGATGGCGGTGCTCTACCGGACCAAGTTTTGCTCCCTGGCCTTTGAAAAAGCCTTCCGGCGCAAGGGCGTTCCCTACACCATGCTGGGCAGCACCGGCTTTTTCGAGCGCAAGGAGATTCTGGACGTCCACTCCTACTTGGCCGCGGCGGTGTTTCCCAAGGACGACGTGGCCTTCGACCGCGTCCTGAACATCCCCAGGCGGGGCGTCGGCCCCAAAATGGTGGATCGGATTCTGGACGTTCGCGCCGGCGGGATGAGCTTTCAGGACGCGGCCCGAAAGGTGGTTTCGGAGCGGGTGCTGACCCCCAAGGTTCACAAGGCGCTGGACCTTCTGCTCCGGACCCTGGACGAAATCCGGGAGATGAAGCCGGCCGCGGCCATCCAAACGATCATCGACCGGTTCGCCTACATGGAGTATCTGCGCGGCTACGCCAAAACCAAGGAGGACTTCACCGCCCGGGAGGAGAATCTGGACCAGCTCAAGTTCACCGCGGGCGGTCACGCGCGGCTGGAAGACTACCTGGAGGAGGCGGCGCTGATCAACGAGGACCGGGAGGATGAAGACGAAGGCGGCGGCGGCGTCCGCATGGCCACGGTCCACGCCAGCAAGGGGCTGGAGTTCGCCGCGGTGTTCGTGGTGGGCTGCGAGGAAAACCTGTTTCCCCACTGGAGATCCATGGAGCGGCCGGGCGACATGCAGGAGGAGCGGCGGCTGATGTACGTGGCCATGACCCGGGCCGAGAAAATGCTCTACGTCACCCGGGCCGATTTTCGCCGGGGCCAGTCCAACCCGCCCAGCCGGTTTTGGGACGAGGTGGAGGCGGCGCTGGAGGGATAGACCGGGCCTTCATCGCGCAGCGCGAACGCCGACGGGAGATTCCCGTCGGCGTTCGTCGTTTTTCGCGGCGGCGAAAATTTCTCCCGGGCTCACTCGACGGACCATTCCGCCCGAATGACCGTTCCCTCGCCCGGGGCGGAATGAATCTCGAACCGACCGCCGGCCAGTTCGGTTCGCTCCTTCATGCTGGAAAGCCCAAGGCCGCCCTGGCGGATGCCCTTTTTCAGCGCCGCCGCCACGTCGAAGCCTTCGCCGTTGTCGGTCAGGGTGAGGACGATCCGGCCCTCGGCCCGGGTCAGCTTCAGCCGGGCCCGATCCGCCCCGCCGTGCTTGGCCGCGTTGTTGATGCCTTCTTGGGCCACGCGGAAAATCAGCAGCTTGAGGCTGCGCGGAACGGCGTTTTCGGCGACGTCCAGGTCATGCTCGATCCGCAGATCGGTTCGCATCGATTCGAAGTCCCGGCAAAATCCGCGGATGGCCGGCAGCAGGCCCAGGTCGTCCAGCACCGAGGGATGGAGGTTGCGGGAGATGTTCTGGGTTTCGGCGATGACGTCCTTGAGCCGGTCCACCAGCCGGGGGAGCATGGAATTTTCGTCCATCTGGCGCAGGGCCGCCTCCAGGCCGAACTTGACGGCGGTGAGACCGGCCCCCACGCTGTCGTGAAGCTCCTGGGCGATGCGCCGCCGTTCTTCGTCTTGGGCCGCCACCAGCTTTTCCGAAACCTCCCGCAGCCGCTCTCGGGAGGTGCGCAGCTCGGCCTCGGACTTCTTCTGGGCGGAAATGTCGATGACCGAGGCCAGCCGGCCGGTGGTGTTGCCGGAGCCGTCGGCCAGGTCGGTGGTGAACGCCAGGCCCCAGAAACGGCTCTCGTCCCGCCGCCGGAACCGAAACGCCACGCCGTGCGCCGTTTTTTCGCCGCGGAGCATTTCCGGGTCCGGGACTCCGTCCTCCGTTTCCGGCCGGAAGGGATAGGGCGGTTTTTGCCCCAGCAGGGCTTCGGCGGGCCAGCCGATCATTTCGCAGAAGGACCGGTTCACGTAGATGATGCCGCCGGAAAGGTCGAAGGCCAGAATTCCGGAGGGCGCCGTCTCTTCGATGGTGCGGCGGAAGGCGTGCTCCATCCGGAGCCGGCGCTCGATTTGCGCCCGGTTTTCAATCTGGCGTTTGAGGGCGTCGTTGGCCCGGCGCAGTTCCGAGGTTCGCTCCCGCACCCGGGCCTCCAGCTCGGCCTCCACGGCCTTCTGGTCGGAGATGTCGGAGATGGCCATTCGAAGCTGAATGTCGACTCCGGTTTCGTCCGGCACCCCGGCGGTATGGATTCGGGCCGGAAAAACGGAGTCGTCCGTTCGGCGGAGCAGCAGTTCGCAGCTTTGGTTGCGCCGGGTTTTGACGATTTCTCGGCAGTGGCGATAAAACGTGTCCTGATGGGCGGACTGGATCAGCGGATAGAAGTTCATTCGGAGCAGCCGCTCCCGGCTCGCCCCGAACAGGTCCGCGGCGGCCCGGTTGACGTCCAGCACGCCGCCTTCGGGGTCCAGGTTGACGTAGGCCACCGGCGCCTGGTTGTACAAATCGCGGTACAGCTCCGCGGAGATTTGTAGCTGCGCCTGGGTTTGGCGCAACTCTTCGTTCTGCATTTCCAGTTCGATCTGGTGGATTTGCAGTTCCTGGATGAGTTCCCGGGCGTCACGGCCTTCCAGCGCCTCCGGAGACGGCCCCTGCCCGCGAAGGATTTCCCGGGCGCGTCGCTTCAGTTCCCGCAATCGATCCGGCGGGATGGGCTGGGTTTGGGTGGGCGGGGCGTCAGGCATCCGGCGGTTCCCGGCTATGTGGTTTGCGCGGCCTCGGGGCGGTCAGGTCGAGACCAGTCCTTTTTCGATGGCGAGGGCGGTGAGTTTGGCGGCGTTATGGATGTCGAGCTTTTTCATCAGGTTGGCGCGGTGCTTGTCCACCGTTTTCACGCTGATGCATAGGTAGTCGGCGATTTCGTTGTTGGTGTATCCTTCGCCGATCAGCTTGAGGATTTCCTTTTCCCGCTGGGTCAGCGATTCCCAGGAGGACTGGTTTTTCAGCTCTTTGCGGCCCTCCAGGTAGCCTTCCAGGACCTTTTCGGAGATGTCGGGGCTCAGGTAGGTTTTTCCGGTCAGCACGTTTTGGATGGCGGTCTGGAGTTCGTCGTAATTGGCGTATTTCAGGCAATAGCCGTCGGCGCCGGAACGAAAGGTTTCCAGGATGTATTCCTCGGATTTGTGGACCGTGAGCACCAGGATGCGGGTGTCGGGAAAACGGCTTTTGACGTCCTTGATGGCGGCGATGCCGTTCATCTTGGGCATGGAGAGATCCAGGAGAAGAAGATCGGGCTGGTGCTGTTCGACTTTGCGAATGGCCATGAGGCCGTCCTCGGCCTCGGCCACCACGTCCAGGTCGTTGGCTTCCAGAAGCGTGCTGAGGCCTTCCCGCAAAATGGTGTGATCTTCGGCGATGACCACCGTTTTCTTTTTCATGCCCTCTTCCTTCCGTAAGATGTGGGCCGCAAGACGGGGAACTTCGACCTCGGGAGCGAGATTCGCCCGGTCTGCAATCCGGAAATGCTGGAAAATTACCACCCGCAAGCGGAACAGGCAAGCTCTTTCAACGACGGCGGCCCCGAGCGGTTTCCGGCCGTTCGAGGATCGGCCGGCCGACCGGGTTGTAATCGGGATTCAAAACCGGTATTCTGTTTCGAAAAACGGTTCGGTCCCCCGTCCCGACGGTTTCAAGATACAGGGTTTGACGTATTTACCGAGCGCTTCCTCCGTGTCATTTTGGCGGACATCATTCGGTACTCCAGGGTGCTCCGAGGTGTTCCGGGCGTTTTGGTCGGAGGGGCGTGTCTCAATTTTCGAACCCAAAGGAGTGCTCGATGCAAATATGGAAAAAACCGATCGACGAGGAACCCGGAAAGCGGGACGGCGTCCGCGTGATGGTGGACCGTTCCTGGCCCAAGGAAATTCCCCGGTCCCAAGCCCGGGTGGACGTTTGGCTGAAGGGCTTGGCGCCCAGCCGGGAGCTTCGTCGCTGGTATCAGGGCGATCCGGAAAAGTGGCAACGTTTCAAGCGCAATTATTTCCGCGAACTGGGCTATCAGGTGGAAGAAATGGACCGGCTGGTCGAGCTGGCCCAGGATCGACGGATCACGCTGGTTTACAACAAGCGTCGCGGAAACGGTTGCCATGCGGCCGCGCTGAAAGAATATCTCAAGGAAAAGATGGACCTTTAAAAAATCGTCGTCCCCGGCGGGGCGGGATGGGGTCGCAACGTCTTTCACTTCTTGGGATTTCAAACGGACAATCGTGCCGGATGGATCGAGGGCGTACGCGATACGCCTTTTTTTCACGAAATGACCGTGATTGGGCTGGGGCGGCGAGTGAAGCCGTTTTTTCGCCGGCGGCCTTGGCCGCCGGCGAAGCGGTTTTCGATCCCCGAAAAGCGCTTTCCGCAATTTTTTATCCCACGCAACCCTTCATCCAAAGGAGCCACCAAAATGGAATACGCCACCATCCCCGGAACCGATATCGTCTCCTCCCGCGTCGCCCTGGGCACCTGGGCCATCGGCGGCTGGATGTGGGGCGGCACCGACGAAGCCGAGTCGATTCGCACCATCCACGCGGCGCTGGACAAAGGCGTCAACCTGGTGGACACCGCCCCGGTGTACGGGTTCGGCCGGTCGGAGGAAATCGTCGGAAAAGCCATCCGGGAGGCTTCCGCCTCCCGGGACGAAGTGTTCATCTCCACCAAGGTGGCGCTGGAATGGACCGAATCGGGAGGGGTCTACCGAAATTCCACCCAGGAGCGGATCAAAAAGGAGATCGAGGATTCCCTTCGGCGACTCCGGATCGACTACATCGATCTCTACTACATCCACTGGCCCGATCCGCTGGTTCCGTTCGAAGAGACCGCCTGGATGATGAACGAACTGGTGACGGACGGAAAAATCCGGGCCGTCGGCGTCAGCAACTATTCGCCCGAACAGATGGACGCCTTCCGGAACAAGGCCCGCCTCAATGCCTGCCAGCCGCCCTACAATATTTTCGAACGGGAAATCGAGTCGGACGTCAAGCCCTATTGCCAAAAGGGCAAGATCGCCCTGATGACCTACGGCGCCCTTTGTCGCGGCTTGCTGTCCGGCAAGATGACGCGGGACCGGGAATTTACCGGCGACGATCTCCGCCAGTACGATCCCAAGTTCCAGGGCGCCCGCTTCGGCCAATATCTGGCGGCGGCGGACAAGATCGCCGAGCTGGCCCGGGAACGGTACGACAAGGATTTGCTGCCCTTCGCGGTGCGCTGGGTGCTGGATCGGAAGGTGGAAATCGCCCTGTGGGGCGGCCGCCGGCCGGATCAGATGAATCCGGTTTCCGAGGTCTTCGACTGGTCCATCGACGCCGAGGGCATGGCCGAGGTGGATCGGATTCTGGAGGAGACCATCACCGATCCGGTGGGCCCGGAATTCATGGCCCCGCCGTCTCGGGAGAAAAAGAAGGAATAATCGGCAGCTCGGCCTTCGGAAACCGGGGCGGCGTTTTCTCCAGCCCTCGGCGCCGGCGGCCGCGCCGAAATCCCCCGGGTTCGTCCCGGCGGAGCGCCGGGGCGGCGCCTTTTCGAAAACCCCAACCCCTTGGGAGGTGATTCCTTTCACGCCGGATAAAGAAAAAAACAAACTTCCGCCGCCGCTTCTGGGTTTCCCTCGTGCTCACCCTTCCCATTCTGGCGCTGGCGCCGCTGATCCAGGATCTGATCGGCGTCCAGTGGACCTTCCCCTACGACGGATACGTGCAGCTCGCGCTCTCGACCGCCGTCTTTTTCTATGGCGGCTGGCCCTTTTTGACGGGCCTGTGGGACGAGTTGCGCCAGGCCGAGCCCGGCATGATGACCCTGTCGACTTCGGACGCGGAAGACGCGGCGGCCCAGCCGGAAGCGGCGTAATTTTCAGCGCAATCATTCCTCGGTCGGAGCATTTTCCCGGCCGGGGAATTTTTTTATCGTTTCTCCCTTTCCCCCATCATTGGATGGTTCCCCATGCAAACGGACCCCTGGAAAATCGGCGTGGATCTCGGCGGGACCAAGGCCGAGGTGATTCTGCTGGACCCGTCCGACCGCGAACGCTTCCGCAACCGGGTTTCCACCCCGCGGGACGGCGATTACGAATCGGTGGTCCGGACGCTTCGCGACGCCGTTCAAGACGCCGCCGAGGCGATTCCAAAAGGCGACCGGAAGGAAGCCGGACTCGCCGTCGGGATGGGTATTCCCGGCATGATCCATCGCTCGAACGGTAAGGTCTTTACGCCCAACCTTTCCATGCTGAACGACCGGACGCTGGGCGAGGACCTCTCCCGGGCGCTGGGGATGCCGGTGCGGCTGGACAACGACGCCAACTGTTTTTTGCGGGCGGAATGTCGAAGCGGGGCGGGGCGGGGATACGGCGTGGTTTTCGGCGTGGTGCTGGGCACCGGCTGCGGCGGGGCGCTGTCCGTCCGCGGGAACATCTGGGCCGGCGCGCACGGGTTCGCGGGGGAATGGGGCCACATCTCCATCGAGCCCGACGGTCCCCCCTGCGGCTGCGGAAACCGGGGCTGCATCGAAACCCGGATCAGCGGCGCCGGCGTGGAACGGTCGTTCCGGCGGCGCTTCGGGCGCGAGGCGTCCATGGAGGAAATCGTGGCCGGTTACCGGGCCGGGGAGCCGGACCCGGTTTCGGTGTTCGAGCAATTTTTGGATGATTTCGGGCGGAGTCTGGGCGGGATGATTTCGGCGCTGGACCCCGACGCGGTGGTGATCGGCGGCGGGCTCTCGGGGATTCCGGAACTCTACCACGACGGGGCGGAGCGGGTTCGGGCCTGGGCCTATCGATCCGACGCCCGAACGCCGATTCTCCAGGCCCAACTGGGCGACGCCGCCGGCGTGTTCGGCGCCGCCTGGCTGGGGGCGGAGCGGGAAGACGCATCCGACGGCGGATACGTGGATGCGCCTTCTCCCCGTTCACTTTGGGATTCCCGATGAACAATGGTGCTTGATTGGCAAAGGGCGTCGTATGCGATGCGTCCCTGCCGCCAAGGGCGTGATACGCCCCGATCGATCGTTCCAAAATGAACGGCGTTGCCGTTAGGTCCGGCCCTCCAGCTCCAGCATGTGTTCCGCCTCCCGGACCATCTGGCTGGCGTAGCCCCATTCGTTGTCGTACCAGCTCATGAGCTTCACCAGGTCGCCGTCGATCACCTGGGTGGTGTTGAGGTCGACCACGGAGGCCCGGGAATCTCCGATGATGTCCGAGGAGACCAGGGGATCGTGGCTGACGCCCATAATGCCTCGATAGCGGTCGCCGTTCGCCTCTTCCTCGAAAATGGAGTTGATTTCCTCGACGCTGGTGGATCGTTTGACCACGAAGGTGATGTCCGTCAGGGAGCCGGAAGGCACCGGACCCCGAACCGCCGCGCCGTCGAACCGGCCGGCCAGATCCGGAAGAATTTTCGTGGTGGCCTCGGCCGCGCCCGTGGTGGTCGGCACGAAATTGACCGCCGCGGCCCGGCCCCGGCGCCATTTATTTTTGGGGCCGTCGATGACCGACTGGCTGGCGGTGTAGGCGTGGATGGTGGTCATGGCCGCCTTCACCACGCCGACCCGCCGGGACATCACCTCCGCCACCGGCGCGATGCAGTTGGTGGTGCAGCTTGCGGTGGAAAGCAGGGGGGAGGGCGATTCCAGCTTGTTGACGCCGTGGACGATCATGGGCACTTCGCCGGTTTTTTCCGGCGCGGAGAGGAGTACATGACGCGCTCCGGCCTCCAGGTGTTTTTCCAAATCCGGTTTCTTCCGGAAAACCCCGGTGCATTCAAAGACCAAGTCCACGTCCAGCGATTTCCAGTCCAGGGCGGCCGGGTCTTTCTCCCGGGTGGTTCGAAACGGTTTTCCGTTCACCACCAGTCGGCCTTGGTCGTCCGCCTCCACCGATTTGTCGTAGCGGCCGTAGACGCTGTCGTATTTGAGCAGATAGGCGATGTTGTCCGCCGGATTCAGTTCGTTGACGGCCACCAGTTCCATCTCGGGCCGTTCGATGACCTGCTTGAGCACGGCCCGGCCGATGCGGCCCAGACCGTTAATGGCGATCTTCATCATGTTGGTTGCCTCCAGCTTGTGGATTCAAAAGAAAACCGACGGAAAGCCGCGAGCCGATCGGACGTCGTCGGGCCGGGCGGATTCTTTTTCGTCTTCGTCGGATTGGGGAAAACCCGGGTGGACCGGCGGTTGATTCGATCGACCCGGTCGAATGGTCCCGCTGGACCGTTGGGCGATGGATCGGTTCCGAACATTGCCGGGTTGGAAATCGGCAATAATCAGAACAGGTAGCGCACGATGATGGCGATGGCCAGCGCGAACAGCAAGACCCAGAAAAACACCCCGAAGGCGGCGGCGGTGGCCCGGCGCTCCCGTTCCATTTTGGCTTCATCCACCAACTCCACGGTGGTGTCCGGCGGCTCTTCGGCCGTGGTGGCCGCGGCCAGCAACAGCGCCACGATGATGGCGGTCAACAGGAACGGGAACCAATGCACGCCCCAGAGCGCGCCGCCCATGGGCGTCATCCATACGCCGCCCGCCCAGGTGGCCAGGAAAAGCACCAGAAAAAAGATCGCGAATCCGGTCCATGGCGTTCGTGCCCGAAAAGCCCCGACCAGCAGGCCGCCGATCAGGGCCGCGAAAAAAACCGCGAAAAGAAGATGCAGCAAAATCATGGGATCCTCCTTGGATGAAATTCCGCGCGGCCTTTCGGCCGCTTTTACTTCCAAGATAAAAGAACGCGGCGCCGGAGGATATAGGGTGTCCCCCCCATGAAATCCGTTGAAACGGGGTATTCCGCTTCCGCCGGCGTACCCGCGAACCGAGGAAAAACCACATGTCCCCACCTCCCCGTACTCCCAATGCCCGGGAAGCGGTCCCGAACCGGGAAAGCGAAGCCGCCGGCCAATCGACGGAATCGTTTCGCGAAGCCGAGCGGACGCGAAAGCCGGCGCGCCGGTATCCGCCCAAGTTGCTGGCCCGCATTCTCTTCGTGCTTTTGCTCAGTTTTCTGGACGCCTTTTTCACTTTGTATCTGCTGCACATGGGGGCCGTGGAAACCAATCCGGTCATGGCCTTCTTTCTGGAATTTGGTCCGGCCGTTTTCATGATCGCCAAGTACGGAATTACGGTGATTTGCGTCGCCGTGATGTTGCTTGGCCCGATCCACATGGGGGAGAAGGGCGAGAAACTGGCGGATCGGCTCTTTTACTTTTTGGCCGGGGCGTTTGAAATCGTGATTTTGTGGGAGCTGTACATGATTTTCTTCGGGTTCGGCTGATCCCTTCGGCCCCCTCCCTCGATTGCCGGGGCCGGCCATTTGCGAACCCGAAGCGACCAAATACACGGATCGGTTCCGGTGGATACAGGCATCGCCCCATTTTGATTGGCCGTGAACCGGGTAGGGTGGGAAGCGTAGTCTGATTTTTGAAGGGCGTTTCGGAGAGGCGCGACGACGCGGCCACGAGACCCCGCGTGGCAATCCCCCGCATGGAAATCAAAAGATTACGCCCAAGAACACGCCCAAAAATACGGAGGTGCAACGGTGAATCCTATTCCTTCCTTTTTCTCCACCCGGCTCCGGCTGGTTTTTTTCGTCGGCCTGATTTTCTCGCTGTTGATCCCGTTTTCGGCGGGGGCCCGCCCCATGACGGACCAGGAATTGCGGGTGGCCGTGGAGACCCGGCTGGAGAAGGACCCCGGCGTTTCCAATCATCTGATTGACGTTGTGGTGGAGGACGGGGTGGTCACGTTGTCCGGCGTCACCCACAACGCGTTGAGCGCGGATCGTGCCCCCCGGCTGGCGGAAAACATTCGGGGCGTCCGCTCCGTGGTGAACACCGTCGAAGTCCGGACGCCGGATCGTCCCGCCGAGGAGATCCGCGCCGACGTGAGCGCCGCGCTAAAACGGTGTCCCGCGCCCAACGTCCAGACCATCGAGGTTTCCGCGGCCGAAGGCATGGTGACGCTGGAAGGCACGGTCAATTCCTGGCGGGAAAAACGGCTGGCCGAGCAAAAGGCCAAAAGCATCCGGGGCGTCAAAGGCGTGGAGAACGATTTGGAGATCGTTTACGACGCCGAGCGCACCGACGCCGATATCCGAAAGGACGTCGAAACCGTCCTGCGATGGGATGCCTGGCTCCATGGGGCCGATTTGGACGTGGCGGTCAACGACGGCAAGGTGGAACTTCTCGGTTCGGTGGCCAGCGCCATGCAGCGGCGACGAGCCCAAGCGGACGCTTGGGTCAAGGGCGTCACGGCGGTCAGCGTCAACGGCGTGACCGTGGCGTCGGAGGGAACGGATTCCGTTCCTCTTTCAAAGCCGTTGCCCGACGCCGACGACGAATCCGTGGCCAAGGCGGTGCGGCGGGCGTTCTCCCTGGACCCGCGAATCGACGCGGAGACCATCGAAATCTACGCGAAAGACGGCGTGGTCACGCTGGACGGTCGCGTGGAACGGGCCGGCACACGGTGGGCCTTGGCGGAAACGGCCCGCGCCACCCGGGGCGTCTGGATGGTGCGGAACAACGTGGGGATCAGGCCGGGGATGATTTCCACCCGGGATCCCATGGTTGAAGGGGATCCTCGCATCTCGCAACGGGTTCGAACGGCGCTTTTGGCCAACGCCGAGGTTCATCAGCACGAGATCGGCGTGGAAGTGACCGGCGGCGTGGCCGAACTGACGGGCACGGTGGATTCGGACCATCAAAAAGCGGTCGCCGAGCGGGTGGTCTCCGAAGTTCGCGGCGTGGTTCGCGTGGCCAACCGGATCGACGTGGCGGCGGAGGAGACGGCCCGGAAATCCGACCCGGAAATCCGGGAGGACATTCGGGATGAGCTGTTCTGGACGCCCTTCGTGGACGGAGACGACGTCACCGTCACCGTTCGCGGCGGCGTCGCCACCCTTGCCGGCGTCGTGGACACCCTGGAGGCCCGCCGGGCCGCCACCAAGAACGCCCGGGACGGCGGCGCGGTCGAGGTGCGAAACCGGCTGCGGGTTCGCGTCGGACCGGCATATTATCAGCCTTGATGGGTCCGGATCGGTCCCTAAGCGCTTTGCGGTTTTGAACATACCGGCTTTTACAACCGCCGGAATTGGGTCCTTCTCCGCCGCGACGACGGCGGGGCGGCCCGGTTCCGGCGGCCTTTTTGGAGAAATTGGGAAGGAGATGTGAATATGCGATGGAATCTTGGACGATTTGCAGAATTGGGTTTGTCGAAGAACCCATTTCCTATCCACGCTTTGCCTTGCAAACGGGAGGCGGAGCCTCCCGGAATGGGTTCCCAGGCAGAGCCTGGGAACGAGAACGCTTTTGCTATCGCAAATCGCGCTGGCAATGAAAGGTCCGAGTGGCTCCAAATTGGACGGGCCGGATGGGATGATCCATCGGCCCGCGGAAAACCGTCAATCTCCTCTTCGCTTTCCCGGAGGCGGGCCCAGGAAAAGCGGCCGCCGGACGAACCGCCCGGAGAGCCCCGTCGTTCTCCCGTGAAGGAACCGCCGCCCCGGCCCAGTGAGCGCCCCCGACGTCAGCCGCCCCCTCCGCCGAAAGAGCCGCCGGTGGACGATCCCGATCTGCCCGATCCCGTGGAAGAGCCGCCCGGCAAACGGCGAAAACCGCCGAAGCCGCCCATGCGGGCGTGAAGGCGGAGTGCGGGACGCGTTTCCGTCGGCTCCGCGCCGCCGAACGGAGAAATTCGGCGGCGCGGGCCGAGGATGTGGGCGTTCCCAAGGCGGATCAATGAAAATGGTGTTGTGTTGGAAAAACGGGGAAAAAGATCGTTCAATGGGTCAGGATGCGCCCGGAGGGAAGGAATGAGGGCGAGCTTCCTGACGGATCAAGTCCAATTGGGGGAAGGGGATATGTAAAGCCGACAAGGCGGTCGGCGGACTAGCTGGCCATCTGCTGTTCCATGAAAACTTCAAACAGGCGGACCTGAATGGCTTCCCAGGCATCGTTGTCGGCGATGGGTTCCGGTTCCTCGTCGCCCGGGATGTATTCGCATCGCTCCACGATTTCCGGGTAGTCTTCCTGGAGTCCCCGCCAAAGGGGTTCCGGGTCTCCGTTTTCGCTCAACGCCCGGATGGCGTCGAGGACGAAGACCTTCCCTTCCGGCGTAAACCGGATGCGGTCGTTTTCGATGGTCACGGACAATTCGTTCTTCATGCATTCCTCCCGGAGAGAATAGGCCCGGAGCGCGGGGCTCCGGGCGAAAACCGTTAGTCGGGCGACCCGAACCGCCCCATGGCGCGTTCCAAAGACGTTTTCATCTCGGAATAGGCGTTGTCCAGGCCGGCCTGAATGTCTTTCCAAGCGTCGCCGCCGGTCTCCTTCAGGGCGTCCAGTTTTTCGCGGAACGAATCCCGGTTTTGGCGCAACGCTTCCACCTGATCCATGATTTCAATGCGGGCCTCCGCGTCGGCCTGCTGGGCCTTGGCCTTCATTTCATCGATGCGGGCGTTCCATTCATCCAGTTTGGCTTCCATCTTTTTCTGGTACAGCTCTTTGCTTTGGTCGTTCATGGAGAGACCTCCTTTCATTCCGTGTCTCTCTTTTTTTTCAAAAAAAAAGGCCTTTTGGAATACGGCAATCCCTGTATTCGGCGACACGCCGCGAGGTATCCGGATCGTCGACGTGCGCAATCGCCGGCCGTGCTTATCTTCCCTGCCGATTTGGCGTGCCGAAAGCCGTCTGAAACCCATGCCGTTCACGCCGAAATTTCAAACGTGCCATAAAGCGCCAACCTACCAAAGTAGAATTAAAATCGCCAAGCGGAAAGGACGGCCATGGATCCGTTGACCCAAGGCATCGTGGGGGCCGCCTTCGCCGGCGGCCGCGCCCAAAAGTTTGATCCGACGGAGATGCCGGAGGGAATTCCGGCCGATTCCGCCCAGGCCCGCGACATCGAACGATTCGTCCATTTCTCCGACCGCTGGGTGGCCCGCCATCCCGATCAACCCGATCTGCTGGGCGATTTGCGCTACGGCGCGCTTCCGGACAGCGTCTATCCCATCTGGGGCATTCGGCTGAATCCCGACCGGCCCGAACGTCATGCGCCCTTTGTTCACCTGCGCGAGGCCGACCGGGAAATGCTGGCGACGTTCATCCGGATGGTCGGCGGACGATCTCGCCAAAAATAAGGAGGCGTCATGAACCGAACCGGAGAGGTTCTGGTGATCATCGGCTTGGTCATTTTGGGGCTGGTCTGCGCCTACGCCATGGCCGCGGGCGACATCTTCGCGGAAGGCGGCCGCATTCTGGACATGCCCTGGGGCGTGGCCCTGTTCGTGGATATCTATCTCGGGTTCCTGCTGTTTTCGGGTTGGGTGCTCTATCGGGAACGGTCCAAGGTCGCCGCGGCCATCTGGATCGGGTTCATTCTTGTGGGGGGAAATTTGGTGACCTGCGCGTATGTGATCCGGGCGTTCCGTTCGGCAAGGGGGGATTGGGGGCGCTTCTGGCTGGGCGCGGCGACCGGTCGGTCGCCCGAAACCGGTTCCAACGCCGATTCCAACGATTGACAGCCAAATTTTTCCCCTTACCATCTTGAATCAGACAGGTAAAGCAAAAAGTTTTTCGAAGGTCTAAAAAAATGGCGAGGTCAATCCCTTGCCACTGAATTCCAATGCCGTTCATTTGTCGAAAAATGGTTGGGGCGTATCGAATACGCCCATGGTCAATCTGGCGCGATTGTCCCTTTGAAATTCCCAAGTGAACAACATTGCACTGGATAACAACATCGGGAGGTGCATCATGGCCGACGCGAAATACAAACATGTAACGGACGAAAACGGCAAGGATTACTACTGCCCGACCGACGAAAAACCCAAGGAGGAAACGCCGGAGGACCTGGGGGAATGCGTGGATGGCGACGCCACCCGCCGGTATTCCGGCGATATCGATGTGGAGTCCTGATCCATGATCCGTTCCTCCATGGCGGCCACCCCCGGTTCCGCCCACCGTGCCGACGCGGTTGACGGGCCGGATCGAGCGGCCGGGGCGCTGTACGGCCTCTACATCGGGGACGCCTTGGCCATGCCGGTCCACTGGATTTACGACCGGGCCAAGCTGGTGGGCCAGTACGGCCGGGTGACCGATTACATGGCCCCCCGTCCGGACCATCCCGACAGCATTTTGTGGCGGTCTCACTACGAGGCGCTGAACGAAAAAGGCGAGATTCTCCACGAGCAGGCGCCCTACTGGGGCCGAAAGAACGTCCATTACCATCGGTTTCTCCGGCCCGGCGAAAACACCCTCAATCTCCAACTCTGCTCCCTGCTGATCGAATCGCTGAACGCCCGGGGCGGATACGACGCCGACGACTGGCTTTCCCGCTACATCGATTTTATGACGACGCCGGGGAACCATCGGGACACCTACATCGAGGAATATCACCGCGCCTTTTTCACCCGCTACGCCCAAGGATATCCGCCCCGAAAATGCGGCATTCCGGAGAAGCACATCAGCGGTTTGATCGGTCTCGTCCCCATTCTGGTCTTCTACCGGGACCGGCCGGATCGGGCCCGGGAGGCGGCCCTGGAACACATGAAGCTGACCCACCACGGCGAAAAGATGGAACAGGCCGCCCGCTTCCTGTTCGACATTCTGCTTCCGGTGCTGGACGGAGACGACCTGCGGGAAACGCTGGAGGCGGCCATCGACCGGCAGGACAACCCCTACTACGGCCATTCCTTCCGCAAATGGCTGGACCAGCCGGACGAGTGGATCGTCGGGGCGCGGGTCAGCTCCGCCTGCTACGTTCCGGAATCGGTTCCGGCGGTGATCTATTTGGCGCTGAAATACCACGACCGGCCGGAGGAAGGGCTGATCGCCAACACCAATCTGGGCGGGGAAAACGCGGCCCGGGGTGCGGTGCTGGGCGCCCTGCTCGGGGCCGGCAATGGACTGGGCGGCCTGCCGGAACGCTGGGTGACCGGCCTGAAAACCCCGCCGCCGGAGTTGCGTCCCATTTGAAAAACCGCATTCCCTCCCAGGGAGATTCGCCATGATCCAAACCGATTTGCGCATCGATACCGCGCCATGGATGTTGCTGTTTTTCTTCACGGTGTTCTTCTTTGCCGGGTTTGGCGGAACCTCGCCGGCCTCGGTGGAGGGGAGCGACGGCCCGTTCGAGCCCCGATTCGCCGTGGCCGACCGGAATCTGGAACTGACGGGTACCGGGATCGTCCGCTATCTGGGATTGTTCAAGGTTTCCGAGGTGGCGCTCTACATGCCCGCCGAAATTCCCGCCGACCAGGTGCTGAAAACGGACACGCCGAGGCGGCTGGAGGTTCGCTACTTTCGTGATTTGAAAAAAGACGATTTCGTGAAAGCGACCCGGGTTTGGATTCGGAAAAACGTCTCCGAGGTGGAATACAAGACGCTGGAGCCCAAAATCGAGCGGCTCAACGCCCTGTACGAGGATGTAAAGGAAGGCGACCGCTACGGCCTGACCTACGTGCCGGGAAAAGGGACCACCTTGGACCTGAACGGCCGGGAAATCGGCGCCGTGCCCGGCGGCGATTTCGCTCGGGCGCTGTTTTCCATCTGGCTGGGGGATGAGCCGGTGGAAGGCGGGCTGCCCGCCGAACTCTTGGAACGCGCGTGATTCGGATGGTCCCTCATGTCTGACCGCATTCCCGTTCTCCAAAAAATCGCCTACGCCGCCCCGGCCTTCGCGCTGGCGGTGGTGGGAATCCCCGTCTACGTCTACCTGCCCAAGTTTTACACCGACGTGGTGGGCGTCCACATCACCGCCTTGGGCTACATTCTCCTGGCCATGCGCCTGTTCGACGCGGTCACCGATCCCGCCCTGGGGCTGCTGTCGGATCGAACCGATACCCGCCACGGTCGCCGCCGTCCCTACATCGTGGGCGGTTCCTTGCTGCTGGCCGGTTCCATCCTGTTTTTATTCAATCCCCCCATGATGGGCCGGATCGCAGAGACGGTCTGGTTCTCCGTCGGCGTTTTCTCCCTGTTTCTCTTCTGGACGGTGGTCACCGTGCCCTACGAAAGCCTGGGGCCGGAAATCACCTTCAACTACCACGAGCGGACGACGCTGTTCGGCATGAGAGACGGCGCCCTGATCGCCGGAACCCTGGCGGCGGCCTCCGCCCCGGCCATCATCGACGCGGCGCTGGGCCTGCCGGACACCGGAGAGGGCGAGCGAACCGCGTTCTTCTGGATGTCGGCCATCTACGCGCCGCTGGTGATCGCCTCTTGCGTCTGGTGCGTCTTTGCGGTGCGGGAGCTGCCCCGATCCGAAAGCCGAGGCTGGAGCGGCCTGTTTTCCGGCTATCGGCAGGTGTTCCAAAACCGGCCGTTCGTGATTTTGCTCGTCGCCTACACCGTGAGCGCCGTGGGCAGCAACCTGCCGGCCACGTTGATTTTGTACTACGTGGAATACGTGCTGGAGTCGGACAAGGCCGATTTCTTCCTGCTGGTCTATTTCGTGACCGGCGTGATTTTCATGCCGGGCTGGATTTGGCTTTCCGGCCGGGCGGACAAGAAACGGGCCTGGCTGACCGCCATCGGCGTGAACACCGGGGCGTTCATCGGCGTTTTTTTCCTGGGGCCGGGGGACACCACGATGTACGGGGTTCTGGTCTTCCTCTCCGGCGTGGGGCTGGGCGGAACGCTGGCGCTGCCGTCCTCCATCCAGGCCGACGTGATCGACTACGACGAGCTGCGCTGGGGCGAACGGCGGGAAGGGCGCTACATCGGCCTCTGGTCCATCTCCAAAAAGCTGGCCGCCGCCCTGGGCGTGGGCGTCGGCCTGTCGGTGCTGGGCGTTTCCGGCTACGAGCCCAACATTCCCCAGGCGGAAAACGTCCGGTTCACCCTGCGGGTGCTCTATGCGCTGATTCCGTCGCTGTTCAATCTGGTCGCCTTTTTCATCGGTTTGCACTACCCCATCAACGGCGATCTCCACGAAAAAATCCGTGAAGGCGTGGAGGCCCGCAAACGCGGCGAGACGGTGGTCGATCCGCTGGACCCGAACCGGCGGATTGGGGCGGGGTAGGGCGGGGCGACCCGCCAATTTTCCATCCAAATTTCCGCAGAACGCGGATGAAGGAGAATTTCCCATGCTCGAACTTTCTGAACTGACGCTGCTAAATTTCGCGCTGACCCTGGCGCTGTTTTCCGCCGTCTGGTTTTTGAGCGTACTGCTGACCAACGCGGGAATTGTGGACATTTTTTGGGGATTGGGCTTCGTGCTCATCGCCTGGGCGTCCGCGCTCTTTGGCCACGGCGATCTGTACCGCAAAGTGCTGCTGACCACGCTGACGACGGTCTGGGGCGTGCGGCTGGCGGTTCATATTTTTT
>CAYFVR010000011.1:31936-35136 GCA_964346545.1 uncultured Desulfobacterales bacterium | reverse complement strand
CCGGATTTGATGACCGTTTCACAGAACAGATCCGAATCCTCGAAGTGCTCGCGGTCTCCGGGATGATACGAGTTCCCGTCGCTTCGGCTGGAAACCAGCACCTCGATATCCGGCTAAGCCCACCTCATGATCAAGGCGGCGGGAACCTGAAAGACCTGGGCCAGGATGTTGACGATCTCCTGCCAGTTTTCTTCGGTCTGCTTGGGGATTTCGATGTGAATGTTTGGGTTCTTCATTCTGTCGCAACCCTTCCGCTCGGTGGACCCCATTTTTTTCACCTTTGGGGAAATGATTGAAAATCCCAATGGTTGAGTATTCGGTTCGGACAGCTTCGAGGCAGAGCTTTCGCGACCCAAGATTTTTTTGGTGAGCTGTTATAAGTTTCCAAAAAACTTGAGAAAGTTCACCCAGCCTCCACGGTCTCGAAGGTCATGCCCAAACAGATTGCCGAGCCGGAGTGTTTTCGGGCCCATCCAAGCCTCGAGTCAAACAAACTACCTTCCTTCATTTCCCCATCCCCTTGAACTGCCAAAATGCATTCATCAGCGAGAGCAATGAAAAATCATCTCTATACACGTTCTATACACGCGAGCATAGAAGCTCGGCTTCCGCGCATAGGTTATACATGCCGCGTGTAATAAGCATGCCTGCGTTCTCCGGTTTTCTCAATTTGCCCGGACTCAACAAGTCTCTTCAACAATCGATAGGCCTGTGAACCACTCAGATGGCATAGCTCCATTACGTCTCCCCGCTTTATTAAACCGTGCGCTTCGATGTATTTGAACACCATCTGCTCCTGTTGAATCCGATCAAATCCCGCCTGGCGGACATATTCGGCTTTTCGCCCCCCATGGCGATATAAGCGCGCGCTGAGCGTATAGCTCCTTCCTCGGCCGGTTCCCTGGGCTTCAAGAAAGCCGGTTTCGACCAGTCTTTCCAAGGTCGCCCGAACCACGGTTTCCGTCTTTTGCACCGAATGCGTTAGATCGGCGACCGTCAACCGCCGCTCTTCCCGCAGCCGGGAAAGGACGATCAGCGAGTCAATGGGTAGGTACCCCAGCTTGTCTTCCTGTTCCACCACCATTTTAAGGAAATCGAGGTCGGCGGCCGCGTTCACCATATGAACCGAAACCGTAAACTCGTTGGAAATGGAATAATCGGGCGCGGGGCGTCCATAGCGAAGCATTCCTTCAAAAATCCGATCAATCCCTCGCCCGATCCGCTCCGCCAGACCGACGCGTTTAATCACGTCGGCCAGAAGCGGATTGCGGGATCGGGGATCGGCCACCAGGAGGTTTTCCAAAGTGACGCCTTCCACGAAGCCACCCGGATTGGAAATGGATAGCCCATTGTCGTCGATTTTCACATGCGCCGCGCCGAGTCGGCTGAAATCGCGGTGTACCAGCGCATTGACGAACGCCTCCCGAAACGCCCGGCGGTCATAGTTGGGAACCGGGACCCGGAACAACCCAACCTGAATCTCCTCTTCCTCCACCCGCGCCCTGAACAGCGGTTCCACCGCCTCAAAGGTTTCCAGAAGCGGCTTTCGAAAAAACTCGTTGACCCGAACGTCCGTACCCTGGAGCACCTGAAAAGCGATTTCGTAAGCCGGCAAATGAAGACGCAACAACTCTTCGGTCCCCAAAAGCAGCAGGCCCGCCACGGTAGGCCGGCGGACGCCGTCCATTTCCCGGCTCAGCCCCAGTGCGCCGTCCAACTCCTCGTCGGCCAGCGAAAGCAGCGACTGCTCGCCGCCGTATTTTTTAATGGCACTTCGAAGCCGGTGCCGTTGAAGGGGGTCGAGCTGATCCCCCGTGATATCTTCCACGGGCATGGCGGAAGGGTCCACGAGCCCAAGGGAGGATTGACGCTGAATGAATTCATGAGGATAAAAGGGAACCGCCTCGGGCCTGCCGTCCAGCTTCAAACGGCGGCGCAACAACAACCCTTCGGAGGTGGAAACCAGCCGCCGGGATTTCGGCACGAGGATTCGGGCCACCGTTTTTCCGTCGATTTCGAACTTCTCCGCATGAATGGAAACGGCCGGAATCGTCCGGTTGGCAATCAGCGGGGGGGCTCCTGGAATGTTCAGATGGTTCGCGTGGAGGCCGGTCACCGTTCCATCATCCTCCACCCCCAACAACAGAATTCCCCCCTCCGTATTGGCCAGGGACACCACGGAGGCCACAAGATCCCGGTCCGGCAGGCACTTGCGATCGCTTTTGAATTCCAGAACAAGGCTTTCACCCTCGCGGATTAATGCCTCGATGTTTTCTTTATCACCATGCATCGGGCTTCACCCTTCCCAAACGAACCGCACTTTGACCGGGTGCCTTCTCTTCGCCACCTCATAAAGGTTCTGAATAGACCACTCCAAAAATTCACCCTCTCCCCGGAATCACATCCAACGCCGACGCCACATGCCGGCAAAACAGATCGACGATTCCGGGGTAAAAGCCGAGCCCCTGGCTTTCCAGCGACACCGCGATCCCCTCTTCCTCAAAGGCCCGTTTCCAGGAATCCTCCTCGCCGGAGAGGTCTTCCTCGAAGTGCATACCGGCGACCAGGAGAAAGGGGAACAGCTTGACCTTGCGGTAGCCGGCTTCCTTCACGTCGGCGACGATGGAGGCCATGGTGGGATAGCCGTGCTCCACCACGCCCACGTAGATGCCCCGGGTCATCGTTTCCTGAAAGATGTGGTGGAGCGCCACGTAGCTGCACCAGCTCGGATGGTCCGTGCCGTGGCCCACCAACACCACCGCCTCCTCCTCCAGGTTGGAAAACACGCCGCTCATCACCTGGACGATGGCCTTGTAGTCCTCCGGCTCGTTGAGCAGCGGCATCCCCAGGGAAGTGCGGATGGGACAGCTTCGGACCTCCTCCACCAGCCGGTAAAATTCATGGCCGCACATCAAATGAAGCGACTGCACCACCGCCCAGGAATGGCCCTCCAGGTGAAGTTTTTGAAGCACTTCATGAGGGTGCAGAATTTCGGCCTTCCGATGCCGATCGGAATACTCCTTCACGATCCGGGAGGAAAACGCCCAATGGATCGGGTTCTCCGGAAAGCGTTCCTGGAGCACCTCGTGGATGAAGGAATAGGTTTTCATGGCCCGGGTGGTGGTCCCGAACGCGGCAAGAACGATGGGAATGCGATTGCGCGAGGAATCCAAAATAGGAATATCTTTCCGTCAATTTCG
>CAYFVR010000011.1:0-31836 GCA_964346545.1 uncultured Desulfobacterales bacterium | reverse complement strand
TGGGAATGCGATTGCGCGAGGAATCCAAAATAGGAATATCTTTCCGTCAATTTCGGTGCTTTTCATACAAATCGCCAAAGATCGCCGGAATCCGTTCATGAACCTCGGCCAGAAACGGCATGAGCAACTCGCGGATCTGGGGATGGGCGGCCTTGGAGCAGCGCAGGGAAAACACATGCCGCCACTCCCGCAGATTGGCGGTCATCACGATCTCGGTCTTGAGGGCGTTGGGCAGCACGCTTCGGGCCTGCTGGGCCTTTTCGCCGGCCGCCAGCAACGCCAGATAGGCCGCTTCCGCCCGCAACATGGCCCGCAGCCAGGTGATTTCCGCCGGGGCCAGCGCTTCCGGGTTCAGGGAATCCGGAAGAACCAAGTCGCCCTCCCCTTCCCCGCCCGACGCCTCGGCGTATTCCCCGGGCCGAAGATTCGGGTACCAAAGCGGGAGAATCACCGTGATCTGGTTGCCGAATTTTTCCTTGCCGTAGTTGGCGTAGCGGGTCGATTCCTGGCTGTAGGCCGCCAGCCGATGGCGCACCAGCTCGTGGCTGACGCCCCGGTCGCAGATAAAGCGGGCCGTGATGTTCATGTGCTCGATCACGCTGTGGTGGCCCGATGCGATGATCCGCGCCACGAACCCCGCGGCGGAATCCGGCGTGATGTGGTCTTCGCTTTTGTAGCAGGTCCGCCCCGCCATCTCGATGTTCTTCAACAGAAGATCGCCGTCGGGCATGAACATGATTTCATGGGAAGGGGAAACAATGCGCATGACGCTCTCCTCAGTCGAGACAACTCGACCGGATTCGGGTGATTTCCCATTTTGAATCGTCGGATCGGATGTCCCGCTTCATCAACGACGTTTCCTCTCGCAGCGTCCGGGAGCCCGATCCGCCCACATCCGCCACTTCCGTCACCACTTTGGCCGTCTTGCCGTCCTGATTGCGGAGAGACACCGTCAGCTTCAGCCGGTCGCAATAATCCCCGTACCGCACCCGCCCCCGCAGATGAAGATCCCCGCCCTTCTGCTGGGCGGTGCACTCGACTTCATACCCGTCCACCTCGAAATGGCCGGAGTCCTTTTTCTGGAAGTCGGCGCATGCGATTGTCGGAAGGAAAATCATCAGGGCAAGGGCCGGCAATCCGGGAAGCGTTTTGGAAGTTGGGATCATGATTGACTCCGCTGAAAAAGTTTGGCGTTCCGCCTTCAGGCGGCGGACAGTGAATTTGGCACTTCAGCAACTATTTTCCGCCTAAAGGCGGGACTCCAAGCTGGTTTCGATCCATATCAAGAGAATGGACGGAAGACTCGAAGTTCCACATTTTGGAGAAAGGCATGGAATTTGGCGCTTGCGCAAACATTTCCCGCCTGAAGGCGGGACTCCGAACTGGCTTCCACCAAGACTTTCGGTTGTAGACAAGCCCTCCTAAAAAGTCAATCCGCGCCTATCCCGCCGACCGGAATCCCGCCCCCTATCCGCCGCCTTCCCGCCCTCCAAATGAAAAACGGCCGCGGCGCAGTCGCCACGACCGTTCATTTCACAGGAACCGTTTCCCAAAGCGCCCTACCCCACCCGGGTCGCCGCCTTGTAGCTCCGCGTCCGTTCCGCCATCTTTTCAACCAGATCGGCCGCCTCGATGTTTTCCTCGATCAGCCGTTCGAAGGCGCTGCCGATGACCACGCCGTCGGCCACTTCGGCCACCCCCTTCACCTGCTCCGGGGTGGAAATGCCGAAGCCCACGCAGATGGGCAGACCGCTGGCGTTTCGAAGGGTTTCCACCAGGCCGCCCACGCCGCCGGTGTCCAGCCCTTCGCTGCCGGTGACGCCCACCTTGGAAACCATGTACAAAAAGCCCGACGCCCCCTCGGCGATCTGCTTCATCCGTTCCGGCCCGGTGGTCGGGGCGATCAGCCGGATCAGATCCAGCTCCTTGCCCGGCCACCGGCTCGTCATCTCCTCGGACTCCTCCGGCGGGAGATCCACCACCAGCACGCCGTCGGCCCCGGCGGCCACCGCGTCTCGATAGAACGCCTCGTTGCCGTAGGCCAGAATGGGGTTGTAGTAGCTGAACAGGATGATGGGCACGTCCGGCGAATGCTTCCGGATTTCGGCGGTCATTTCCAACACCGTCCGAACCCGGACGCCTTTTCTCAGCGCCCGCAGGGAGGAGCGCTGGATCACCGGCCCGTCGGACGTGGGATCGGAAAAGGGAACGCCCAGCTCCAGCACGTCCACGCCGGCGTCGCACATGGCCTTGATGATGGAAACCGAGGTGGCCGGATCGGGGTCCCCGGCCGAGACGAAGCCGACCAGGGCCTTTTCGCCCTTCCGCCGAAGCGTTTCAAACGTATTCGCAATGCGATTCATGGGGATCATTTCCTCTGAAAAAATCGGGGCGCGAAGGCGGGAATCCAAACCTGGACCCCGCTCCTCCGCGCATAGTTTGATGGGATCGGCCGACGAACGCCCTACTTGCCGTGCTCGGCGACGATGTCCAGGTCCTTGTCGCCCCGGCCGGACAAGTTCACCACGATGATCGATTCCTTCGGCATCCGCTTGGCCTCGATCATGGCCTGAGCGATGGCGTGGGCGCTTTCCAGGGCGGGAATGATCCCCTCTTTCCGGCACAGCAACTGAAACGCCTCCAGCGCCGGTTCGTCCTCGATACCTTCATACCGAGCCCGCCCCACCGCCTTCAGCAGCGCATGTTCCGGCCCAACGCCGGGATAGTCCAGCCCGGCGGAAATGGAATGGGCCTCGCTGATCTGGCCGTCCTCGTTCTGAAGCACGTAGGATTTGGAGCCGTGGAGCACGCCCACCGTTCCCGCGCCCAGCGTCGCGGAATGCTTGCCCGAGGCCACGCCATGGCCGGCCGCCTCCACGCCGACGATCTCGACGCCATCGTCCCCCGCGAAGGGATAAAACAGCCCCATGGCGTTGCTGCCCCCGCCCACGCAGGCGATCAACATGTCCGGAAGCCGTCCGACGACCTCCATGATTTGCTCCCGGGTTTCCTCGCCGATCACCTTCTGGAATTCCCGCACCATCACCGGATAGGGATGGGGCCCGGCCACCGAGCCGATGATGTAGAAAGTGTCCTCCACCGCGCCGACCCAGTAGCGAAGCGCCTCGTTCATGGCGTCCTTCAAGGTGCCGGTGCCGGAGGAGACGGGAACCACCTCCGCGCCCATCAACTCCATGCGGCGGACGTTGGGGGCCTGCCGGCGCACGTCTTCGGTGCCCATGAACACTTTGCATTCCATGCCGAAAAGGGCCGCCACCGTGGCGGTGGCCACGCCGTGCTGGCCCGCGCCGGTCTCGGCGATCACCTTTTTCTTGCCCATGAAATGGGCCAAAAGCGCCTGCCCCACCGTGTTGTTGATCTTGTGGGCGCCGGTGTGGGTCAGGTCTTCCCGTTTCAGGTAGATGGCCGCGCCGCCCAGATGTTCCGACAGCCGTTTGGCGTAAAACAGCGGCGTGGGCCGGCCGGCGAAATCCCGGAGAAGCCGGCGGAACTCCTTCTGGAAGGCCGCGTCCGGGAGATATTTTTGGTAGGCCGCTTCCAGCTCCAGCAGCGCGGGCATGAGGGTTTCGCCCACGTACCGGCCGCCAAAATCGCCGAAATGCCCGCGGTCGTCGGGATACCGCGCCAGCGAATGGGCCGCGCCGGGCGCGGGGGTCGGAGTATGGTGTTCCATCAGAAGATCCTCCTGCTTGGGGTCTTTCGGGGCGCCCGGGTCAGGGCTTCCAGAAAGGCCCGGACGCGTTTCAAATCTTTTCGTCCGGGACTCGCCTCCACGCCGGAACTCACGTCCACGGCGTCGGGCAGGGCCTCCCGAACCGCCTCGATCACATTGTCGGGATTCAACCCGCCGGCCAGCACCAGAGGCCGGCCTCGCCCCAGCGTGCGGGCCGCCGACCAGTCCCAGGTTTGGGCGTTCCCGCCGGGCAGGGTTCCCTTTCCGCATTCGGCCAGAAAGGCGCTGGGCCGGTACAGGCCCGATTCATCCAGCCCCGGCGAGCGGCCGGCGAACAGCCCCTTGATGACGGTGAGCCCTTCGTCCCGCAGCCGTTCCACCGTCTCCGGCGTCTCCCGGCCGTGGAGTTGGGCCCCGGTCAGACCGCACCGCTCGACCTTGCGAAGCACCGTATCGGCGTCCATGTCCACGAAAACGCCGATACGCGCCACGTCGGTGGGCAGCGCGTCGGCCACCGCCCGAGCCTTGTCTTCGGTGAGGTGTCGGGGGCTTTTGGGGAAAAAGACGAAGCCGATGGCGTCCGCGCCCAGGGCGGCCACGGCGGCCGCCTCGCCCGGATCGGTCAGGCCGCAAATTTTGACCTGAATGCGACCGATCATCGCGCCGCTCCCGGTTCGTCGGTGGGGTTCGGTTCGGCCGTTTCCCCGGGGATTTCCTCGAAAATCTCCTCCGGCTCCGGCGCGCCCATCAGCTCCCGCAGAAAGAACTCCGGATCGGGGGAACGGACGATGCTTTCGCCGACGAGAAAATTGTGGAAACCGGCCTCGTTCAGCCGAAGGATGTCCTCCCGGCCGTGGATGCCGCTTTCGGCCACGGCCACCACGTCGGCGCCCATCTTCTCCCGCAGGCCCACGGCGGTGTCCAGGCTGGTCTCGAAGGAGCGCAGGTTCCGGTTGTTCACGCCCACCAGCTTGGCCCCGGCCTCCAGCGCCGTGTCCAGCTCCGGCGCGTCGTGGACCTCCACCAGGGCGTCCAGTCCCAAATCGTCGGCGATGGCCAGGAAATCCCGGAGCTGTTCCGGCGTCAGAATCCGGACGATGAACAGAACCGCGTCGGCCCCCTGCACCGCCGACTGGTAGATCTGGTATTCCGAGATCAGGAAATCCTTCCGCAGCGCCGGCAGGGCGGACACTTCCCGGGCCTGGATCAGATCCTCGAAGCCGCCGTGGAAGTAGGATTGATCGGTCAGCACCGACATGGCGGCGGCCCCGCCCGCCTGGTAGGCCCGGGCGAAGACGCCGGGATTCAGGTCCGGCCGGATCATGCCCTTGGAGGGCGACGCCCGCTTGATCTCCGCGATGATGTTGACGCCGGGAACCCCCGGTTGCCGCAGCCGTTCCAGAAAGGGGCGCCGGTTTTTTTCCATCCCGGCCAGCCGCCGGAGGAAATCCAGGGGCATGTCGGCCTCGGCGGCGGCCACTTCCTTCTTTTTGGTCGCCACGATTCGCCGGAGAATGTCTTCGGCCATCTATCCGTTCTCCCGGGTGTATTCGGCCAGGGCGTCCAGCTTCTCCCGGGCCTTTCCGTCGTCAATGGCGGCGGCCGCCCGCTGAAGGCCGGTCCGGATGTCCGTCGCCACCCCCGCCGCCATCAACGCCCCGGCGGCGTTGAGCAGGGTCACGTTCCGGCGGGGGCCCGTCTCGCCGTCCAGAATTTTCCGGGTGATCTCGGCGTTCTCGGCGGGATCGCCACCGGCCAGGTCGGCGGGATCGGCGAAATCCTCGAAGAAATCCTCGGGGTTGAGATCGTAGGTCCGCACCTGGTCGTCGGCCAGCTCGCTGACTCGCGTCGGCGCGCACACGGAAATTTCGTCCAGCCCGTCGTGGCCGTGGACCACCAGGGCTCGCCGCGTCCCCAGCATTTGCAGCGCCCGGGCGAACATCTCGGTCAGCTCCGGCGCGAAGACGCCCAACAGCTGACAGTTGGCCCCGGCGGGGTTGGTCAGCGGCCCCAGCATGTTGAAGATGCTGCGGATGCCCACTTCTTTCCGGGCCGGCGCGGCGAAGCGCATGGCGCCGTGATAGACCGGCGCGAAAAGAAAGCCGATGCCGATCTCCCGCACCGCCTCCTCCACCACCTCGGGATCGGTGTCCAGCTTCACGCCCAGGGTTTCCAGCACGTCGGCGCTGCCGCATTTGCTGGAAACCGAGCGGTTGCCGTGCTTGGCCACGGTGACGCCCGCCCCGGCCACCACGAAGGCCACGGTGGTGGAAATGTTAAAGGTGTTGAGGCCGTCGCCGCCGGTGCCGCAGGTGTCCACCACGGTTCCGGCGGCGGTCTGGATGCGGTGGGCCTTGCGCCGCATGGCCCGGGCCGCCCCGGCCAGCTCTTCGAAGGTTTCGCCCTTGGTGGCCAGCGCCCCCATGAACGCGCCGATCTGGGAATCGGTGGCGTTGCCGGAGAGGATTTCGCCGATCATCTCGGCCATTTCCGTATCGGTCAGGTCCTGTTTTCGAACAATTTTGGTCAGGTGGTCTCGAAACATCCCGGATGTCTCCCCGTATTCGCGGGCCGATGGAATGGGGTGGAAGCGCCCGCCGTTCTTCAATGTTGGCTTGGATTTCGGTTTCGGAAGCGGGAATCGGCCGTTCGGGTCCGGAGGCGGAGGGGGAAACCTATCCCCCGCCTTCCGGCCCGAAACGCGCCATCTATGCCGATTTCGCCGTTTCGCCGTTGCTTTCGCGGGACAATTCCAGAAAATTCCGCAACAGCCGTTTGCCCACCGGCGTCATGATCGACTCCGGGTGGAACTGAATCCCCTCGGTGGGATGGGAGCGGTGACGCAGCCCCATGATCTCGCCGTCCTCGGATTCCGCCGTGACGGCCAGCTCCACCGGCAGTCCTTCCCGGGCCACGGCCAGGGAATGATACCGCATGGCGGGAAAGGGCTTTTTGATGCCCCGGAACACGCCCCGGCCGTCGGCGGTGATGGTGGAGGTTTTGCCGTGCATGAGCCGCGCGGCGGAAATTATCCGGCCGCCCATGGCCTCGGCGATGGTCTGGTGGCCCAGGCAGACGCCCAGAATGGGAAATCGGCCGGACAGCCTTTTGACCAGCTCCAGGCTGATGCCGGCGCTTTCCGGACGGCCCGGCCCCGGGGAAATGACGATGCCTTCGGGATCCATGGCGACCACCTGATCCACGGTGACCTTGTCGTTGCGGAAGACGCGGACCGGCGTGCCCAGCCCTTCCAGATACTGCACCAGATTGTAGGTAAAAGAATCGTAGTTGTCGATCATCACCAGCATGGCGTCCTCCTATGCCCCCACCATTTCCAGGGCCCGGCCGATGGCCCGGGCCTTGTTCACCGTCTCTTGCCGCTCCCGCTCGGGATCGGAATCCGCCACCACGCCGGCGCCGGCCCGGACGGTCAATTCGCCGTCGGCCACGCAGGCGGTGCGGATGGTAATGGCCATGTCCATGTTGCCCGAAAAGGAGACGTAGCCCACCGCGCCGCCGTAGGGACCCCGGGGTCCCTCCTCCAGCTCCGCGATGATCTCCATGGCCCGCACCTTGGGCGCGCCCGAGAGCGTCCCCGCCGGAAAGGTGGCCCGCAGCAGGTCCCAGGCGTCCACGTCCGGCTTCAGGTCGCAGGCGATGTTGGAGACCAGGTGCATGACGTGGGAATACCGCTCCACCACCATCAGGTCGGTCACCTGCACGCTGCCGGTTTCGGCCACCCGGCCCAGGTCGTTGCGGCCCAGGTCCACCAGCATGAGGTGCTCGGCCCGCTCTTTTTCGTCGGCCAACAGCTCGTCGGCCATGGCCCGGTCGGTCTGTTCCGTCTCTCCCCGGGGCCGGGTGCCGGCGATGGGCCGCAGGGTGGCCACGCCGTTTTCCAGCCGCACCATGGTCTCCGGCGAGGAGCCGACCAGGGCGGTGTCGTCCAGATGGAGAAAGTAGAGGTAGGGGGAGGGATTGACGAAGCGCTGGGCCCGGTAGAGTGTCCACAAATCCGGCGGAGGGGAGCAGGAAAAGGGCTGGGAGATGACGGCCTGGATGATCTCGCCGTCCCGAATGTATTCCTTGGTTTTAAGAACCCGTTGGCGGAAGGCTTCCTCGTCCAGCGGCGTTTTCAGCGCGTATCCGGAAGGCGACTTCTTCGCCCCCGGTCCCGACTCGATGCAAACGCAGGCCCGATCCAACAGCCGGGTCAGCCGGGCGCGGGCGTCCGCGTAGGCCGCGTCCGCCTCCGCCGCGCTTTCCGGAAAGGCGATGGCCACGGCCATGAGCGTGTTGCGGATGTTGTCGAAAATGATCAGCTCGTCGGGCACCATGAAACTGGCCACCGGCGTGTCCTCGGGGAGCCGGCTGGGGATGGCCTCGAAAAAGGAGACCATTTCATAGGTGAGATAGCCCACCAGCCCGCCCCAGAAGCGGGGCAACTCCGGCGCGGGGGCGGGGCGGTACCGGCCCATCAGATAGCGGAGGACGGACAGCGGATCGCCGGCGTGATCCAGCCGTTCCACGGTTCCGTTTTCGGCCACTTCCACCACGTCCCGAAAGACGCGGATGTGGCTGCGGGCCGATCCGCCCAGGAAGCTGTACCGACCCCATCGCTCGCCGCCTTCCACGCTCTCGAAGAGGAACACCGGCCCCTGGTCCGCGTAGAGCTTGCGCAAAAGCGACACCGGCGTTTCGGTGTCGGCCAGGATTTCGGCGCACACCGGCACGACATTGTGGTCGGCGGCCAACGCTCGGAACCGTTCCGGCTCCGGAAACTGCTGGATGAACATGATGTACGAGTCTCCCTCCATGAAAAAAGGGTCGCGGTTTCGGCCCGCGACCCTTTCCAGAAACAAAAAGGACCGTGGGCGCCGGTGCGGCCCACGGTCCTTGAAACTTCGGCGAATTCGTCGTCAGAAGGTCGGTCGGGAACGGGCGCACCGGTCGGGTTGGGGCCGCCAGCACCACCACCATCCGTTCCGAATCTTCCGCGTAAAAAGCGCTTCCATCGAATTCACAATCCGAACATGCCTTATGATTGATTTCGCAGTACCCTACACTTCCATTTTCCGACTTGTCAAGGGCTTTCCGCTTTCAAATGGGGGATTCCCCGTATTTCGTGCCGGCCTTTTTTCGACCATGCTGGCGCACAGTTGAAAAAACGAATCTCCGAAAGGAACAGACCATGACCACGAAAACCATCAATTGGGGGCTGGTTGGAACCAGCGGCTGGGCCGACACCACCTTTGGTCCGGCCATCGCCGCCGCCGAAAACGCCAAATTCGCCGGCGTGGTCGGCAGCATACCGGAGAAATCGGCCGCCTACGCCGAAAAACACGGCGCGAAAACCGCCTACGCCACCATCGCGGAAATGGCGGACGACGACGCCATTGACGCCGTATGGATCGCCTCTCCCAACTATCTCCACGCCGAGCAGGCCATCCAGGTGCTGGAGAGAGGCAAACACGTCCTCGTGGAAAAACCGATGGCCATTTCCCCCGACGACGGAAAGCGCATGGCGGAAGCGGCCCAAAAGGCCGACCGTATGCTGTCCATCGGCTACCACATCCGTCAACACCCGGACCACCGGCAGCTCCAGAAGGACTGGGCGGCCGGCCGATTCGGAAAACCGGTTCAGGCCCGAGCCCATCTCTTTTTCGCCAACAAGGACTTGCCCGCCGAGTGGCGACAAAAAAAGCACACCAGCGGCAACTGGGTTCTGGGCGACATCGGCACCCATCTGATCGATCAGCTCATCTGGTTTTTCGGAACGCCGGCGGAGGTTCAGGGATTCATGGCTTCGCCCCGGTTCGAGTTGGAAACCAGCGACCACGGCGTGGTGGCGATCCGGTTTGAAAACGGCGGGCTGGGCATCGCCGAAGCCTCGGTGGGATCCCCGGGACCCGGGTCCCGAGTGGAGTTGTACGGCACGACCGGCTACGCCATCGCCGAGGACACTTTCTTTGGCGGAGCCGGAAAGATCACCGTCGGAAACGTGGACGGCTCGCCCGAAACCCGGGACGCCAAGGAGTTGAACCTGTATCAGTCTCAGGTGGAAGCCTTCGGTCGGGCCATTTCCGGCGAGGATGCCTTGGCGGTGAGTCCGGAGGAAGGCATCCGAAATCTGGAGGTCATCCAGAAGGCGCGGGGATGGTAACATGAAGTCGGAGGACCGGAGAGAACCTTTCCGGTCCCGATTTTTTCCCGCCCGGACGGGTCGGCCGCACTTCGACGGCAAGCGGGCCGGCCCGCAAACGCCCAGGGGCGAACGCCATTCGGCCCTACACATTTCTCCGATACGTGTGCAAGAGCGAATGAAGAATTGGCGCCGATTCAGCGGCCGGAATCCTGAGAATCCAACGCCCAGGACCCCGCCAACTCCTTCTGGTACCATTCGTACGTCCGGCGAATCCCGTCTTCCAGGGAGGTCTCGGCGTTCCACCCCAGCCCCTGCATTCTTCCCACGTTGAGCAGCTTCCGCGGCGTTCCGTCCGGCTTGGCGGCGTCCCAGACCACCCGGCCTTCGTACCCCACCACCGAGGCGATCAATTCCGCCAGCTCCCGGATGGTCAGGTCCTCTCCGGTGCCGATGTTGACCAGAAATTCCTGGAACGGCGCAACCCGCGACGGATCGGGATGGGTCATCACGAACAGACAGGCGTCCGCCAAATCGTCCACGAACAGAAACTCCCGGTAGGGGGAACCGGTGCCCCAGAGCACCACCGCCACCTCTTCCGCCGCCTTTTTCGGCTCGATTCCCAACGCCTCTTTCAAATCCTCGGGGATTGGCCCGAACCGTTCCTCGTCCCGCCGTACCGCCTCGAAATCCCCTTCCATCACCTTTTTGGCCAGATGAAATTTGCGGAGCAAGGCGGGCAAAACGTGGCTGGTTTCCAGGTTGAAATTGTCGTGGATTCCGTACAGATTGGTGGGCATGACCGGCAGAAAGCGGGTGTCGTGCTGCCGGTTGAAGGCCCGGCACATTTCGATGCCCGCGATCTTGGCCACCGCGTAGGGCGAATTGGTCGGTTCCAGCGGCCCGGTCATCAGGTATTCCTCCCGCAACGGCTGGGGCGCGTGTTTGGGATAAATGCAGGAACTGCCCAGAAACAACAGCCGTTTCACGCCGACCTCGAACGCCGCGTGGATCAGATGGTTCTGGATGGCCAGATTTTGGTAAATGAAATCGGCGGGATAGGTGGCGTTCCCCAGGATTCCGCCCACCTTGGCGGCCGCCAGAAAAACGTATTCCGGCGTTTCCGCCGCCATGAATTCCCGCACCGCCGCCTGATCGGTCAGGTCCAGTTCGGAATGGGTCCGGGTGACGAGATTCGTGTAGCCCGCCGATTCCAGTTTCCGGTAAATCGCCGAGCCCACCAGTCCTCGATGGCCCGCCAGGTAAATCCGGGCATTGGATTCCATGAAATGTTCCTCCGATGGGTTCCGTCCGGCCTTCGGCGCACGCCCGGTTTTCTCCGGGAGAGCGGAATTGAAGCGGGAGGGACGCCGTTCCCGCCGCCCCCCCCACCCTTGTCGCCGCGCCGCGGGCCGAAACCGGATTATTCGAAGTGATGGTAGGCCTGGTAGCCTTCCTTTTCAATCAGGTGATCCCGCCGGGCCTCCTTGAGGTCTTCCTGGACCATCCTCCGCACCAGTTGATCGAAGGAGACTTCCGGCTTCCAGCCCAGCGCCTTTTGGGCTTTCGTGCTGTCTCCCAACAGGAAATCGACCTCGGTGGGCCGAAAATACCGGGGATCGATCCGAACGCGAACCTCGCCGGAAGCGGCGTCCCGGCCGATCTCTTCCACGCCGGAACCCTCCCATTCGATGCGAACGTCCAGCTCGCCAAACGCCTTTTCCACGAATTCCCGCACCGAGTGCGCCTCTCCCGTGGCCACCACGAAATCGTCCGGCTGGTCGTGCTGCAACATCAGCCACATGGCCCGCACGTAATCCCGGGCGTATCCCCAGTCCCGCTTGGCGTCCAGGTTTCCCAGAAACAGCTTGTCCTGAAGCCCCAGATGAATCCGCGCCACGGCCCGGGTGATCTTTCGGGTGACGAAAGTTTCGCCCCGGATGGGCGACTCGTGGTTAAAGAGGATGCCGTTGGAGGCGAAGATCCCGTAGGCCTCCCGATAGTTGACCGTGATCCAGTAGGCGTAAACCTTGGCCGCGCCGTAGGGGCTGCGGGGATAAAACGGCGTGGTCTCCTTCTGGGGCGTTTCCAAAACCTTGCCGTACATTTCGCTGGTGGACGCCTGATAAAATTTGGTCTTGCCCTCCAGGCCGAGAATCCGAATCGCCTCCAGCAGCCGCAGCGTTCCCAGAGCGTCGGAATTGGCGGTGTACTCCGGCGCCTCGAAGGAAACTTTCACATGGCTCTGGGCCGCCAGATTGTAAATTTCGTCCGGCTGAACTTCCTGGATGATCCGGATCAGGTTGGTGGAATCGGTCAGATCGCCGTAGTGCAGGGAAAAACGGACCACCGGCTCGTGGGGGTCCTGGTAGAGATGATCGATCCGGGCGCTGTTGAACGAGGAGGCCCGCCGCTTGAGACCGTGGACCTCGTATCCTTCCTTGAGGAGCAATTCGGCCAGATAGGCCCCGTCCTGCCCCGTGATTCCGGTGATGAGTGCGCGTTTCATAAAATTTCCAATTTCAAATTGAGTCCCTATGCCGCGGAAGAGCTTTTCTCCGCTATCGTCCCCCCCCTTTCCTAAAGGGGGCATCGTTCCCCCCCTTTTTTCCAAAGGGGGCATCCGTTCCCCCCCTTTTTTCCAAAGGGGGCATCCGTTCCCCCCCCCTTTTCTAAAGGGGGCCGGGGGGATTTTTTTAGGAAAACTTTGGGAGTGGGCAATTTCCAGTGAAAAAAATTAAGCCGAGGCTACTCGGATTCCGACTCCCCGGCCCGTAATTCCGTCCGAATTTCCTCCAACCGTTCCCGAACCGCTTCGCATTCCCCCGCCAACGAATCCAACGCCTCGGCCATTTCCTCCCGCTCGGCGTCCCGCCGGTCGGCCAGGCCGGAAAGATGGGTCAGGTCGCCTTCGAAGGCGGAAAACCGTTCGACCAGCAATTCCAGCAGCGCGTCGGAGGCGGCGTCCACCAACTTGAAGACATACTGGTATTTCAGATTTTCCCGAAAACTTTTAAAGGTAAACCGGAGGGATTTCTCGGTCTCCTTTTTCAGCCGGCCGACGCCATCGAGCAAGGCGCGTTGGGCCTCGTCCTCCGGGCCGGCCGCACGGCGAAACAGCTTCCGGACCCAGCGAATGCCCCGATACAATCCCAGCCGGGCCACGGCTTCGGCCCGCACGGTGGCGGTGTAGTTCATGGGCGCGGTGGTCGGCGGAATTTTCAGGCCGGCCCGGTCCCGGAGGGCCTCCATGTCCGGAAGCTCGGGCGGCGCGTGGCGGGGGGCCACCGGTTCGATGCCCAAGGTCTCCAGCGTGCCGTTGTATTCCACCATGGCGTCCCGGATCATGCCTTCGTAGGGCCCGCCCACGGCGGAAAAATGGGCGGAAATTTTCTTCTCCGTCTCCCGAACGAAGCGGATGATCTCCGGATTCACCGTTCCGGCCAGGTAGCCGTCCACGCCCCCGCGCACCTCCTGGAACACCTGGTAGAGCCCTTTTTGGAAGCCGCTTTGATCCAGGGTATGGCTGTACCGGGTCGGGTCCACCCGGTAGTCCCGGAGGTATTGAAGGGTCCGTCCGGTCACCCCGGAATGGTCGTCGAAAAAGCGATTGATCTCGATCCCCAGCGACTTCTTGATTTTGCCCACCGCGCCGTCCAGGGTGTCCCGGATCAAGGTCCGGACGCCGGCGAGGGTTTCCTGGTGACGGCGAAGGTCCGCCATCAGCGACTCTCCCCCGTCGGCGTCCCGGCGCAGCAGCTCCCGCCGCACGGCGGACCAATGGGCCATGTCGCCCAGGAGCACGCCCAGCCGTTCCATGGGATTGCCCAGCAGCAAGACCGCCCGCTCCCGCCGCAATTTCCGCCGAACTTCGCTTTCAAACCGGGCGGTCTCGACGTCGGAAAGGGCCGCCAGCTCCGTTTCCGCATCCCATACCGTCAACCGGCCCTTGTCCTTCTCCGGCAGGGCTTCCGAACCCATCCGCCGGAACAAATTCAGCAGGGCGGAAAAGGTGTAGAGGGGCGGTTCGGGCCGCAGCAGGGACAGCTCCTCGCGAACCGTGTCGGCGACCCGGTGAAGATCGTCCGCGCTTTCGTGCTCGCTGATGTCCACGTTGAGCAGAAAGAGGGCGTTGTCCAGAATGCCCATCTCCCGAATGATGGAAAGAAAGGCGATGTCGGCCTGGCGGATGCCGGTGCGGGCGCTGATCGCGTAGATGATGAGATGGGTCCGCTGAAGGTAATCCTCGATCCGGGCCAGATGCATGGGGTTGGGGGAATCGCTGCCCTGGCAGTCGGCCACCTCCACCCGGGGCGAGAGAATCTCTCCCGGAACTTCCAGCACCATGTCCTCCAGGTAGACGGCCCGGGCGTCGCTGCCGGCGAATTCCCGGTGTTCCGGAAATTCCGCCCCGGAAAAGGTCCGCCGGACGGTTTCCTCTCCCACGTATTCCTCGACTTCCGAATATCCTTTCAGATAGGCCGATAGCCGCGCGCCGTCCAGATTCAAAGCCTCACGCCCCACCCGTTTTTCCGGCGCCAGCGACGCCAGGGCCTCGGCCAGGGCTTCGCGGTCGGCTTCCCGGCGGATGTCGAAGGGGCGGTCTTCGGAACCGATTTTCTCCGGAAAGAGCGCCATGGCCCGATGGATGTCCGCGTTGACCGCGTCCCAGGATTTGAAGACCAGGGTGGCCCGAAGTTCCTCGCCCTGGCGAATGCGGGTGACCATCGCGGTGATCACCCCCGCGCCCCGCCGGAGATGGTCCGCGCCCAGCAGGGAATTGACGAAGGTGCTCTTCCCCGACTTGATGGCCCCCACCACCGCCACCCGCAGCAGCCGTTCGTCGGCGATTTGGGCGCGCACGTCGGCCAGGGTTTCGGACCAGCGGTCGGCGGCGCCGGTTTCCCCGGCGGGGGTTTCCCGGATTCGGCGGATCAGTTCGGCGACCGTGTCGGCCTGGTTCAGCAGTTCGTTCCGATGGGGGATGGGTTGGGTTTCCATAATTCGTCTTTTCGGAGGATTGCCGGGCTCGGGAAAACGGTTTCGGGAAAAGTGGCGCGGGACGCGTTGCCGAAGTCCTCGGAACGCTTCAGGCGTTTCCGGCGGTGACCGAAAGCAGGGCGGGATCAATGCCCAGTTTGCGGACCGCCGCTTCCCATCGTTCGTCCACGGGAAGCTGGAAGAGGATTTCCCCGTCGGCGGGGCAGTTCAGCCAGACGTTTTGGAGCACTTCCGCCTCCACCTGCTCCGGTCCCCAGCCGGAACAGCCCAGGGCGATCAACAGGGTTTCCGGCCCCTCCCCCGCCGCGACGGCCTCCAGCAGATCCCGAGTGTTGCTCATGGCCAAAAACGGCGTGACTTCCAGAGTGGCCTCCCAGCCGAAGGGGGGGCCGTGGAGGATAAACAGCTCGTTCTGGTGAACCGGCCCTCCGAAATGGATCGGAATCCGTCCGGCGGCTTCGGTGTGGGGGATCTCCAGTTCGGAAAAAATATCTTTGGCTTGAACCGAGGGCGCCCGTCGGTTGATGACGACGCCAAGGCTCCCCTGCTCCGTGTGTTCGCACACGGCCACCACGGTTTCGGAAAAATTCGGATCGGCCAGTTCGGGCATGGCGATCAGAAACGCGCCTTTCAGGGACATCAGGTCCGGTTTTTCGGACATTGCCGTTTCATTCCCTCTCGATTCGGGTTTTTGCGTTTGGATTACGTGCATCCGGCGGGTTTGTCAAGAAATCCCCCGATGTCGAATTCCGGCTTGACGAAGTCCGCGGGTCTGGCTATATTCCATTTTCGGAATATGAAGATATTGAGGAGCCTTCCAGGAACACCCATGGACGCCCCGGAGACGACATGAAAAAATTTACCCGCGTCATGAAAGCCCTTTCAGACCCCACCCGGGTCAAAATTCTGAAGATTCTCCAAGAAGGGACCCTATGCGTCTGCGAAATTCAGGCGGCCATGGGCATTGCCCAGCCGACGGTTTCCAAGCATTTAAAACTGCTGGAAGAAGCCGGCCTGGTCAACTCCTTCCGGGAAGGGCTTTGGGTCAATTATCATATCGCCGACGGATCGGAAAGTCCCTTTGCCGCCGCCCTGCTTGGAAATCTGCGGCATTGGCTGGAAGACGAACCGGAGGTGCGGGAAGCCCGGTCGGCGCTGCCGGGACTGGACCGGCGGATTCTCTGCGGCAAAAAAAGCGCTTGATTCATGGCCATATCGCGATTCATCCATTTTGCAATCCAAATCTTTTTTTTGCGACGAAACGCATCCTTAACCCGCCAAGGAGGGAATCATGGATCGAAGACGCGTCCTGTTCGTGTGCGTCCACAACAGCGCCCGCAGCCAAATGGCCGAGGCGTTTCTGAAGGAAATGGCCGACGACCTGTTCGAGGTGGAAAGCGCCGGCTTCGAACCCACCGAACTCAACCCGCTGGCGGTGGCGGCCATGAAGGAGGCGGGCCACGACATCTCCGGCAACCGGGCCGACGACGTGTTCCAGCGGTTCCGGAACGGGGAGTTGTTCGACTACGTCATCGCCGTCTGCGACCAGGCGGGCGGCCAGCGTTGCCCCACCTTCCCCGGCATCACCAAACGGCTGGACTGGAGCTTTGAAGATCCGGGCGATTTCGAGGGGAGCTGGGAGGAGAAGCTGGAAAAAACCCGGGGAATTCGCGACCAGATTCAGACGAGGCTGAAGGAGTGGGTGGCCGAATTCCGGAAGGAAGGGCGGCCATGAGCGAACATTTCCTGATCGTCGGCGGCAGCGACGCGGGCATCAGCGCCGCGCTGCGGGTCCGGGAACTCCGGCCCGACATGACCGCGACCCTGGTGGTGGCGGACGCGTACCCCAATTTCAGCATTTGCGGCCTTCCGTTTTTTCTCAGCGGCGAGGTGACCCACTGGCGAAACCTCGCCCACCGGACGCGGGCGGACATCGAGGCCGAGGGCATCCATCTGCTGCTGGATCATCGGGCCGAGGCCGTCGATCCGGAAAAGCGGACGGCGACCGTGGTCGGATCGGACGGCGAACGCCGGGAACTGGCCTGGGACCAATTGCTCATCGGGACCGGCGCGGTTTCGGCGCGTCCGAAAATCGACGGGCTGGACCGGGACGGCGTCTTCTTCCTCCGCTGGATGGACGACAGCTTCGCGGTGAAACGGTTTCTGGAGGAACGGAAGCCGGAATCCGCCGTGATCGTGGGCGCGGGCTACATCGGCATGGAGATGGCCGACGCCCTGACCTTCCGGGGAATTCAAACGACGGTGGTGGAATACGGCCCTCGGGTGCTGCCGACCCTGGACCCGGAGTTGAGCGCCATCATACGAAAAACGCTGGAGAATCATGGCGTCCGGGTGGCCGCGGGCATGGCGGTGGAACGGATCGGGGAATCGAATGGCCATCTCGTGGTTCATGGCTCGAAAGGGTTCACCGCCCGTGGCCAACTGGTGCTGGTGGCCACGGGCGGTCGGCCGGAAACCGCGCTGGCGGTCTCCGCCGGGGCGAAACTCGGCGTTGGCGGGGCCATCCGGGTGAACCGGCGCATGGAAACCGGCGTTCCCGGAATTTACGCCGCCGGCGACTGCGTCGAAACTTGGCATCGGCTGCTGCGAAAACCGGCTTACCTTCCCCTGGGAACCACGGCCCACAAACAGGGCCGGGTGGCGGGAGAAAACGCGGCGGGCGGAACCGCCGAATTCGCCGGCAGCCTGGGCACCCAGTCGGTGAAGATTTTCGACAAGGTGGCGGCCCGCACCGGCCTCCGGGACGACGAGGCCCGGGCCGAAGGCTTCGATCCCCTCTCGGCGGACCTGGAATCCTGGGATCACAAGGTCTATTTTCCCGGGGCGAAATCCATGGTCCTGCGCGTCACCGGGGATCGAAACGGCGGAAAACTGCTCGGGGCGCAAATCGTCGGGGCTTACGGCACGGAGGTTTCCAAGCGAATCGACATTTTCGCCGCGGCCCTGCATCATGGCATGACGGTGGCGGAACTGAGCCACCTGGATTTAAGCTACACCCCGCCCCTTTCCAGCCCCTGGGACCCGGTGCAGATGGCGGCCCAGGCGTGGGAGAAGGCGCGCCGGGAAGGAGAAAAAACATGAAACGAGATGAAGAATCCATCCGACGGATGGTGCGGGATCATTATAAGGAAATCGTGGGGGGAGGCTCGGGATGTTGCGGCGCCCGTTCCGAACCGGAGGCGGTTCGGGAAAGCGGCGTTCGCCTCGGATACCGGCCGGACGATCTGGCGTTGGCGCCCGGCAAGGCCAACCTGGGGCTGGGCTGCGGAAATCCGCTGGACCGGGCCGATCTGCAACCCGGCGAAACGGTGGTGGACCTGGGCAGCGGCGCGGGATTCGACGCCTTTCTCGCGGCGCGGAAGGTGGGGCCGGCCGGCCGGGTGATCGGCGTGGACATGACCCCGGAAATGGTGGACAAGGCGGAGGGAAACGCCCGGGAAATGGGCGTGGAGAACGTGGAATTCCGTCTGGGGACCATCGAACGGCTTCCGGTGGACGACGAAAGCGCCGACGTGGTCATTTCCAACTGCGTCGTCAACCTTTCGCCGGACAAGGCCGCCGTGTTCAGCGACATCTTCCGGGTGCTCAAGCCCGGCGGACGCATCTGCATTTCCGACGTGCTGCAAACCGGAGAGATTCCCCAGCCGCTCCGAGACGATCCGGCGGCCTGGTGCGGCTGACTCTCCGGCGCCATTTCACCGGATTCGGTGAAAACGATGTTGGAAGCGGCGGGATTTCGGGACATTGAAATCGTGCCGAAGGAGGAATCGGAAGAGATTATCCGATCCTGGAATCTGGGAGAGGGAGCGGAGAAGGCGGCGATGGCGGCGGATGTGGTCGCCACGCGGCCGACTGGAAAGAATGGATTCTAATTTGAGCCGCCGGAGTTCCACCATGTCCGAACCCAAAACCGTTTCCCCGCCGCCCCAACGCCCGCACCCCACCAAGCTCTTCGTGGAAACCACCACCCGCTGCAACCTCCGTTGCGCCATGTGCGTCAAACAGAGCCGGGAGGGCGGCATTCCCGAAGGCGACATGGACCGCGAAACGTTCGCGGCCCTCGCGCCCGCCTTTCCGCATCTGGAATCCCTCGTGCTCAACGGCGTCGGCGAACCGCTCATGCACCCCGCCCTGGCCGACTTCGCCGCCCAGGCCCGATCCCGAATGGCCGACGACGCCTGGATCGGCTTCCAGACGAACGGCCGCATGATGGACCGGAACCGCGCCCGCGCTCTGATCCGGGCCGGCGTGGACCGAATCTGCCTCTCCGCCGACGCCGTTTCCCCCGACATGTTCCGGAAAATGCGATCCGGCGGCGAAGTGGGCGACGTGGACCGGGCGTTGTCCGTCCTTTCCGAGGCGCGCGACCAAACTCCGGAATCCCGCCTTCGCCTGGGCGTGGAATTCGTCCTGACCCGATCCAATCTGGCGGAGCTTCCGGAGGTCGTCCGATGGGCCGGGGCCCGGGGCGCGGAATTCCTCATCGTCACCCACATGCTGCCCTACGCCGCCGACATGGCCGAAGAAACGGTCCACTCGCCCAACACCGACGCTTCGGTGGCCTTTTTTCGGGAATGGCGAGCCCGCGCCGAAGCGGAGGGCGTGGACATGGAACGCTATTTTCCCATTCGATGGAAATATCGCAAAACGCCCGAGGAACAGAAAATCGTCGATTGGGTGGACGGCATGGTCACCGCCGCCGAATCCCGGGACATTCCCTTCCACCTCAAACAGCTCTTCGCCCACGACGACGTTTTTCTGGACTCCGCCGAAGCCGTTTTCGGCGAAGCGCGAACCGCCGCGGAAACCGCGGGAATTTCTCTTCGTCTTCCGTCCCTGCTCCCCACCGCCGAACGCCGTTGCGATTTCGTGGAAGACGGCGCGGCCTTCGTCTCCTGGGACGGGCAGCTTCACCCCTGCTATTTCCTCTGGCACCGGTATTCGTGCTATCTGGAAGGCCGGGAAAAGCCGGTGGAGCCGGTCTCCTTCGGCCGCGTCAACGAGAGGAGCCTGTTGGAAATCTGGCGGGACCCGGAATTCGTCCGCTTCCGGGAGCGGGTGTGCCAATACGACTTCCCCTTCTGCGGCAACTGCGGCCTCGGCCCCTGCGACCTGATCACCGAGCCCCAATTCCAGCACGACTGCTACACCGCCGAAGTTCCCTGCGGCGACTGCCCTTGGCCGCTGGGGTTGTTGCAGTGCCTGCAATAATTCGCCGTGACCAAAAAAACACGCGCTTCCCATACGAGGGGCGTCGCTCCCAATGCCCGTCCACCCGGGCATTTCAATGGACGACAATGCCCGATTGGCCAAGGGCGCGCGCGATACGCCCCACCATTTTTCCGCCAAATGAACGGTAGTGGGTTTACTCCGCCCCTTTTCCACTTATTTTTCTCCCCTGCACCGATCAAACAACCGTTACCCCAAAGAGGCGCCCATGAAATTTCATCGTTTTCGTTCATTCCGCCGGTCCTTCCTCGCGGCCCTTTTGTCGCTGGGGTTGCCGCTGGGGCCGGCCGCAATATCGATTCCGGCCGCAAACGCGGAAAGCATCGCCACCTATGGCGACTGCAAACCCTGTCCGGGGACCATCAAGCTGGAAGCTTCCGAAGTCCGGCCGCTGCTGGACACCGCGGGAATGGGGGCCGTCCGGAAAATTAAGCCCCAGGATCGGCGGGTGATCAAGCTGGACGTCGACGGCAAGACGCCGGAAGGGAATATGGACAGCCTCGACGACGAATATGAAATCGTTTTGCAGCTTTCCAGCGGAATGGTCTACATCCGCAGTCTGGTGGATCGATCCTATATCCATCTGGTCACGGATTCGGCCGGCGCCAACCGCGGCGGCTTCATCGGTTGGAATCCGGAGATGTATCTTCAGGCCGGGCTGGAAGATCGGTTCGAACAACAGGTCTCCATTGACACGGCGTGGGAAAACGTGCAAAAGGGCCACGTTTACCAATGGGCCACCAATTTCGTCGAAGGAGCCAAAGGGCTGAAACCACTTGCGGATCGACTTCAATTCGCCGTTCAGCGACTGACGGAGCAACCATGACCCAACTGCAAGCCGCGCGAGAAGGACGAATCACCGAAGACATGCGAATCGTCGCCCAAGACGAAGGGCGAGAGCCGGAATGGATTCGGGCGGAAATCGCCGCCGGACGGATCGTCATCCCCAAAAATCGCCATCGGGATTTTCATCCGCGGGCGGTGGGGAGCGGCCTGTCCACCAAGGTGAACGCCAACATCGGCACTTCCCAGGAACACTGCAATCTGGAAGAGGAGTTGCGAAAGCTGGAGGTCGCCGTCGCCGCCGGGGCGGACAGCGTGATGGATTTGTCCACCGGCGGAATTCTGGAAAAAATCCGAACCGAAATCCTCCGCCGATCCTCCGTCATGGTGGGCACGGTTCCGATCTACGCCGCCGTGACCCGCCTGATCCAAGACGGAAAAGACGACGTGGACCTGACGGCCGACCTTCTCTTCGACGAAATCGAAGCGCAGGCCCAGGCCGGCGTCGATTTCGTGACCGTTCACGCCGGAGTGACCCGGGCCTCCATCGCCGCGCTGGAAACCGATCTCCGCATTCTGGGCGTGGTCAGCCGGGGCGGCTCCCTTACGCGCCGGTGGATCGGTCATCACGGCCAGGAAAATCCGCTCTACGCCCAATACGATCGGCTATTGGACATCTGCGAGGCCCACGACGTAACCCTGAGCCTGGGGGACGGTCTTCGCCCCGGCGCCCAGGCCGACGCCACCGACCGGGGACAGTTGGCCGAGCTGCTGGCGCTGGGAGAGCTGGTGGACCGGGCCCGGGAACGGGGCGTTCAGGTGATGGTGGAGGGGCCGGGCCACGTGCCGCTGGGCGACGTCATCCTGAACATGCAACTGGAAAAACGAATCTGCAAAAACGCCCCCTTTTACGTGCTGGGCCCGCTGCCCACCGACGTCGCGCCGGGCTACGACCACCTGGTCGGGGCCATCGGCGGCGCCCTGGCGGCGGCCAATGGGGCCGACTTCCTCTGCTACGTGACCCCGGCGGAACACCTTTGCCTGCCCGACGAGGCCGACGTGCGGGAGGGCGTGATCGCATCGAAAATCGCCGCCCACATCGCGGACGCGGCCAAGGGCGTTCCCGGCGCGGCGGAGCGGGACCGCCGAATTTCCCGGGCCCGGCGGAATTTCGACTGGGAAGCCATTTATCGGGACGCCATCGATCCCGAACTGGCCCGTCGGCGGAAGGAATCCTCGGAAAGCAAGGGGGAAGACCATTGCACCATGTGCGGCGGCCTGTGCGCGGTCAAAACCGACCGGAAGGTGGCGGGCTGATCCACAAACCGCGAAGGAAACGGTGATGGCCAGAGAAATCGATATGCAAACCGATATGCCCGTTGGCGAGGAATCGAACCGGACGGCGGGAAGGACCCGTTGGCTTCCGCCTTGGCTGGAGTTGTTCGTGGCCATCTGCCTGCTGGGAGGCTTCATTGAATCCCCAGGGGTTGGCTTTCGCCGCCGATCGGCAACGTCACCCGCACCCAACGCCCATCGCGATTTTCGAGCAGCAGCGGTTCCATTCCGTTATGGGACCGCATTGCGCTGCGGATTCTCGGCCATCCCCTTCCCCGGCCTTCCATGTAGCCCATGGTTTGCATGAAATTGGCCAAAAGCTCGTTCCGGGAACGGGGATGGCCGCCGGCCTGAACGCTTTCCGGCGTCATGTGGTTGGGCAGCGCCCCGGGGCTGGTCACGTCCACCCGGTCCTTGAAAACCTCGACCAGTATCCGGGAGCCCACAATGGCGTAATCCCTGTGGCAGACCGCGTTGACGACCGCCTCTCGCAGCGCCGCCTCTGGAACGACCGGGCGATCTTCCCGCTGAATGTTGTCATACCGCTCTTGTCGAGGAACCCCCCGGAACCATCCCATGGCCCGGTCCACCTGTTCGTTGATTCTGCCCCTCGCCTCCCCGGAAACGATCACGTCGTCCGCCCGGTTCGGCCCGTCGTAGGCTACGCATTCCACCCAAAAACTTCGAGTCTGCGGATGGTTTTGAGGGTCCTTTCCGAACGCCAACAAGCCGTAAAGCGTGGCGTTCATCTCCTCCGCCCGCTTCGCCAAAACGGCTCGAATTCGCAAATCCTTCTCAAAAGGCAGGCGAGGTTCATCGGAAAGGTCAATTCCCAATTTTTCCATGAACCGCCGAAACGCCTCTTTTTCGATATCGTCGGGCCCGGTTTCGGCGACTGTTTGTTCTTCAGTCAGAACGTATCCAAACCGGTTGTACAACTCCTGAAGTTCGGGGGGAGAGGGTTCAACGGAAGCACGGCCCCTTCGAACGAAAACTCTGCCGTTAAAACGAATCGGCTCGTATCCTCGTTGAGGGGCCACCTCAATCCAATGAATCCACGCGCTTCCAACTTCGAGGCGGGAAAGCCGGGCATTCACGGGACTGTTAAGCCCGGATTGCAAAAAGCCGGTTAACCGTTCACTGACGGTTTCCGGATTCTCCTTGACCCCAAGGATTCCCCCATCGTCACTGACGCCCAAAACCAGAAGCCCTCCCTCGGAATTGGCGAAGGCCGACAAGGCAGGCCCGATCCGTTTCAGGTCGATCCCACGCTTGAATTCAGTGAAAGCATTCTCTCCACCTGCAATGCGTTGGAGGATATCCGCTTTTTCCATTTCGATTCCCTATTCCGACCGGGGGCCTCGCCAAAAAAACCGGAAAAGTTGATTCTGAAACCTTCCCCATCCAAAAGAATCATGCACCTTTCCTCTTACGAAGGAAAGATTTTTCTTCTGGAATTCCAGCCCCCAAAGACCACCCGACCTTTCGAAGTGTACGCAAACAAATTCATAAATTTTCCAAACGGCGCCACACCATCTCCGCCGCCATTCTCGCCCCGCCAGACCTCGCCCCGACGAATTTCCGGGCCTTCTCCAGCACCCGATCTCGATTGGGCGGGTGTTGCAGCAGGGAAAGAAGGACATTTGCCGCCCGCTCCCCGTCGCTTGCTCGGACGGCCAACCCTTCACGAAAAATTTCCTCGCCGATCCAGGCGAAATTGGACCAGGACGGCCCGATCACGGGAATTCGACCGGCGGCCAGCGGCTCCATGAAGTTCTGCCCCCCCAGCGGCGCGAGGCCCCCGCCCACGAAGACGGCGTCGGCGCATTCGTACAGCCGCCCCAGCTCGCCGAACGTATCCCAGATCACAATCCTTCCCGCCGGCGCCGGACTCTGCAAACCGGAACGAAGCGCCCGGGGAATCCCCTCCCCCGAAAGTCGTTCGGTCCAAGTGGGAACCCGGTGAAGATGTCGCGGGGCCAGGGCGACAATCGCGGCGGGAACCGATTCTCGAACCCGTTTCACCATTCGGAAAACTTCGGATTCCTCTTCCTCCCGGATCGACCCCAGGACGACCACCGGCGCTTCCGCCGCAAACCAGCGGTTGCGTGAAGATGGTGGGATTTCATCGGAAAAAGCCGAAATCCGCATCCGGTCAAACTTGATGTTGGGCGTCACCGTGACCCCGGCCGGTCCGAACAGCGAGGCGAAACGGTCGGCGTCGGCCGGGGAAATCGCCGCGACCCGTTCCGGCCGGAGAGCGCGCCACAGCCCGCCCATTCGCCGGTATCCGCGAAGACTTCCCTCGGTGATTCTCCCGTTGAGCAACAGCACCGGGACCCCGCGAGCGCGCAAGGCCGCCAAGTGACCGGGCCAAAGCTCCGTCTCCAGCAAAACCGCCGCGCGAGGCCGAACCTGACCCACGGCCCGAGCCATCCAGGACGGCCGATCAAGGGGGAAAAAGGCGCGATCCCATCCGTCTTCCGCCGCCAAGATTTCCATGCCCTGCCGGGTCCCGGTGGTCACAAGCACGCGAATTCCAGGAAAACCGTCCGCCGCCCGGAACAATTCCCGGGCCAGATAGGCTTCCCCCGCCGAGGCGGCCTGAATCCAAAGATCGGCCCGGGGAAGCGGCCGCCGAAGAACGCGTTGGTCCCAGCCGTCGCGAAGCCTTGGATTCCGTCGCAATATCGGCGGGGCCGGCCGCCAGAGGCTCTCGTAAAAAGCGAGCAATGCGCGGATGCCCGGCGTAAAGGTACGCGCGGCGGCGTTGGGATTTCGGCGGAAGACCGTCTTCGTTCCCCCTCGCGGCGAACCGTTGCCGGGATGCCGGCTCATCCTACTCCGCCCCCGCCAGCAAGTAGCCCGCCAGACAGGCGAAGACGAAATTGGCGGCCCAGGCGGCCACCGGCGCGGGCAACATGCCGCCGTAGCCCAAAGAGAGGTTGAAGCTGTGGAGCACCCAGTAGAGAAAGCCCAGCCCCAGTCCGGAGGCGACGGCCAGCGGCATTCCTTCCCGAAGGCCGGTTCGGGCGGCCATGCCGACGCCCAGAAATCCCAAGATCAGACAGATCAGCGGGAAGGCGACCTTGGCGTGGAGGTCCACCCGATACCGGGTGGCGTCGTATCCGCCGGCCTCCACCTCCCGGACGTATTCCCGAAGCTCGAGAAAGTTCATCTCCTCGGAAGACTTCACCACTCCGGCCAAATCCTCCGGCGTCAACGGCAGGGATTCCAACAGGACGGGATGGGATGCCACCGAATATTCACCGGACGCCCCATCCCGCAACTGCTCCAGCGCGCCCTCCAGTCGCCACCGGCCGTCGGAGAACGCCCCGCGCCGAGCGTCCAGCCGGCGGGCCAGCCGAAAATCGGGATCGAATCCGTACAGGGTCAGCCCGTAGATGGCCGCTTCATCGGGATTGAAAAAACGGACAAAGAGAATGCGCCGTTCATCCCGCAGCCAGATATTTCGGGATCGGGAGACCACCGCGCCGCCCTCCCCATGTCGGGTGGACCAGATCCGGTTGGACCGGGCCGTGGCCGAAGGAACCACCACCTCGGAAAACAGAACGAGAATCAGCGTGACGGCCAACCCAAAACCGAAAACCGGCCTTGCCAGGGCGTAAATGGAAACGCCGCAGCTTTTCAGGGCGATCAATTCATGATGGCGGGCCATCAGCCCGAAGACGATGAGCACCGCCAGGAGGACGGAAAGGGGCAGGATTTGGGCGACGATGGCGGGGGTTTTGTAGGCCAGATAAAGCAAGGTCCGGCCCACCGACTGGCCGGCGTCCAGAAAATTGTCCACCCGTTCGAAAAAATCGACGGTGAGATAAATGGCCACCACCGCCGCCAGAACGGCCCCGGCGTAGCCGGTCAGCCGCCAAAGAATGTACCGGCCGATGATCCGCATGGGGCCTCAGGTCGCCGCCGCGGGCTCTGCGGGGGCCTTCTGGAATTGGAGCTGGTGAAGTTTGAAATACTCCCCCTGGCGGGCCATGAGATCGGCGTGGCTTCCCGATTCCACGATCCGGCCGTCGGAAAGCACCAGGATGCGGTTGGCGAACCGGATGGTGGAAAGGCGATGGGCGACGACAAAGGTGGTGCGGCCGCGCATAAGGTTTTCCAACGCCCGCTGAACCAGCATTTCGGAGGCGGTGTCCAGGGCGGAGGTGGCCTCGTCCAGAATCAGAATCGGCGCGTCCTTGAGCAGTGCCCGGGCGATGCACAGCCGCTGCTTCTGTCCGCCGGACAGCCGGTTCCCCAACTCGCCGATGCGGGTGTCGAACCCCCGGGGAAACCGCTCGATGAAATCCTCGGCGTAGGCGGCCCGGGCGGCCTCCCGGACCCGCTCCTCGGTGGCGTTGGGCCGCCCATAGGCGATGTTGGCCCGCACCGTGTCGTCGAAAAGAATGGTGTCTTGGGTGACCAGGGCGATCTGCCGGCGAAGCGAGGCCAGCGTCACGTCCCGGATGTCGATTCCGTCCACTCGCACCGAGCCGACGGAGGGATCGTAGAAGCGCGGGATCAGGTTGACCAGGGAGGTTTTGCCGCCGCCGCTGCCCCCCACCAGCGCCAGCACCTCGCCGGGCGCCACGTCCAGACTGATGTTTTCCAGGGCGGAAACGCCCCCCTCGTACACCAAGGACACGCCGGAAAAGGCGACCCGGTGGGGGCCGTCGGGGATTTCCCCGGCGTCCGGTTTTTCGCGAATTTCCGGCTCCCGCTCGATGATGTCGAAGACCCGGTCGGTGGCCGCAAGCCCCTGCTGAACCTTGTTGTTGACCTTGGACAGCTTTTTCACGGGATCGTAGAGCAGCAGCACGGCGGTCAGGAAGGAAAAAAAGGTGCCCGGCGTGGAGGTGCCGTCGATCACCCGGCCGCCCCCGTACCAGATGATGAAGGCGATGCCGATCCCGGCCAGAAACTCCATCACCGGCGAGGTGAGGCTGCCGGCCACCACGGTGCGCAACTCCATGCGGAACAGGTGCTCCGTCCGTTCCGCGAAGCGCTTTTTCTCGTAGTCCTCCCGGCCGAACGCCTTGACGATCTTGTTCCCGGCGAAGGTCTCGTGGAGAAAAGAAGACATCTCGGCCATGGCGTGCTGGCAACCGGTGCTCATGCGCCGGACCCGCTTGCCGAATTCCACCACCGGGTAAAAGGCCAGCGGCAGGATGACGATGGCGCCCAGGGCCATTTGCCAGTCCCGGTAAAAAACCACGGCGGTCAGCCCCAGAATCGTGAAAACGTCCCGAAGAACGGTGGTCACCGAGGAGGAAACCATCTCCTTGATGATGTTCACGTCGTTGGTGATCCGCGACATCAGGACGCCGGTCCGCTCCGCCTGGAAAAACGATAGCGGAAGGTCCTGAATGCTGTCGTAGAGCTGATTGCGCATCCGCCGGATGATGCTCTGCCCCACGTAGTCCATCAGATAATTCTGCCCGAAAATCCCGATGCCCCGCAGCAGATAGACCACCAGCACCACCATCGGGACGATTTTCAGCATGGCGGTGTCGCCCTTGAAAAAAATGTCGTCCAAAACCGGCTTGACCAGGAAGGCGGTGGCCGAGGTGGAGGCGGCCACCAGCAACATGCAGAACATGGCGGCGGCCAGCTTGCCCCAGTTCTCCCGGATCATGGCGAGAATCCGCCGGTGTCGGTATTCCAATCTGATCATGGGGAATCCGTGAAGGGAGCGGGGGATCGCGCGAAGTCCGGGGGCGCGATGTCGTCCCGTCCGCAGGACCGATCGGCCGCGAGGGTGATCCGATTCATTTCCATCTCCAGCCGGCGGCGGGCGTCCTCGAAGCCGGCGGCGTCCAGTTCGGCCGGCACGTAAAGTGGTCGGCCGTAGACGACCCGGCATCGGGTGAAGGGCGCCGGCGCCAGAAACCGGTCCCAACTGTTGAAGGCGTGGCCCCGCCGGGCGCTGTAGGTCATGGGCAAGATCGGAGCGCCGGTCTTCCGGGCCAGGGCGATAATGCCGGGCTGAACCCGAAAGCGCGGCCCCCGGGGACCGTCGGGAATAATCACGGCGTGCCGGCCCTTCCGGATTCGGCGAACCAACTCGGCCAGGGCCTTTCGGCCGCCCCGGGAAGTGGAGCCCCGCACCGGTTCATGTCCCTGTCGGGCAAGAATCCGAGCGATGATTTCCCCGTCCGCCGAAGCGCTGACCAGAATGGCGGCCCGCCACCCGGCGTACAGATAGCTGAACATCAGGATTCGGGAATGCCAAATGGCCGCGATGAAAGGCGTGGAGCGTTGAAGGGATCGCCGCGTCCGGGCCTCCCCTTCCGAGCGAATGCGCACGGTGCGAAAAATGGCGCGAACCAGCAGGTCGCCCAGGAAGCCCACGGCCCGCCACTGGCGGTTGGTCAGACGAAGCGCGATGATTATTTCCCGAAGAACCGGTGGCGCAGCATCCGGAACTGAAAAAAGAGAAAACAGCCCACGCAAAAACCGGCCAAGGCAACGCCGGCGGCGACCGCCACCATCAGCGCCAGAATCCAGCCCAGGGCCCCAAGGCCGGTCAAAAAGGCGATCTGGGCCAGCCCCAGCAGGGCCAATGCGATGGAATTATTGAAACGGGTCAGCTTGAAATCTTCCCGCTCCGCGCCCGGAATCCGATCGGCGAACAGCTTTCGCCCCGCCAGGGCCGCAAGGCTGTACTCCGGGCCGCCGAAGACCGCGGCCGCCAGCATCAAAAACAGCAAGGTCGTGATCCACGGCTGCCGGGTCACGAAAGCCAGCAGAATGCCGATCAGCAGCGTCCAGCGGTTCAAGACCACGATGGGCATGGGAACGCCGTCTTGCATACCGTTTTCCGAAGAAGTTTCCTCGCTCATTCTCTCCTCGCGAAGGTCCAGTTATACATTAAAAGCCACTACCGTTCCGCCCGTCCTACCCTCTCGCCAGCAGGTCCAGAGCGATCCCCGCCACCCGCTCCGACGCGCCGGGGGAGCCCAGCCGTTCCCGAACCGATAGGAGATCTTCTCTCATGCGGAGAAGCGCCGGTTCGTCCGCCAGCAGCCGCCCGCCGGTTTCGGCGATGGCGGCGGGGCCGGCGGCGTCCTGGACCAGCTCCGGCACCACCTCCCGGCCGGCGATCAGGTTGACCAGACTGATAAAGGGCACCCGGATCAGCGCTCGTCCCAGATGATAGCTGACCGGCGATACCCGGTAGACCACGATCATTGGAATTCCCGCGATGGCGGCCTCCAGGGTCACCGTGCCCGACGCGGTCACGATCAGGCCGGCCCGGTCGAACACCCGCTGTGCGCCGCCGCCGACCCGCTCGAACAAGGCGGGATTCCGGGCCTGATTCAAAATGTCGTCCACCCGTTCCGCCGAAACCGAGGCGGAGCATGAGACGGCGAAACGGAGCGAATGATCGACGGCGGCCATCCGTTCCGCGGCGTCCCGGAGCACCGGCAGCATCCGCTCGATCTCGCCGTGGCGGGAGCCGGGGAGAAGGCCGACCCAGCGTTCCCCGCGCAGCCGCTCGGCGAAATCGCCTTGCGCCGGCGGCAAGGCCCCGTCCATCAGCGGATGGCCCACGAAAGTGGCGGGCACACGATGTCGCCGGTAAAAACGTTCCTCGAAGGGCAGAATCACCGCCATGTGGCGGACCCGATCCCGCACCGTGCGCACCCGTCCCGAACGCCAAGCCCAAATTTGAGGGCTGATGTAGTAGAGGACCGGAATCCCCAGCCGTCGAGCGCAAGCGGCCAGGTGCAAATTGAAATCGGGAAAATCGATCAGAATCAACAGCGACGGCCGCCGGTTCCGCAGCAGTCCCTTGGCCGCCGAAAGCCCACGCCACAGATCCGGGAACCGGCCGATGACCTCGGTGAGCCCCACCACCGAAAGCCGCCCGGCGTCCACCACCACGTCCACGCCGGCTTCCCGGAGCGCATGCCCCCCGACGCCGAAGACCTCCAGCTCGGGCGCCCGTCGGCGCATGGCCGCCACCAGCCGGGCCCCGTGAAGGTCCCCGGACGCCTCGCCGGCCACGATCATCGCCCGGCGGGGGGACATGTGGGGGGACATGATCAGATGCCCAGCACCCGTTTGTTGGCGACCCGAATCTGGTCCATCACCGCCAGGGCCACGTACAGGGCGTCCCGGGCCATCTGGCCGGTGACCTCGTGGACCTCCCGGGTGCGAACCGAACGGACGAAGCTTTTGATCTCCTCCTCCAGCGCGTCCCCGTCGGTAAAGCAGAACTGCTGGATGTCCATTCCCGGAATGATGGCCCCCTCCGCCGGCGGCTCGTCCTCTTTTTTGCGGACCACGGTCACGTTGCGATCGGCGAAATTGAGAGAGAGATAGGCGTCCCGCTGGAACAGACGGATTTTCCGCTCGTTTTTCATGGAAATCCGGCTGGCGGTCACGTTGGCCACGCAGCCGCTTTCAAACTCCAGCCGGGCGTTGGCGATGTCCACATGGTCCGACACGGCGGCCACTCCGGCGGCATGGATCGACTTGATCTCGGATTTCACCAAATTCATGATGATGTCGATGTCGTGGATCATCAGGTCCAACACCACGCTCACGTCGGTGCCCCGGGGCTTGAACATGGCCAGCCGGTGGGATTCGATGAACAGCGGCTTGTCGACCACGTCCTTCACCGCCACCACGGCCGGGTTGAACCGTTCAAGATGGCCCACCTGGACGATGCAGCCGTGCTTCTCCGCCATTTCGTTCAGGGCGTCGGCCTCCTCCACCGTGGTGGTCATCGGCTTTTCGATGAGCACGTCCACGTCCCGTTCGATAAAGTCCCGGCTCACGGCGAAATGGGCCGGCGTGGGAACGGCGATGCTGACGGCGTCCACCTTCCCGAAAAAGGCGCGGTAGTCGGTGAACGGCTCGGTCTCCACCTCCGCCGCCACGATTTGTGACCGTTCGGGATCGGCGTCCGCCACGCCCACGAGCCGCACGTCGGCCATCCGGGCGTATTTCTGGGCATGAAACCGCCCCAGATACCCCACGCCCACCACGCCCACCCGCAGCGGCTTCGTATCGTCTTTCATTCCATTCTCTCCTGAAAAATCTCTCCGGGCCGCCGGGATCGGCCCGGTTCAAAACGGGAAAAACGCTAGGGAATCGGCTTTTCGCCTTCCAGGGCGACGATGGCGATCCCGGCCTCGTCGGCGAGCCGGATCATGGCCTCGCGGTCGAAAACCACGGCCCGCCCGGCCTCCACGGCCAGGGCCCGAACGTTGGCGCGGATCATGGTTTGCACCGTCCCGGCCCCCACCGCCGGAACGTCGAACCGGGTGTCCTGGTTGGGCTTGCAGACCTTCACCGCCACGGCCTCCCCCGCGCCCAGCCCGCCGCCCCGCTCCAGGGTGGCGTCGGTGCCGTCGATGGCCTCCACCGCCAAAACGGAGCCGCCGCCCACCACCACGCACTGGCCGATGTCCAACCGCCCGATCTCCCCGGCCAATCGGCGCCCCAAGGCGATGTCGTTGCGCTCGTCCCGGGACGGCTTTCGGCGCGTCCAGCAACCGGGCTGGGCCAACAGCTCGGGGAGCAGGAACGTGGAGGACTGGATGGCGATGCCTTCCCCGTCCAGGGCGTCGGCGAAGGCCCGGAGAACCCCGTCGTCGTGGGTGTGGCGCAT
>CAYFVR010000010.1:36555-38174 GCA_964346545.1 uncultured Desulfobacterales bacterium | reverse complement strand
TCGGCGGGAAGCCCCTTGCCGGCGGCGTCCGCAATCCAGGCGTCGGTAATGTGCGCGAGGCGGTCGTTCCACCGCGCCCGCTCTTCGTCGGAGAGGCGGATCACCTCCACGTCGTAGGTTTCCTTGGACCATTCCAAGGCGTTCTTCACGTGGTTGTCCACGTATTGGCCGGTCCACTCCGCGTGTTCCTCGGCCATTCCTTCCATCGCCTGCTGGACCTCCGGCGGCAGAGAATTCCACCGGTCCAGGTTCATCACCACGGCGAAGGGATAGATCACCGTATCGGTGACGGTGACGTAGCGGCACAGCTCGGCAAATTTCAGATCCTTCATCACGTCCAGGGAGGAAAGCAGCCCTTCCACCACCCCCTTCTGGAGCGCTTCCGGCGTCGCGGACATGGGCATCCCGATCTGATTGGCGCCCCAGGCCTTCAAAATCTCGGCGGCGCCGCCGGAGGCCCGCAGATCCATGCCGGCCATGTCTTCCAGCTTCCGGATCGGTTTGCGGGACATGATGTTGGACGGCGGCGAGGTGAACATGGTCAGCACCTTGACCGGCTTCAGGGATTCCGGCTTGTAGCGGACGAACAGGTCCCACAGCACCTTGCCGCCCACTCGCGCGTTGGGAATGTCCAACGGAAGGCTGGTGGCGTTGGCGATGGGATAGCGGCCCGGCTGATAGGCCAGCGCCACGCAGCCGATGTCGGCCTGTCCGGTGACGACCCCGTCCATCATGCTCTTGGCGCCCAGCAGCGTGCCGCCCGGAAAGGTGTCGATTTGAACCGCGCCGTCGGTCCGCTTCTCAATTTCGTCGCTCCAGTGCTCCATCTGCACGCAGGGAAAGGTGGGGGCCGGCGGAAAATTGGCGTAGGTCAGCCGGAGGGTTTTGGCGACGGCCGGAGAAACCGGAAGAAACAGGGTCAGGGCGAACATCGCCAAGGCGACGGAAATTCCCATTCGGCGGGCGGTCATGGCGGGGGTCCTTTCTGGTTTGGGTACGGAGTGTTCCAATGGCGACCGGAACGGGGGAAAGCCGGAGGGATTCACTTCCCCGCGCCCGACGCGCCGGCTTTCAAAGCGGCCAGGGCCGGTTCCAGCAGTTTGGGCCGGTCCTCCAGCCGGGATCGGGCCGCCGCTTCGACCGCTTCCAACGAGCAAAACAGCCGCCCGGCGGCCAGGGCCGCGCCCAGCACGATCACGTTGACCGCGCGGGAGTTTCCCAGCTCCGCCGCGATGGCGTCGGCGTTCACGGTCACGGTGGGCCCGGAAACCGGGGGCGCGGAACCGGCGGCGTTGACCACGCACCAGCCGCCCTCCCGCAGAAACGCCCCGTGGGCCGCGATTCCTTCGGCCTTCAGCGCGATCAGCCCCTCCGCCGCCCCGGGTCGGACCAGGGGACTGACGAAATCGCCCACCTTGAGATGGGAGATCACCGTTCCGCCCCGCTGGGCCATGCCGTGGGTTTCGGAGGTGAATACGGGAAGCCCCTCGGCCAGGGCCGCTTCGGCCAGCAGCCGGGTCACGAACAACACCCCCTGCCCGCCCACGCCGCTGATGATCAATTGCTGCCGGTTCGCTTTAATCGTTGGCATGGGACATCTCCAGACCGCCCTTGGCGCA
>CAYFVR010000010.1:12100-36455 GCA_964346545.1 uncultured Desulfobacterales bacterium | reverse complement strand
CTGCCGGTCATGGCGGTGGTCCGGTTGTCCAAAATCACCAACACCATCCCCACCCGGTTGGCCACGGCGTCGATCAGCGGCGGAATCCCGGCGTGAAAAAAGGTGGAATCGCCCATGGTGGCCACCACGTCGGGCGGCTTTTCCTCGCCCTTGAACGCCTGGAAGAACCCTTCCCCCTGGCTGATGGCGGCGCCCATGCAGAGCACCGTGTCCACCGCGCCCAGGTTGAGGCCCAGGGTGTAGCAGCCGATGTCGCTGGTGTAGATGGCCCGGGGCGCGGCCTTTTTGATGGCGAAAAAGCTGGCCCGGTGAGGACATCCGGGACAAAGCGTCGGCCGACGGCCCGGCGCGGCGAGCAGATCGGCGGGGGCGATTTCGATCCCGGCGAACTCGGCGAGGATCGAGGCCACCGTCTCCGGGAGCAGCTCGCCGGCGGCTGGGACCGTTCCGTCGGTTCGCCCCCGGACCCGATCCCGGTCGGCGATCTGCATTTCGATCACCGGCATGGTCTCCTCGATCACCAAGATCGAATCGAAGGTCTCCCGAATGTGGCGGATGAAATCGGAATGGAGAGGAAACGGCTGACGGATCTGAAAAAAGGGGAGGGATTCCCACCGGCCCAGGTCGTGGAGAATTTCCTCGGCATGGGCGGCCACCACGCCGGAGGCCAGCACGGCCTTCTTGCCGGACGCGCCGGGATTCCGGAGAACCGGCGCGGTCGCCTCGTGGCGGGCGATGTCCTCCAGCTTGGCTTCCAGGGCGCGATGAAGTTGCAGACGAAATTTGGGGGTCGCGGCCCAGCGGGACGGGTCGCGCTGAAACTCGGGATGGACCGGGGCGGGCGCGATGGCCGGGGCGTCCACGTCCTGGCGGCTGTGGCAGATTCGCGTGGTCGGGCGAAGAAGGACCGGCACTTCGAACCGTTCGGACAGTTCAAAGGCCATCCCGGCCATCTCCCGGGCCTGCCGGGGCGAGGCGGGATCGAGCACCGGAACCCGGGCCAGCAGGGCCATCATCCGGCTGTCCTGCTCCGTCTGGGAGGAATGGGGACCGGGATCGTCGGCGGAAACCACCACGAAGCCGCCCCGGGCGCCCATGTAGGCGGCGCTCATCAGCGGGTCGGCGGCCACGTTGAGCCCCACCTGCTTCATGCTCACCGCCGCCCGCAGGCCGGAAATGGCCGCGGCGTAGGCGATTTCGAAGGCGACCTTTTCGTTCACCGCCCACTGGACGTGGGCCGAAAGGCCGAATCGGTTCCGGAGATCGGCCACCGCCGCCAGAATCTCGGACGAAGGGGTTCCGGGATAGGCCGTCGCCACCGCGCAGCCGCCTTCCAGCAGCCCGCGGGCGAGGGCTTCGTTGCCGAGCATCACCTGGCGTGGTTCCACAATACCTCCAACAAGGGGCGAAATAACGGGGAAGTTCGTTTCCAAATCGCCCCTCCTTACTGGAACCCCGCCGAATTTGTCAAGCGGCTGAAACGGCCGGGCCGCTTATTTGAAGGCGTTTCCCGGCCGGATTCCAAGCCGCTTGAACAAAAAGACCACGGGGCAGAATCCGGTGAAGGCGGATTGAACCAGGTTGAACCCGACAAATGCGGTCAGCCAAAGCCAAAGCGGGGTATGAACGACGGAAAGCAGCAGGGTGGTCAGAATGACGACCCCGGCGAAAAACAGGACGGCGCGATCAAGATTCATAATTCGTCTCCCGTGAAAATCGGTTGATCCTTCCCGAGCCGCCCGGCCGGAAAACCGCAAACCGCGCCAGGGGTGGGCGAGGGTGCGACCAGAGGTCAGCTTTCAATTTATATCTCAAAACAGAGAAACAATCAAGCGCCGAATGGCAACCCAAGGGGCCGGCGCCCGCCTTCGACCAGCGCCGTCAACGCGGCGTCAAAGGCCGGCGCCCGAACCGCCCAGGAAAACCGGCCCATGTGGCGGGACACCCGCTCCCGAAGCCCGGCGAACCGACCCATGTCCGACAACGCCGCCGCCAGCCGGTTCGCCAGCTCCGCCGGTTCGTCGTATAAACAGAAATCCCGGGCCTCGTCCGGCAGCAGCTCCGGATAGCTCAACCGATTCGGCAACAGCGGCAGGCAGCCGGACCGCATGGCCTCCACCACCGCGATTCCGAAATTCTCCTGCCGGGCCGTGCTGACCACCACGTCGCCCATGAGCAGCAGCTCCCGGTAGACGTCCCGCTCCTCCAAAAAGCCGTAGCGGATCACCCGCTTTCCAAAACGATCCCGAATTCGCTCGAACGCGGGCGGGACGTTCCGGTACCGCTCGCCCACCAGGGCGATTCGGAACGGAACGCCCACGTCGTCCACCGCCTCCAGCGCGTCGGCGAAGGCGTCCGGGTCCTTGTCGTGCTCCCAGCGGTGATTCCAGATCACCAAAGGCGGCTCGGCGGCGGGCATAAAATCGGCGCGGGGCGGATCACCGGCGGGAAACCGGCAACCAGGGTGGAGAACCTCGCTTCGCCGCCGGATTTCGGCCACCGCCCATTTGGGACGCAGGTCGGGCATCATCCGAACAAAACCGGGCAGGCGTTCCAGAAAGGCGGCGCGGTGGGCGTCGGAGTTGAAGGCGATCCGGTCGGCGGCCAGGCCGGTGGTGATGTCGGTGAAGCCGAACTGGTAGTCCACCACCCCGCCCGGCCCCAGCGGATAGTCCACCTGGTTTTCGTGGAAGTAGACCATCGTCGGGGGACAATCCGAACCGGCCAGGGCCTTGAAATCGGTCAGGCTCATCAGATCGGTGATCAGCAGGCCGTCGAACTCCCGAAGATCCGGAATTTTGCGAAGAAAGGCCAGGGCCGCCCCGCGCATCCGCCACTTCCAGAACCGGCCCGGCAGCGTGACCAGCTCCAGGTCATGGGCGGAATGGGCCGCCAGTCCTTCGGCGAATTCGCGGTGGGAGCCGCCGAAAAAGGGCTCCAGGAAGAGAAATCGCATGGGGATCAAAGACGCCAGTAGCGGATGTTCAGGGCCTCGGCCTCCGCCGGGGAAAAGGCGCTTTTCACGTCGATCACCATGGAGGAGCCGATGGAGCAGAGCCGGCCGATTCCGGCCAGGCCCATGTCCCGGTAGGTCTGGTGCATCACCGCCAGAATGACGCCGTCCACCCCGTTCAACTCGGAGAGGGTCCGCAACCGGATGCCGAAGTATTTCTCCGCCTCCTCGGGATCGGCCAGGGGATCGTGGGTCGACACCTCGATGCCGTAGTCTTCCAACTCGCGAATGATGTCCACCACCCGGGTGTTTCGCAGGTCGGGCACGTCTTCCTTGAAGGTCAGCCCCAGCACCGCCATCCGGGCGCCCCGCACCTGCTTCCCCAGCCGGATCATCATCTTCACCGTCCGCTCGGCGATGAACTTGCCCATGCCGTCGTTGATCCGCCGCCCCGCCAGAATCATGTCCGGATGGTAGCCCAGGGATTCGGCCTTGAAGGTCAGATAGTAGGGGTCAACGCCGATGCAGTGGCCGCCCACCAGCCCGGGCCGAAAGGGCAGAAAATTCCATTTGGTGGCGGCCGCCGCCAGCACCTCCTGGGTGTCGATGTCCATCCGTTCGAAAATCATGGCCAGCTCGTTCATCAAGGCGATGTTCAGGTCCCGCTGGGTGTTTTCGATCACCTTGGCCGCTTCCGCCACCCGGATGGAGGATGCCCGGTGAAGCCCGGCCTTGACCACCGTTCCGTAGACCTCGGTCAGCAGGTCGGCCGTGGACTCGTCCCAGCCGGAGACGATTTTGGTGATGGTGTCGATGCTGTGTTCCCGGTCGCCGGGGTTGATCCGTTCCGGAGAATAGCCCACGGTGAAGTCGGTTCCCAGCCGCAAGCCGGATTCCCGTTCCATGATGGGCGCGCAGATTTCCTCGGTGGCCCCGGGAAACACCGTGGATTCGAACACCACGCAGCTTCCCGGGACCATGTGGCGGCCCGCCGCCTCGGACGCGCCGCGCAGGGGGACCAGGTCGGGAATGCGGTGTTGGTCGATGGGCGTGGGCACCGCCACGATGATGAGCCGGCAACGGGAGAGAATGGACGGATCGCTGGAAAACTGGATGTCCACGCCGGCCAGCTCTTCGTCGGTGGCTTCCAGGGTCCGGTCGTGACCGTCGGTCAGTTCCCGGACCCGTTTCGCGTCCAGGTCGTACCCGATCACCTCGTAGTGGCGGGCCAGATGCACGGCCAGGGGAAGTCCCACATAGCCCAGCCCGATGACGGCGATTCGGTCCTCCCGGTTCCGAAGGGATTCAGCTGTTACCATGGGTATGGCTCCGATGAAGAAAGCGGTTGGGCCGCCGCCCGGCGTTCCGACCCGGCATTTCGGGCGATGCGGCGAAAGGAGAGAAGATTCAGACGTCCCCCACGAAAAAGGGACGGAATTCGGCGAGATCCCGTTCCAGGGCCGCGTCGATTTCCCGGAGAAGACGCGGAACGTCTTCGGGCAGGTTTCCGGAAAGGTTCAGATAATTGGTGTAATGGTCGCTGGCCAGCCGGGACCGGGCGGTCAGGCCGTCCAGCAGCGCCCGGGTTTCCCGCAGGACCCCATGGGCGTCCAGCATTTCAAAGCGCCCCGCCTCCACGTCGGCCAACAGCGGCGTGTGGACTTTCGGAACGAAGGTGCGCAGCCGGATGAAATCCGGAGACAGCCGATTCAGCAACTCCCGCGTCGCCCCGGCGTGTTGGGCGGAACGTTCCACGCCGCCGATGCCGAGGATCACGTAGACGCTCAACTCGATCCCGGCCTCCATGGCCCATCGGCCGGCGGTCTCCTGCTCTTCGGCGGTGGTTCCCTTGGCGATCCGCCGCAGCACCTCGTCGTCCCCGCTTTCCATCCCCACGTGAATCCGGGACAAACCGGCCCGGGCCAGCCGCGCCAGATCGTCCGGCCCCTTCCGCCGGATCATCGGCGAAGAGCCGTAGACGGTGATCCGCGCCAACGCCGGAAAGATGTCCCGGGCCGCTTCCAGCACGGCGACGAGGGCGTCGGTGGGCATGGCGATGGTGTTGCCCGCCGGAAGAAACAATGTCCGGACGTTCGGCCCCCGAACCCGCCGGGCCTCCCGAAGGTCGGCGATGATCTCCTCGGTGGGCCGGACGCGGAAGCGAGGGCCGTTTTTGTAGACCATGCAGAAGGCGCATCGGTTGTGGGGACAGCCCACGGTGGCCTGAATCAGCAGGGAATCGGCCTCGCTGGGCGGTCGGTAGATGGGGCCTTCGTACCGCACGTTATTCCCCTCCCTCGAAACAGACCGTCGGCGGGTTTTGGGCGTCGGTGAGATCGGCCCCGGCGAAGGTGGTCTCCCGACACACGACGTTTCCCATCCGCGCCCCCACCAGCTTCGCCCCGCTCAGGTCGGCCTCGCTGAGATTGGCTTCGGACAAATCGGCGCCGCTCAGGTCGGCCCGGCTCAGGTCGGCCCATGTCAGGTCGGCCCCGGTCAGCCGGGCGCCCACCAGAAAGGCATCCATCAGTTTGGCCATGTTGAGGCGGGCGTTGGCCAGTTCGGCCCCGTCGAGACGGGTCTTGTTGAGCAACGCCCAGGAAAGATCGGCCCGATCCAGCCGAACCCGCCTCATCACGGCCCGGGAAAAATCGGCTTCCTGCAGCAGCGCTTCCGCCATTCGGGCCCCGGTCATGCGGGCCAGACGGAAATCGGCCCGGTTGGCGACCACCCCCGTCAAGGCGGCCCGCTCCAGCTTGCTCTCCCGCAGCTTGGCCCCCCGAAGGTTCGCGCCGGTGAAAATGGCCGCCTCCAGATTGGCCCAGGTGAAATTGACGCCGGAGAGAACCGCCCCGGAAAGATCGGCGCCGGAAAGGTCGGCCTCCGCCGCGTCGGCGTCGGCCAGATCGGCGCCGGAAAAATTGGCCCCCGAGGCGTTGGCGCCGTTGAGACGTACGCCGGAAAGCCGGACCCCGGCCATCACCGCGTCGGACAAGATGGCCCCGGACAGATCGGCCCCGGAAAGGTCGGCTTCGTGAAAATCGACCCAGGCCGCCCGAACGCCCCGCATTCGCGCGCCCCGGAGGTCCGCGCCCCGCAGGTCGGCCCCGTTGAGACGGGCGCCGGAGAGATCGGCGTCCCGCAGCAGCGCGCCGGCGAGGTTGGCGCCGGACAGATCCACGTTGGACAAATCGGCCCGGGTCAGCCGCCCCCCCGACAAATCGACGGCGCTAAGGTCGGCCCCGGCGAGGTTGGCGTTCATGAGCACCGCGCCGGAGAGAACGGCCCGATCCAGCCGGGCCTCCCGGAGATTGGCCTGGTACAGATTGGCCCCTTCCAGGTGAACGCCGGAGAGGACCAATTTTTCCAGCCGGCCCTTTTCGGCGGAAAGAATGGCGGCCAGAAATCCCCGCACGTCCGGCCCCAGCTTTTCGTGGGGCGTCGGACTCTCCCCGCCCTTGCGAATCCGGTCCAGACAGCTTTCCGCGCAGAAGAAGTAGCCGAAGGCGGGATGGACGAAGCGCAACGTTCCCGATTCGTCCGCGGCGACGAATTCGCAGGTGGCCAGCGCGTCGGCCGGCCGTTCGAGCCCGCCGCCGCCCCAGGTTTCACGGATATGGGCCTCGGCCGGGGCCGGAACCCGGTCGGCGGGCAGCGACATGTCCCCTTCCCCGCCGACCATGCGCAGGGCCATCCGCCGCAGCAAGACCCGTCGCCCCTCCGCCGTCAGCCGGGAACGCCAGTCGTCCCGATCGCACCAGAGGTCGGCGTAGGCCCGAAACAGGTCCGCCAGCCCCACCTCGGTTCGTCCCCGCCACGTCGGAACCGTGCGGGCGATCATCTCCCGGAGCAGCGGCTCGGGGGCCAGGCCATCCCGCCGCCCCGCCAGGCTGAGCAGATTGCGGGCCGTGATGCCGTCGCCCAAGCTTTGAACCACGAAATCCCGGAAGTCCTCCGGATCGGCGAAGGTTTTGGGAAGCAGATGAACGATCTGGAAATTCCCCGAAGCGGCATACTCCCGATACAGCGCCGAATAATGGCCCAGGCCGCCGGCGGCGTCCGCCAGAAAATAGTGGGGGCGGCTGGTCAGCAGCACCTTGTTGGCCGGCTGGGGCTTTTCCACGCCGTCCACCAGCAGCACGTTTTTCATGGCCAGCCGGGAGAGGGCCTCCAAATGCGTCTCGGTCAAAAACCGGTCCTCCGCCGAGGCCATCTCGTCGAATCCGTCCACCACGAAGAAAAAGCGGCCGCGCAGAAGCTGATCCTGAAGGGCGATGACCGAAAGCCGGATCCCGAACCATGCCTCGAACCGGTCGATGAGATGGGCTTCGAAGTTGAGCCGCCCGGGGATTCCCGCCAGGGAAAGGAAGACCGGCATCCGCTCCTCCTCCGGCGCGGCGAGATACCGCCGCGCCCGCGCCACGAATTCCTGGACGGCGAAAGCGGTCTTCCCAGACCCGGCCCCGCCCAATATTCCCAAAAAATTATGGTTGGGGTCGGCGGAAAACCGGTCCAGCAAATCCTCCAGAAGAAAGGTTTTTCCCTGTTTGTTGGCGAAACGGGCGGGCCGGTAGCCGCGAAACAGATCGGCCGGGGCCATTTCCGGCAGCAAAAAGGGGGCGCCGGATCGGCGGGTTTCGGACCAGTTTTCGTACTGGCGGAGCAGCCGTTGAAAATAGTCGGCCACAGACTCGGGCGGTAGGGCCGGCGGCTTTTTCCGCCCCCGGGCCGGGGAGGCGGCGCCCGGCGGGGTTAAATCGACGATCCCCTGAATCTGGGCGTGAAGTTCCGGCGCCAGAAAGAAGAACCGCCGCTCGAAATCGGCCGGCATCCAGACCAGAACCACGTCGGCCGGATGAATCAGCGCGCTTTGCAGCCGCCCCATCAGCTCCATTCGGCCGGCTTCGACGAGGTGCTCGATTCCCAGCACCTGCACCAGCCGTCCCTCCGCCGGGGCGGAGCGGGGCTCCAGCAGCGACGGGTCGGCGTCGCGGGCGGCGAGGTCCAGCCGAAGTTCCGGACGGTCGGCCGACGCGTTCTCCAACTGGCGGGAGAGTTCCCGACAGTCGGCGTCGGGGCAGACGACGGCGAAGACGCCGGCGGCGCCCAGCGCCAGTTCCGCCTTCAGGGCGTTCAGGGCCGCCGCGGGCGCCGAAACGTCGGTCATCGGGCCGCCTCTCCTTCCGCGTCGCGGGAAAGCAGGGGATGGGGTTCAAACCAGGGTTCCTCGCCGGCGGGGCCCGCCGGGAGCACGAAACCGTAGCGCAGCAAATAGGTCGCCTCCGACGGCGGCGCCCCCCGGAAAGAGCGGCTTTTCCCCACTCGATCCAGAGCGGCGCCGTGGATTTCCCGATCCAGAAACCGGGCGCGAAGACGAGCCGCCTCCTGGACGGTCGCCTCGACGATTTCCGGGGTCAGCCGGTCGGTTCCCTCGACGACCGCCCGGACCAGGGCCTTTCGGGACAGGGACATCAGGTCCCGCAACAGGCCGCCGCTTCCGGCGATCAGGGGCGCCAACGCGCCGGCGGGGGCGATCTCCGGGTCCAGACGACGGGCCAGCACCTCCCGCAACCGCTCCGCGCCGACGGCGTCCGGTCTTCCTTCCCGGTCCCGAAGCGGAACGGGACGCAGGGCGGGCGCCTCCGCCCCGGCGACGGCCCCATCCGCGGCGAGGCGGGGCGGCAAACCGACCAGCAGTCGAACGCCACGTTTGGAAAAGTCGAGCCCGGCCTTCCCGAACAACGCCTCCCCGGCGCCCCGGGCCAGCTTTCCGACGTCGTCCACCATCAGCAGGGGATCCCGGGGGGATTCCCTCCAGGCATGTTCCAAAAACAGCGGCTTGTAGTGAAGGGCCTGCAATTCGCCCACCGCCTTTTCCAGCTCTCGCAGAAAGCGCACTTCGCTCCGGAACGCCGCGCCCTTCAGCCCCTCCACGGCGGTCAGCACCCGATCGGAGACCTCCGCGGCCCGCAACCGGGAAAAGACCGCTTCGGTCAGCCGGTAGGCCCCGACGGTGTTCCGGGCAAATTTGGCGGAGAGATCGGCGATGGCGACGGAAAGACGGTCGGGGTCGGTTTGAAGCTCCTCCCGCAAAGCGGCGCGGAAACGGCCGTCGGCCCGAAGCCGGCGGCGGAGGTGATCCGGCCGGAACTCCTCGGGCCCGGCCCCTTTCCGGGTGGAGCCGCCCAACAACTCCCGCAGGACGTCCCGGGGAGGATCGATGCCGGCCGCCGGGGCGGCTTCCATCAAGGCCAAATAGGCGGCGAATTCCAGATCGGGAGGTTCCGCGTCCATTAAATGCAGACAGCCGGCCAGGGCCATCGGGATCGGGTAATGGCGCTCCGCGATCGGTTCCGAAACGGCCAGACGCCCCAACAGCGTGGACCCGCCCGCCCCGCCCGCGGCCGTCCAGCGAACCGGTTCCAGCCGATCGGCGGTTTCCAGGGTCTGGAGAACCGCGGCGGCGGTCGGTCCCAGAATGCCCGCCACGGCCCGTCCGTCGGGATCGTCCGGCGACAGGGGACCGGAGGCCAGCCGGCCGTAGGCGGCGGCCAGAAGAGAAGGGGCGGTTGCGGCGTCGGTCATGGTTTCGTTCCGTTTTCGGTTTGGAAGAAGGCGATATCCGTCGCGGATTCGATGCGGGCGGCCGCGAACGAAGACGAATCCGATCCGGAGCGATCTCCCGGAATTCCGGACGGCGGCCTATCGAGTCTTTCGTCCGCCGGTCTTGCCTTTGGCCGAACGGGCCGGCCGCGTCGAACGGGCCGCCGCTTTCTTTCCGGAAGGCCGATCCCGGGAGGGCCGATCCGGCGACGTTTTTTTCCGCGTCCCTCGGGACAGGGTGATCCGCTCCGCTTCGGTCAAATGGCGCCATTCGCCTTCGGGCAGCCCCCCCAGCCGAACCCCCGCCACCCGAATCCGCTTCAGGGCCACGACCTCCGCTCCAACCTTCCCCACCATCCGCCGAATCTGGCGGTTGCGGCCCTCTTGAAGAATGATTCGAAACCGATTCGCCGCCAGCCGCTCCACCCGGGCGGGGCGGGTGCGGGCCCCCTTGACGGGAAGGCCGTCGGCCATTTTCTGAAGCGCCGCGTCGCCGATTTTCCGGTCCACCGTCACCAGGTATTCCTTCTCATGGTCGAAAGACGGGTGGGCCAGGCGATGGTGAAGCGATCCGTCGTTGGTCAGCAGCAGAAGCCCGGTGGAGTCCTTGTCCAAGCGGCCGATGGGATAGACCCGCTCCGGAAGATCGACGAGGTCCAGCACGATGTCCCTTCCCGGCTGGTCGCAACTGGCGACGTAGCCCCGGGGCTTGTGGAGGGCGAGGTAGCGGGGCTTTTCTTCGGCGCGGACCGGTTGGCCGTCGAATTCAACCTTGTCGGCGTCGGGGTCCACTTGGGTTCCCATCTGGGTGACCACCGCGCCGTTGACCCGAACCCGACCCTCCTGGATATACCGCTCCCCCCGGCGGCGCGAACAGACGCCCGCCGCCGAAAGAAATTTTTGCAGTCGAACCGGTTCTCCCATGGAAATCAAACTTCGTAGCTGACGACCCGGATGAGACCGATGGTCGCGCCGGAATCGTCGGTGGTGCAGGCGTCGCTGACGGATATCACCCGCTTGACCCCGGTTTTCTCCAGAAACGCGTTCACGTTCTGATCCAGGACCATCAACTCGTTCTTGGCCTCGAAAATTTTCAGCGGGCTGGTGAAGGTTTTGACTTTGATCATGGAGCATCCTCCGCGCGGTTTGGAAAGGTCGGTTTTCGGGGGATTCCCCGTTTGAAATCCCAACGAACGACGGTTCTTGTTTGATCGAAGGCGTATGCGACACGCCTCTATGTTCGATAATCGGCGTTGATTCGCACGTAGTCGTAGGAAAAATCGCAAGTCAACACCGAGGCCCGCCCTTCGCCCAATCCCAGGTCGATGGTCAGGACGAACTCGGGGGTTTTGAGCACCTCGGTGGCCCGGGCTTCGGCATCGGAACCCAAACCGGCCCCGTTCGCCACCATTTGCACGTCGTTGAAAAAGATGGCGAGCTTCTCCGGCAAAAGCGGCGCGCCGGCCCGGCCCGCCGCGGCGATGATCCGGCCCCAGTTGGCGTCTTCCCCGAACAGCGCCGTTTTCACCAGGTTGGAATGGGCCACCGTGTCGGCCACGGCCCGGGCGTCGGCGTCCGTCAGCGCGCCTTTCACCGTCACGTCGCAGAGCTTGGTGGCCCCCTCGCCGTCCCGGACCACCATCCGGGCCAGGGCGTCCATCACCGACAGCAGCGCCTCCCGAAACGCGGAACGGCCCGAATCCTCGTCCGCCGAGGCGCCGGAAACGCCGTTGGCCAGCAGCAGCGCCGTGTCGTTGGTGCTGGTGTCCCCGTCCACGGTGATCCGGTTGAAGGTGGCGTCCGTCGCGGCCCGCAAGGCCCCGCGCAGCGTCTCCGGGGAGGCCGCCGCGTCCGAAAACACGTAGCAGAGCATGGTGGCCATGTCCGGCCGGATCATGCCCGACCCCTTTGCCACCCCCGCCACGGTGAACGACTTGTCTCCGACCCGGCCGGTCGCGGCGGCGGTCTTGGTCGCCAGATCGGTGGTCAGAATGGCCTTGGCGAAGTCTTCCAGGCCGTCGGAGCGCAGGCTTTTCACGAGTTCGGGCATGGCCGAAGCGATCCGATCCACCGGCAGCGGCTGGCCGATGACGCCGGTGGAGCCCACGCAGATCAGCTCTTCGGGCAGGGAAAGGGCTTCCGCCGCGGCCCGGGACATGGCCAGGGCGTCCCGCATGCCCACGCCGCCGGTGCAGCAGTTGGCGTTGCCGCTGTTCACCAGCACCGCCCGGCAGCGGCCGCCCCGAACCCGTTCCCGGTCCAGCCGAACCGGCGCGGCGACCACCCGGTTGCGGGTGAACACCCCGGCCACGTTGGCGGGCGCGTCGGAGACCACCAGACCCAAATCCAATCGATGGCGATATTTGACGCCGGCGGCCACCGCGGCGGCCCGAAATCCCGGGCAAAATCCCTGTTCCATGCCGTTTCCTCTACCTTGGTGTTCCAGATTTTCCGGTTCTTCGCCCTTCCGGCTTTGACATTCCGGCGCAACGGGCCTACTATCTCGCCTTTTTCCAGGTTCCCGATCCCGGAGACCGAAACCTAAAGTCCAAGCGAGGGGATCGACCGCGCCCGGAACCCTCGTTTTTCGGGTCCGATTTCCGGGTAACCCGCCAGATATAATCGGTTTCGGGCGGGATTGTCAATCATTGGAGTCGGCATTCAATACGTCATTCCGGACGGCGTCCAGACCGCCGGCGGGCGATCCGTCCACCCGGCGGAGGCCAATTATGAAACCTTTTTTCGACCCCAACCCCGCCACCGGCCCGGGATGCCCGCGCTGCGGCGGAAGGCTGACCCTCCGACGCCGCTGACGGAAAGTGGAGTGGCGTTGCCGGGGCTGCGACGCGCGATTTTCCCTGGAAGAGCTGACCGAAGAAATGGACGACGCCATGGAGGAAGCCCTGGCGAACATCCCCTGCAACCGATTGTAATTTTTCATGACCCTGGTGCTCAACGGCCTGTTTCCGGTCTTCGCCCTCCTGGCGCTGGGCCGCCTGCTGCGACGGTTCGAGATGACCTCGGCGTCCTTTCTGGCCACCTCGGATCGGCTCATCTATTTCATCTTTTTTCCGGCCATGCTCTTCTGGAAAATCGGCGGGGCGAGCACCGACGCCGGCATTCCCGCCGATCTCGTCCTGGCGTCCGCGGCGGCCATCCTGACCCTGTACGCCCTCAGCACCCTCTACATCCGGCTGGCGGTGGGAACCTACGAGGCCGGCTCTTTTTCACAAAGCTGCTACCGGTTCAACACCTACATCGGCATGGCGGTCATCGTCAACGCGCTGGGCAACGAAGGGGTCCGGCTGTTCGGGCTTCTGGTCGGCGTCGTGATTCCGCTCATCAACGTGCTCGCCGTCTCCACCCTGATCTGGTTTTCGGGCCGGGAGGTCGGCGGCCGCGAGCGTTTTCGGCTGACCCTTCGGGCGCTGATTTCCAACCCGCTGATTCTGGCCTGCCTGGCCGGGCTGCTCTACGCCCGAACCGTCAACGTGTTTCCCTCCTTCGTGGACCGGGCCCTGGGGTTGGCCTCCAGCGCCACCCTGCCGCTGGCCCTGCTTTCCATCGGAGGCGCGCTCACCCTGAAAAACCTCCGGGGACACCTGGGCCTTTCCCTGGTTGCGGCGGGGTTTAAACTGGTTATTTTTCCGCTTGTGGGCTACGGTTTTTTACGGCTGTTCGGCGTAACCGGAACGGCGTTTCACGTGGGGATGATCTTTTTCGCCCTGCCGACCTCCACCGCCATCTACGTCCTGTCGTCCCAGTTGAACAGCAACACCGAACTGGCCTCGGCGGCGGTGGTTCTGTCCACCCTGCTTTCCTTCGTCTCCCTCACCCTGGCGCTGACGCTGTGAACGCGGAACGAAACTTCCGGATGACCGTGGAGTACGACGGATCCGATTTTCACGGCTGGCAACGGCAGGCGTGGGAGCGAACGGTGCAGGGAGAGCTGGAAGCGGCGCTGGCCACCCTGACCGGAGGCCCGGTTTCCGTGGCCGGATCGGGCCGAACCGACGCCGGCGTGCACGCCCTGGCCCAGGTGGCCAGCTTCCGTTGCGAAACCCGGCTGCCGGCGGAAACCATCCGCAACGCCCTGGACGGCCTCACCGGAGAGGATCTGGTGGTGCACGATGTTCGGGAGGCGGCCGAGGATTTTCACGCCCGGTTCAGCGCGCGGGGAAAAACCTACGCCTACCGGTTGTTGAACCGGGAACGGCCCTCGGCCCTGGAGCGGCGGTATCGTTGGTGGATCCAGCGCCCGCTGGACCTTTCCGCCATGGAGGCGGCTCTGGTTCACTTCCGGGGCCAGCAAGATTTCCAGGCGTTCGAAGGCGCCGGGAGCCCCAGAAACCACACGGTGCGGGAAATCCGTGCCGCCGAAATCCGGAGGCCGGATTCCGACCGGCTCGAAATCGTCCTGTCGGCGGACGGTTTTTTGCGGTACATGGTCCGGAACATCGTCGGAACCCTGGTTTCGGCGGGACTGGGGAAAACCCGGCCGGACGCCGTGCCGGAAATCATCGCCTCCCGGGACCGATCCCGGGCCGCCGCCACCGCCCCCGCCCGCGGCCTCTTTCTGCTGCGGGTGGACTACCCCGAAGAGGAGGAATCTCCATGAGCGACCCCACGACCGAAACCGAAAGCCACTATCCCGAGGAAGATTTCGTCGGCATCGAAATCCTGGAGGACCCCTTCGAGGCCCAACTCATCGAGCCGGTGCTGGCCGACGAAAACATCCCCCACCGCATCCGGAACTATCACGACACCGCCTACGACGGCCTGTTCCAGTCCCAGCGGGGCTGGGGCGAAATTTTCGCCCCGGAATCCTTCGCCCCGCAGATTCGGGAAATCCTTTCGGACCTTCGATCCGCCCGGCCCGAAAACGGAAACGAGGAAGGGGCGGAGTAACCCCGCCCGCCCCGAGGCGTCGGGCAATGGTCGCGCCGGAATTCGTCCATTGCCAATCGCCCATTATCTCAGGCGATGGTCACGCCGGAATCCAGATAGACGTCCTGGATGGCGTTGAGCAGCTTCACGCCCTCCGCCATCGGCTTCTGGAACGCCTTGCGCCCGCTGATGAGGCCCATGCCGCCGGCCCGTTTGTTGATGACGGCGGTACGCACCGCCTGGGCCAAATCGTTGTCGCCCGAAGAGCCGCCGGAGTTGATCAGCCCGGCCCGTCCCATGTGGCAGTTGGCCACCTGATACCGCACCAGGTCGATGGGGTGGTCGCTGGTCAGCTCCTCGTAGACCTTGGGGTGGGTCTTGCCGAAGTTGACGGCGGTATACCCCCCGTTGTTCTCCGCCTGCTTCTGCTTTACGATGTCGGCCTCCAGGGTCGTGGCCAAATGATTGGCCTGACCCGTGAGATCGGCCGAGACGTGATAGTCCTTGTCCGCCTTGAAGGCCGAATTCCGCAGATAGGCCCAGAGAATCGTGCCCATCCCCCGTTCGTGGGCGTACCGGAAGGCCTGGGAAATCTCCTGGATCTGCCGGTTGCTGCCCTCCGACCCGAAGTAGATGGTCGCCCCCACCGCGACGGCCCCCATTTCGAACGCCTGATCGATGTCGGCGAAGAGAATCTGATCGTATTCTCCCGGGTAGGACAGCAGTTCGTTGTGGTTGATCTTGAGGACGAAGGGAATCTTGTGGGCGTATTTCCGGGCCACCGAGCCCAGCGCGCCCAGGGTGGAGGCGACCGCGTTGCAGCCGCCCTCGATGGCCAGCTTGACGATGTTTTCGGGATCGAAATAGATGGGATTGGGGGCGAAAGACGCGCCGGCGGAATGTTCGATGCCCTGGTCCACCGGGAGGATGGAGACGTAGCCGCTGCCGCCCAGACGGCCGTGGTTGAACAGGGCCTGAAGGCTGCGGAGCGTCGGAATGCCGCGGTCGGTCCCGGCCATCACCCGGTCCACGAAGTCGGGGCCCGGCAAATGGAGCTGGTCTCGGGAAATGGTTTTGCTTTCGTGGTTCAGCAGATAATCGGCCTCGTCGCCCAACAATTTCGCGATCGCTTCGGACATGGTCCAACCTCCTTGGGTGCGCGTCGGTTTCGAATTCGGCCATCCGGGGAAACGAGATGAAACCCGCCTCCGCGGCCGTTTTCCACTTGCGTTCAATTGGGTTTCTATTTAGGATGGTTACCGAAAAATCGCGCGGGCGCCCCTCTCCATTTCGGAATCGGCCCTCCGCACGATTTTCATTCCCTACGATAGTTCCCCAAATCTTCATTGACAAGGCGAGAACGCCGCGGCCCGGCGGAGGAGGTTTCTCATGAACACCGATTTCGAGCGCGCGCTCCGGATCGGCCGTCCCCCGAACATCGTCAAACTGTTTCCCCATTCCCGCGCCTTGATCGTCGGCGGAAAATTCATCGATCGCGGATTCCGCGACCGGGGCGGGTCGATCTGCATCGCCGCCAACGGCCGAAGCCACCTGGTCATTCGCGGCGCGCTGCAGGCCGCCCAACGGGCCAACGCCGCCCTCATCGTGGAGATCGCCCGGTCGGAATCGACCTACTGCCCGGTGAACATGTGGAACATCGCCCGCCAGGTGGACGCCCTCATGAACGAGATGGGCGTCGGCGTCCCCGTGGCGGTCCACGCGGACCACTACGGCATCAAGAAGCCCGAGGACGTGGCGCCGGCCAAGGCCGAAATCCCGTCGCTGTTCGACGCCGGCATCACCTCCATCGCCATCGACGCCTCCCACATGCCCGACGACCAGAACCTGCTCACCAGCATGGAGGTCATCCGGGACGTGATGCCCCCCTGGTCGGGCCTGGAAACCGAGGTGGGCGAAATCAAGGGCAAATCGGGCCTGTCCACCGCCGAAGAGGCGCTCTTTCTGATCCGGGGGCTCAACGCCCACGAAATCTTCCCCAACTGGATCGCCCTCAACAACGGCACCACCCACGGCATCGAGGCCAGCGACGAAGGCATCCAGGTGGAGCTGACCGCCGAAATCCACCAGGCGCTGACGCCCTACGGCGTCTCCGGCGCCCAGCATGGCACGTCGGGCAACAGCGCCGACCGGCTCCGCGCCATCGCGGAACAGACCCGGACCACCAAGGCCAACGTGGCCACCGCCCTCCAAATGGTCGCCTGGGGGCTCAAGGTCAACGATTACGGCAACGCCATCCTGGACGACGACGGAAACTTCATCAAAATGCCGGGCGAGGGCGTGACCGAGGAACTCTGGGCCGAGATGACGGCCTACGCGGCCGAGCGGGGCTGGAAGGGCGGCGACTACAAAAAGTTGAATCTGCCCTTCGAAAATCGGATTCTCGGCCAGCGCCGGGGCGTCCGGGAGCGGATGGCCCGCCGGGTGGAAACCTTCGTCCACGAAATGATCGTCAACGTCTTCAACGCGGAAAATTCGGCGGAACCGGTGATGGCGGCCATTCTGGAGGCGGGCGGCCACGATCCGGGGCCAACGGCCTCCCGCATCGAGGACCCGGCCGACTGGACGCCGGAAAAAATCGTCGAACGGGCCGCCGGCATCGCCGGCGACAAAGGCCCGGCCGGCGATTTCGACGACTGAATCCATGGGAAATCGCGAAAAACGGTTCTGCGTCTATTGCGGCGTTCGGGTGGCCCGACGCCAATGGGAGGGGCGAAACCGCCTGTTCTGCGAAACCTGCGGCCCGCTGTACGAAAATCCGGTGCCCTCCGCCTGCGTAATTCTGCTGGACGACGCGGATCGGCTGTTGCTGGTGCGTCGCAGCGTGCCGCCGGCCATCGGCCAGTGGTGCCTGCCCGGCGGCTTCATGGAGCTGGGGGAGTCGCCCCGGGAAACCGCGCTGCGGGAATTGCGCGAGGAAACCGGACTTCGGGGCCGGATCGCCCGGATTCTGGACGCCGACGCCACGCCCAACCGGAATTATCACACGGTGGCCCTGATCTGCTTTCTGGTTCGGGAATACGAAGGAACGCCCCGGGCGGGGGACGACGCCGACGACGTCGGCTTTTTCCCGGCCGACCAGTTGCCCGCGGTGGCCTTTGAAACCCATCTCCGATTTATTCGTGATTTTTTCGGAACCGACGAGCGACAAAGGGGGGGAATTCGGCCATAATTTGGGAGATTTTCGGAAAAAGTGAGGGCAAACTTCCGGCGTTGGCGAGGGGGGGAATGGACATTCCGACCTATAAAATCCACCATGTGCTGGAGGCATTCGCCCGAAGGCTCGCCCAGCGGAAGGCCGCGCCCGAAAAGCCGGGCCAAGACCGGTCCCGACACGCCCCCGAAGGCCGGCAACGGGAACTGATCGACCAGGTTTCCGAGCGGATCATCCGCCAAGCCCGGGAGCTGGCCGAGGAAAAGCGGGATCGGGTGGGCGAGCCCGTCGCCGGATGGGGCCGGTCGCCGGACGGCGACCGGCCGGTGTTCACCTACGACGAAATCACCCCCGACGGCCGCCGAATTCGCCGCAATCTAACCTTGGACGACGACGCCTTTCTATCCCCGGAAAACGAAGAACCGGCCGACAAAGAAGAGGAAGAACCGCCCCAAGGGTCGGAATAAAGCGAAAAGTCGGAAGGACAAACATCTCGGCCGAGAGCCCTTTCCCCCGTCAAGCCCCGGCCTCTTCCCCGGCCGAACCGGCCCCCTCCTCCAATCGATAGAGCTTCCCCGGCAGGGGGCGGTCAAAGAGCAGCGCCATCCGCCGGGAGCATTCCGCCACCCGGGACCGGTCCACCCCGGTGGCATAGCCCAAAGATTCCAGCAGGTAAGCCGTGTCCTCGGTGGGAATGTTGCCCGCCGCGCCCGGCACGAAGGGACAGCCGCCCAAGCCGCCGAACGCGGCGTCCAGAGACGTGATCCCCGCATGGAGTCCGGCCATGGCGTTGACCAGTCCCAATCCCCGCGTATCGTGCAGATGAAGCCCCAGGGGAACTTCCCCGGCAATCTCGCGGATGGCCTTCACCCGTTCCGCCACCATGGGCGGGGTTCCCATTCCGGTGGTGTCGGCGAGGGTGAGGCGGGAAACCCCTTCCGATAGAAAAACGTCCGCCGCGGCCCGGACATGATCCAGCGGGACCGCGCCCTGGTAGGCGCAGCCAAAGGCGCATTGGACGCCGGCCACGGCTTCCAGGCCCAATTCCCTGGCCCGGCGAACCATTTCCCGGGCGGTTTCCAGGGCGGCGGTCCGATCCATTCCGGCGTTTCGAAGGCCGTGGGCCTCGCTGGCGGAAATGGACACCTCCACAATTTCCAGCCCGGACGCGGCGGCCCGTTCCACGCCCCGCACGTTGAGCGCGAGCCCCGTGTACCGGACGTCCGGGTCCCGGGGCAACCGCCGGATCAGTTCCTCGGCGTCGGCCATCTGGGGAACTTTTCGGGGGTTGACGAAGGCGGCGATCTGGATTTCCCGAAGCCCGGCGGCGACCAACATCTCCACGATGATCGCCTTGAGGCCGGTGGGCACGGTGCGGGATTCCATCTGAAAGCCGTCCCGGGGGCCGACTTCGACCAAATGGAAGGGAGATTTAGTTTTTTTTGTTGGTTCGGTGGGCATGTTTGGCCCCGGATGGGTTGTGTTTTGGGAAAAAATGGCTTCAAAAGAAGGGGAATAATCCGGCACGATTTTTTAGTTTTTCCATAAATCCCCGATGTTCCTCTCTTCTTCCGATTAAAATGAAATAAATATAGGATTAATACTTGAAAAAGACAAAAATAATCCAAAAAACGGGGATGAGGATTAGAGCGAGAGGCGGCAAAAAAGCCACCCAAAATCCATGATTGTGCCGGGTTTCGCTGAAAAACGCCCAGGCAAACCAAACTGCAACTGGAAAAATCGCATAGGCGATATTGGCTGTGGTTTCAGTCATATTGGTTGGTTGATTTATTTTCGGGATTTGACCCCAATGCCGATCTTGACACAAAACCAAATGGAAACCATTATGGTACCAAAAGGGAGAAGCCAATGCCTGCGTTGACGATTAAAAACATGCCGGACGACCTCTATGAAAAGCTGAAAGAGGCCGCCAAAACTCACCGCCGCAGTCTCAACAACGAAATTATTTTTTGCCTGGAGACGGTCCTGACCCCGCGAAAAATATCTACCTCGGAGCGGTTGCGGCGAGTACGGAATTTGCGGCAACAGATCCCCGCTGGAAAAGTGACCGTGGCCGACATAAAAGAGGCAATCGAACAAGGGCGGCCATGATTGTCGCTGATACCAATATTTTGGCCTACCTCTTTTTACCCACCGAGCACACCGCCAAGGCCGAATCTCTTTTGAAAGCTTCCCCGAAATGGGCGGTTCCAACCCTATGGCGCAGCGAATTTCGCAACGTCTTGGCGTTATATTTACGCAAAAATCTGCTGACGTTGGAGCAAGCAGTTTCCATTCAGGCGGAAGCCGAATCGCTGCTTCAAGAAACCGAGTACATGGTGAACTCTCTCGATGTCTTGAACCTGGTGCAGCAAAGCAAATGTTCCGCTTACGACTGCGAATTCGTGGCCTTGGCTCAAAATCTCAAGCTGCCGTTGATCACGATGGACAAACAAATTCTGAAGGAATTTGCGGCCACCGCCAAACCGCTATGACATACTTCCAAGAAGCTTCTCACAAGACTCAACACGGTGCCCGCCACGGGGTTCCGGCCGTCTCGCTCCGGGCGAGACGGCCGGAACTCCCGCAACGATCAAGTCGCAGGACCTCCCCCCTGGCACAGGGGGTTAGTATTCAGCATATCGGTTCCCGGCAACTTTGGAAAGGCTGAGTTCCTCGTGCTTCAATACGGAGGGTAATATCCCCCCCCTTCAAACTGCCACTTTCAGGACAAAGTCCTAAACCGCCCTCCTATTCAGATACCAATCTCTCCGCACCAACAGACAAACTATTCTCCCAAAAACGCCTTGACGATCCAAAGCCGGAGCTGTAAGGACTCCCATCGGCCGGGCGGCGGCCCAACGAAATCTTTTGATCCCCGACGGTTCCATGACGCCCAATCCCGACAGACCGCTCAAAATCTGCATGCTCTGTTACCGCGGCAATCCCCATTGCGGCGGCCAGGGCGTGTACGTCAAGAACCTGAGCCAGGCCATCCACGCCCTGGGCCACGAGGTGGAGGTGGTCTCCGGGCCGCCGCTGCCGGCGCTCAACAACGGCGTCCGGCTCACCCATCTGCCCAGTCTGGACCTGTACAACCCCGAGGCCCTATTCCGGGTGCCTTCGTTGCGGGAGTTGAGCGACCCGGTCAACCTGATGGAATGGCTCGGCGTATCGTCCATGGGCTTTCCCGAGCCGTTCACCTTCGGCCTGCGGGCCTTCGGATTCCTGCGGGGCCGGTTCGACCGGTACGACGTGGTCCACGACAACCAGAGCCTCTCCTACGGCGTCGCCGCCATCGGGAGGCGGATCCCCACCGTGGCCACCATTCACCACCCCATCACCGTGGATCGGGACATCGCGATCCGCTCGGTGCGTTCTCCCCTCAAAAAGCTGAAACACCGGCGCTGGTACAGCTTCATCGACATGCAGAAGCGGGTGGCCCGCCGGCTGTCCACCCTCATCACCGTTTCCGACCGCACCCGCAAAGACATCAGCCGGGAGTTCCGCATCCCGGAAGACCGATTCCGCATCGTTCCCAACGGCATCGACACCGGCCTGTTCCATCCGCTGCCAGCCGTCGCCCGTGAACCGGGCCGGATCATCGTCACCAACAGCGCCGACACCCCGCTGAAGGGGCTTTATTATCTGCTCCACGCCCTGGCGACCCTGGTTCCCCGCCGGTCCATCCGGCTCTTGGTGGTGGGAACGCCCAAGAAGAACGGCGGCGTGGTTCGCCTGATCCGCCGGTTGGGGCTGGGGGAATTCGTCCGCTTCACCGGCCGGATCGGCCACGAGGAATTCGTTCGGGAATACGCCCGAGCCAGCCTGGCGGTGGTGCCGTCGGTCTACGAAGGCTTCGGTCTGCCGGCCGGCGAAGCCATGGCCTGCGGCGTTCCGGTGATCAGCACCACCGGCGGCGCGCTGCCCGAAGTGGTGGGCGACGCGGGGCTTCTGGTGCCCCCGGCGGACCCGGAGGCGCTGGCCGCCGCCATCGCGGCGCTGCTGGACGATTCCGACCGGGCCGCCCGGCTGGGACGGGCCGGCTACGAGCGGGTCCATCGCCAGTTCACCTGGCGGCGGGCGGCGGAACGAACCGTGGCGACCTATCGGGAGGCGATTCGTGATCACCGTTGACCTGGACCGGATCGCGCTTCGGCCGGGAGACCGGGTGCTGGACATCGGCTGCGGCTCGGGCCGCCACATGGACGCGGCGCTGCGGCGGGACGGCCTGCACGTCACCGGAATCGATCTGAACGACGGCGATCTTTCCCTGGCCCGGGACCGCTGCCAATATCTGGCCGATTTCGGCGCCTGCCGAGGCCGATGGACGCTGGTCCGGGGCGGCGCCACCGCCCTGCCCTTTCCCGACGCCGCCTTCGACGCGGTCATCTGTTCCGAGGTGCTGGAACACGTTCCGGACCATCGACGGGCCGCGGCCGAGGCGATTCGCGTACTGCGCCCCGGCGGCGATCTGGCGGTCAGCGTGCCCCGGCGATGGCCGGAAACGATCTGCTGGGGGCTTTCCGCCGAATATCGCAACAGCCCGGGCGGCCACGTCCGGATTTACCGCCGGGAACGGCTGGTGGAACTGCTCAAGTTGGCCGGCGCCACGCCCCGGGACCACCATTTCGCCCACGGGCTCCACACGCCCTATTGGTGGCTGAAATGTCTCGCGGGTCCGAACCGGCCGCCCCGGGGGATGGTCGGCCTGTATCACCGGCTGCTGGTCTGGGACATGATGGCCCGCCCCCGTCTCACCCGCCTGCTGGAACGGCTGCTCAATCCGCTTTTGGGCAAAAGCCGGGTGCTGTACCTGCGGAAATGAAGGCCATCCTGCTGCTGACCCGGCGGTCGGAAACCCGGGATCGGGTGGCGGCCTCCCTGCCGGACGCCCGGGTCGTCTGGGTCCGGCGGACGGAGTCGGCCCTGGCCGCCCTCTCCGCAACCCGCCACGACCTGCTGCTGGTCGATCTGGCGGCGCTTTCCGTCCCGGACGAAGGCCCTCCGGATTTTTCCGCCGCGCTCCAGCCGTTCTGGGCGCTGCAACCTTCCCTGGAAATCATCGTGGTCACCCCGCCGGAACGCGCGCGGGAAGCGGTGATGGCGGTGAAGGCCGGCGCGGCCAACTACCTGCCCGAACCGGTGACCGCCGAGGAGGTCCGCCTTCTGGTGGACAACATCGCGGCGACCCGGAAACGAGATTCCGAGCTGGACTATTTGCGGGATCAATTCTGGGAAAGCGACGCGCGGGACATCGTCCGCACCGCCAGTCCCCGGATGCGGGAGGTCTTCCGGAAGCTGCGCTCCGCCGCGCCCACCCGCACCACCATTCTGCTGTACGGGGAAACCGGCGTGGGAAAAGGCGTCCTGGCCCGCCTCATCCACCGCCACAGCAACCGGCGGGAAGGTCCTTTCATCGGCGTCCACTGCGGGGCGATTCCGGACGCCCTGATCGAAAGCGAGCTGTTCGGCCACGAAAAAGGGGCATTTACCGGCGCGATCCGCAGGAAGCCGGGCAAATTTGAAATCGCCGGGGGCGGCACCCTGTTTCTGGACGAAATCGGCACCATCACGCCGGCGGCCCAGGTCAAGCTGCTCCAGGTTCTCCAGGAGCGGACCTTTCACCGGGTCGGCGGCGAGGCTCCGCTGGAAGCCGACGTGCGGATCATCGCCGCCACCAACGGCGATCTAAAAGCCCTCGGCGACGCCGGCGAGTTCCGCAAAGACCTCTATTACCGGCTCAGCGTCTTCCCGGTGGAAGTTCCGGCCCTCCGCGACCGCCGGGAGGACATTCCGGCCCTTTCCGCCCATTTCATCGAAAAACTCAACCGGTTCTACGGAAAAAACATCCGAGAAGTCCATCCCGAAGTCCTTCGGGCCTTCGAAGGATACGACTGGCCCGGCAACATCCGCGAACTGGAAAACCTCGTCGAGCGGGCCTACATCCTGGAGGGTTCCGCCGTGTTGACCCCGGAGAGTTTTCCGGCGGAACTCTTTCCGGCCGCGCCGGCGGCGCCGCGACGCTCGCTCCGGCCGGGCGACACCCTGGCCGAAGTGCGCGGTCGAGCGGTGGCCGAAGTGGAACGCCATTACCTGGAAGCTCTTCTGGCCCGTCACGGCGGCCGGATTCGTCCTTCCGCCGAGCAGGCGGGGATCGGCGTCCGCCAGCTCCACAAACTCCTCGCCCGATACGGCATTCAAAAAGAACGGTTCAAGTAAAAGAACCGCCGGTTCCGCTTTTCCCCCATCGGAACCGCCCATTCCGAATTCCTCCGGCCTTCCTCCCCATCCGCTTCGGCGCCATCGGCCCGCGGCGCGGGTTTCCCCGTCCGCCATTCCCCGTTTTCTCTGGCATGCTTCCTGCTATTCCGGTTTCTGGAACGGACCCCATCGCCGGAAAAGGAGCGGAAATGAAAGAGACCGACCGCCGGGGGCGGAATCGAGAAGATTGGGCTTCCAAAATCACCTTGGAAGGCATTCTGGCGGCGGCGGAGTGGGACCGCGACGGCGCGGTTACCCGAATCCGGCTGCTGGCCACCGATGAATCGGAATACGCCATCGAAAACGGGGAATCCTTTCTCAATCTGGCCCGGAAATTCGTGCGGATGTCGGGCACGGTCCAATCTTCCTCGAAAGGCGCCCACCGTCTCTGGGTTCGAAAGTGCACCATTCTGGAAACCCCCATGGAAGAAGATGGCTTTTTCAGCGCCGAAACCCTTTGAACGGGCGGAACGCCC
>CAYFVR010000010.1:0-12000 GCA_964346545.1 uncultured Desulfobacterales bacterium | reverse complement strand
CGCCTACCGCCCCAGCCAGGCGACCCGGTAGAGGTCCAATCGTCGGCTTTGCAGGTTCCGCACGCTGCCCTGCTGACGCAGTTCCTTCAACAAATCCAGGTCCAAATCCACCATCAGGGTCATTTCCGTGTTGGGCGTGGCCTCCGCGGCCACGGCGTCGTGGGGAAAGGCGAAATCCGACGGCGTGAAGACCGCCGACTGGGAATACTGGATGTCCATGTTTTCCACCTTGGGAATGTTCCCCACGCTGCCGGAAATGGCCACGTAGCACTCGTTTTCGATGGCCCGGGCCTGGGCGCACCGGCGCACGCGCAGATAGCCGTTTTTGGTGTCGGTCCAGTAGGGCACCAGCAAAATGGTCATGCCCTGTTCCACCATGTAGCGGGGCACCTCCGGAAATTCCACGTCGTAGCAGATCAAAATCCCGATCTTCCCGATGTCGGTGTCGAACACCTTCACCTGGTTGCCCCCGCGCAGCCCCCAGTACTGGGTTTCGTCCGGCGTGATGTGCAGTTTGTACTGGCTGTCCGTCGTGCCGTCCCGGCGGCAGAGGTAGCTCACGTTGTACAATTTCTCGTCCCGGTATTCCGGCACGCTGCCGCCCACGATGTTGATGTTGTAGGCCAGGGCCATGCGCATCAGCTCCGCCCGGTAGGGTTCGCTGTATTCCGCCAGAGAGCGGATGGCCTCGGCGGGGTCTTCCTGCTGGAATCGGGACATCAGCGGAGCGTCGAGCAGCTCCGGAAACAGCACCAGATCGCAATTGTAGCTGGAGACCGTGTCCACGAAGAATTCCACCTGCTGAATGAAGTCCTCGAACGATTCGAACACCCGCATCTGCCACTGCACCACCGCCAGCCGGACCACCGTTTTTTTTCGGTCGAACAGTTTGGTCCGCCGCTCGTAGTAGATGTTGTTCCACTCCAGCAGCACCCCGTGGGTGGCCGACTGGCGGTCCTGGGGATTGTAGTTTTTCAGCACCTTCTTGACGTGAAAGTCGTTGGCGAGCTGAAAGGTGAGCACCGGGTCCACCAGCTCCCGGTTGCGAACCCGTTGGATGTATTCCTGGGGCGTCAGCTCGTCCGCGTATTGCTTGTATTTGGGAATTCGACCGCCCACCAGCATCCCCTGGAGATTCAGCTCTTCGCAGAGCTGCTTCCGGGCGTCGTAAAGCCGTCGGCCCAGGCGCAGCCCCTGGTAGTCGGGATGGACGAACAGGTCGATGCCGTAGATGTAGTTTCCGTCGGGATCGTGGTTTTTCAGATATCCGTCCCCGACGATGTCCTCATAGGTATGCCGGACGCCGAATTCATGGTAACTGATGATGAGGCTCAGGGCCGCGGCCACCACCTTGCCCCGGTCTTCGATGCAAATTTGCCCCTGGGGAAAACGTTCCACCATGGCGTGGAACTGGTCTTTTTCCCAGGCGCCGCCCATGGCCCCGTACACCCGGTCCATGATCTCCTTGACGTCGGAATAATCCGATGCTTTAAGCGTTCGCAGCGTCAGCTTGTGATCCGACAAATGGCTTGATTCCATGAAAATCTCCGATTTCTATTTTCCGTTTTTTCGCGACCGCCGGCGAGGACCCGTCGCGGCCGTTTCCGGGGAGGCCACGCCATTCCCCCGGCCGACCTCGCCCTCCCCGGATTCGACCAAGGGGAGCGATCCCCGTCATGAACATTCAAAGCATTCATCTTTCGGTGCTCATCTTCCTGGGCATCATCTTTTTCGGCACCCTGGGATACATGGTGGTGGAGGGCATGACCCTGTTCGACTCCCTCTACATGACCGTCATCACCATCAGCACGGTGGGCTTTTCCGAGGTGCGCCCGCTGTCCCCGCCCGGGCGGGCCGTCACCATGCTCATCATCATCGCCAGCATCACCATCGGCGGCTACGCCATCAGCATGATGGCCCGCATGTTGATCGAGGGCGAACTGCGACGGAGTTTCGAGAGGAGGCGCATGGAAAGGCTCATCCGCGACCTGGACAACCACATCATCGTCTGCGGGTACGGCCGAATCGGCCGCATCATCTGCAAGGAGCTGGTGGCCGGACACCTGGACTTCGTGGTCATCGAACAGGACCCGGAGGCGGCGGCGGAATTGGAGAAGGCCAAATACCTGTACCTTGAAATGGACGCCACCTCGGAGGAGGCGCTGCTCAAGGCCGGAATCATGAGCGCCCGGGGGCTGGTCACGGCGGTTCGCTCCGACGCCAACAACGTGTTCATCACCCTCACCGCCAAGGGCCTGCGGGAGGACATCTTCGTCCTGTCCCGCTCCTCGGACATCCGCAACGAGGACAAGCTAAAACGGGCCGGGGCCAGCCGGGTGGTCTCCCCCTATTTCATCGGCGGTCGCCGCATGGCCCAGGTGCTCCAACGCCCCACCGTGGTCGATTTCATCGATTTGGCCACCATGAGCAACAAGCTGGGGCTGATGATCGAAGAGGTGACCATCGGTTCCGAGTCCAACCTGGCGGGAAAGAATCTCGTGGAAAGTCAAGTTCGACAGGATTTCGGCGTCATCATCGTGGCCATCAAGCCGGCCGGCGGGCCCATGGTGTTCAATCCGACGCCCTACGAGGTGCTCAACGCCGGCGACGTGCTGGTGGTGCCGGGAAAGCGCGAAGACGTGTTTCGCATGGGCGAGGCCTTGTAACCGCCGGGCCGCATTCCGAAAGCCTGGCCCGACGGAGAACGGCGACGTGAAAATTCGCGGTGCTTGAAGCGGAGGAGAATCCGCGGAGGCGACGGCCGGCTCGCCGCCGCGCAAACCGGCCGGAACAGGTCGCCACGCCCGAAGCCCCTCGTCTTTTCAGCGGAGACGTTCCCAGATATTGCCCTTGCCCGCCATGGGGTCCCGTTCGCCGGCCCGGGAATCCGCCCGGGACTCCCGGGAACGATCCGCGGTTTTTCGGCCCCGAAGCCGGGCGATCCGCTCCTCCAGCGGCGGATGGGTGGAGAAAAGACTCCGAAGGCCGCCGCCCGAAAGCGGATTGACGATGAACAGATGGGAGGTGGCCGGGTTGGCCCGAAGCCGGCCGGAGTCCGCGCCCAGTTTTTCCAGCGCCCGGGCGAGCCCTTCGGGAGAACCGGCGATCTTGGCCCCTTCCTGGTCGGCCAGATACTCCCGGGATCGGGAAATCCCCATCTGCACCAGAATGGCGGCAATGGGCGCCAGAATGGAGGTCAGCAGCAGGCCGAGGATTCCCGGCCCCTCGTCGTCGCCGCCGAATCCGCCGAAAATCGCGCTCCATCGGGCCATGTTGGCCAGCATCATGACGGCGCCCGCCAGGGTTGCGGCGATGGAGCCAATCAGGATGTCCCGATCTTTCACATGGGCCAGTTCGTGAGCCAGCACGCCGGCCAACTCGTCCGGGTCCATTCGGTCCAGCAGCCCCTCGGTCACCGCCACCACCGCATGGTCCGGATTCCGGCCCGTGGCGAAGGCGTTGGGGGCGTCTTTGGGGATGACGTAGACCCGGGGCGTGGGCAGCTCCGCCCGCCGGGCCAGCCGCTCCACCGTTTCGTACAATTGCGGGGCCTGGCTCCGGGAAACCTCCCGGGCCCGATACATGGACAGCACGATCCGATCCGAGAACCAGTAGCTGCCGAAATTCAGCCCGGCGGCCAGAATGAGCGCAAGGATCATGCCGCCCCGCCCGCCGATCAGCCCGCCGAAAAACAGCAGGACGCCGGTCAACAGACCCAGCAGCAGGGTGGTGCGAATTTGGTTGCCAAGCATATTTGTCTTCCTTTCTCGTCAATGATCTTCCGATGATTTCGGGCGACGATTTCGGGCGATTGCGCGGTTCGGTTTTTTCGCTGAATCGGGAATAATCGCCCGATAATAATATAAATCAGCTTTCCGGATTGGCAAGATTCATCCGCGCGGGCCGACGGAACAAAAAAAGCCACGCCCGGAGGCATGGCCGGCGGGGGGGCGCCTTCGAGGAAATGACCGCGGCCGAAAGCAAACGCGCCGGCCGCCTTCTCGAAGGGTTCGAAGGCGGCCGGCGCGGCGAATTTCCGGCGGGAAAAGGCGCTCCGTCAGGCCGTCAACGCCACCAGCGGTATTCCTGCACGTTGACCGCCTTGAGCCCCTCGCCGGTTTCCACCAGATCGAACTCCAGAACGGTTTCCCGGTGTTTCAGGCCGGCCAGGTAATTATTGTCCACCGCCACGCCGTCCGGACGGGTCACGTCGGTGATGTGGCAGAAGATGTCGTGGCGCTGATCGTCGGCGCCCAGCCCGGTGCGCAGGGTGATGAAGCCGAAGCCCCGATCCTCCACCACCGCGTGCATGATCCCCCGCCGCCTGCGGCCCGGCTCTTCCGGCCCCAGAATGCCGGGGATCAGGAAACCCGAGAAGAAATTGTCCACCTCCTGCCGGAGCTTGGTGTTGGTGTTGGCGAAGGCCAGCAGGTCCACCCGCTTGCCCCGGTTTTGGATGGCCCGCACCAGCCGCAGGAAGTCGCCGTCTCCGGAGCCGATGAGGATGTAGTCGAGATTCTCCGATTGCAACAACGTGTCCACCGCCAGCTCCAGGTCGGCGTTGGCCTTGACGAACACCTCGCCTTCGGAGTCGGTATAGCGGCGCACCGCCTTCAAGACCAGGTGATATCCGTTCCGTCGGATGGCGGCCCGGTAATTGGCGTTTCGCAATCGATACTGAATATCGGTTCGTTCCCGCTCGTTGTCGATGGCCATATAGGCGTTGGCCCGAAGGACGGTGGTGCCCTGGGCCTCGACGAGTTCCTTCAGTATCTCGTAACGAATTCCCCAGCCGCCGTTTCGGCTCAGGTTTTCCACATCCAGAAAAATTCCGGCTTTCAGCATTCAGATACTCCTTGTCTCATCCGGGTCGAACCCGGCATGATCGGAAAAAAATGGAACCATCGGAAACAAAAGCTAAAGTGGACTCCGCCGCCCCCTGCCGGAACGGCGAGCGATTCCGGAAATTCCGGAAAACCTCGGGAGGGAAGACCTGCCCGGGCGTTTTCGCGTCATTCGAATTTTTCCATATTCGTCGGAATCGGGCTTGGTTTTTTCCGGGATTCCGGGGGGCTTCCTCCTTTCGATCCCCGCCGACGCCGACGAAACCCGGCCCGGGGAACACCCCCTCGTCGACCGAGCGTCAATTTTTTTAACTATCCCGCAGTTTCCCGGTTGTCAACCAACAAAAAATTGGGCGTTTCGTCCGGCTTGACTTTCCCCTCCGCCCCGGTCTAGAATTTCAGGCGCGCCAAGTGGACGCGAGCCGCCATGATTTTCCGGCCATGCCCCACTACCGATTCATTTGGCGAAAATGTCTAGAATGAATTGCATTCGCCCTTTTACAATCCGGTACGATTGTCCATTTGAAATCCATTATCGCCTCCATCCGCTGGTCATGGAGGACGTGCTCAACGCCAAGCAGAGCCCCAAGGCCGAGGCCTACCCGGAATGCCTCTTCCTGGTGCTCAAGAGCCTGCGTCCGGGAAACGGGCCGGAAGACCTGGTGGAGGAACAGTGCAGTATAGTCCTTGGCCCCCGTTTCGTGCTCTCGTTTCAGGAAGGGGACGAAGACATCTTCGCGCCGGTCCGACGACGGCTGGAAAACCGGCTGGGTCGCATTCGGGCCATGGGCGCGGACTATCTGGCCTACGCCCTGGCCGATACCATCGTGGACCATTATTTTTCGGTGGTGGATTCCCTGGAGGAGAAGATCGAGCGGCTCGAGACCGAGCTGATGGGACGGACGGAACTGGCTTCCCTCCACGCCATTCACCATCTCAAGCAGGAAATTCTGGTGGCCCGCAAGGCCATTCGCCCGCTTCGGGATGTGGTGCTTCGGTTGGAGCGGACCGACAGCCCCCTTTTGGGGAACGAAACCCGCTTCTTTCTGCGGGACCTTCAGGATCATGTGCTCCAGGTGGCGGAGAACGTGGAGATTTTCCGGGAGATGGCTTCCGGCCTGCTGGACCTGTACCACTCCACCGTGAGCAACCGGATGAACGAGGTGATGAAGGTGCTGACCATCATCTCCACCACCTTCATCCCGCTCAGTTTTCTGGCCGGGGTCTACGGCATGAACTTCGAGCACATGCCGGAACTTCGGTGGCGCTGGTCCTACCCCGTCTTCTGGGCCGTCATCGTGGCCGCCGCCTGGACGCTGCTGCGATTTTTCAAACGGAAAGGCTGGTGGTAGCCCGTTCCGATTCCGACCGGACTTCAACTCCGCCCATTCAAGCGGAAGCCTCCCGACGGCCGACCCATCCCAGGAATAGCGCGCCCGCCACGATGGCGAAAATGGACCCGGAGAGAATGCCCAGCTTGGAATAGTTCAACAACGTCGCGTCGGTGAAGGCCAGCCCGGAGATGAACAGGGACATGGTAAACCCGATGCCGCCCAACATCCCCGCGCCCAGAATGTGGGACCAGCGCACCGATTCCGGAAGTTCCGCCAGCCCCAGCCGCACCGCCAAAAAAGAAAAGCAGAAGATGCCCAGCGGCTTCCCCACGAACAGCCCCAGGGTGATCCCCAGGGTCACCGGATGAGACGCCGCGCTCCCCACCGTCATGTCGCCGAAGGTGAGCCCCGCGTTGGCGAAGGCGAACAGGGGAAGAATCAGAAAGGCCACCCAGGGATGAAAGGCGTGCTCCAGCCGCTGAAGCGGCGTTTCCACGTGGTGGCAGGCCATCTCCAGCGACTGCACCGCGTCGAGATGCCCCTGGTTGAACAAAATCGCGTGGCGATGGTCGCAGCTTTGCTCCTGGCACTGAAAATGGTCCATGATGGAGTGGACCCGCTTCACGAAGTGGAGCGTGTTGTACTTTCCCTGGGCGGGAATCGCCAACGCCACCAGCACGCCCGCGATGGTGGGGTGAACTCCGGAGCCCATGGCCGCCAGCCAGGCCCCGAATCCCAGCAGGCCGTAAAGCGACAGGGAGCGAACCGACAGCAGGTTCAAAAGCAAGAGCCCCAGCAGAAAATGAGCGCCCAGGATGATGAAGTGCCAGGAAATGTCCTGGGTGTAGAACACGGCGATGACCAGCACCGCGCCCAAGTCGTCGGCGATGGCGAAGGCGGCCAGAAAAATCCGCAGCCCCATCGGCAGCCCCCGGCCGAACAGGGCGACGGCGCCCAGGGAAAAGGCGATGTCGGTGGCCATGGGAATGCCCCAGCCGCCGGCGTATTCGGTGCCGTAATTGAAGGCCATGTAAATCGCGCCGGGAATGAACATCCCGCCCAGGGCCGCCGCCACCGGCAGCATCGCCTTCCGAACCGAGGCCAGCTCGCCCACCAGCACTTCCCGCTTGATCTCCAGCCCGACGGTGAAGAAAAAAATGGTCATCAGGCCGTCATCGATCCAGTGGTGCAGCGAGTGGGAGATTTCCCAATGGCCGATGCCGACGGCAAATTCGGTTTCCAGAAAGTGGTGATAGGGCGCGGCCAGAAAGGAATTGGCCCAATAGACCGCGCTGACCGAGGCCAGCAACAACAGCAGGCTGCTGATGACCTCGTTGGTGAAAAACCATTGGGAAGGTTTGAAGATTCGTTCAAATTCCGAGCCGACGGGACTGCCTTGATCCGTTGCGTTGGACATGCGAAATTTCCCAGGGGCGGAGGTTGCGGAGGTTTCGAAAAAACGCTCGGGCCGGAGAGGCGGGAACGTCTCAATTTTCGGAAGGTTCCGGGAACATGAAATGAGAATCGGGACGCGGGCGGCCGTTGCGAAATCCGACCGACCGAACGTTTCCTACCAAGAAACCCGACCGTCCACAAGGGAAAACCCGGCCGCCCGTCGCCGCCGCGAACCGAAAAATCGCGGGAAGCGCCGGCGAAGTTCCTCCCGATCGTCAGAAATAATATCGCGCCCAGAATTCCGCGCGAAATCGGTCGGGCGTTTCGCCGAACTCCGTGCGGGCCGGGCCGGCGGGAATGGCGGCGCGAAGATTCAACTCCAAATCGGACAGGGGCGCCCAGGTCAGGCCGGGTCGCACCGAGAAGCTGAAATCCCGCAGGTTGACGACGGAGGCGATCCATGGGGTGAAATCCAGAATGCCGAAGGGCTCCTTCTGGGAAATTTTGAGATAGAAATAGTCCTTCCCGAGATCCCGCCGCGGGTCCGCGGACGTCTCCCCCGCCGGAAGCGGGGATTCCGAAGCGGCGAAAAAGGTTTCCAGCCCGGCCCCGTCGTATCCGGCCCCGTTGCGGTAATACTCGGCGATGAAGGTGGTCTCCCACGCATTGAGCCAGCGAAGTCCCAGCAGCCCGTCGATCCGGTCTTCCCGAACCCTTCGTCCGCCGTCCGCCGCCCGGCGGACGGCGCCGTTCCGGAAGGCCAGTTCACCGTGGACCTCGAAATTTTCCGCCAGGTTTTTGGCGAAATCGACCCCGAGCGAAAAAGGCTGTTCCGGCCCGTCGAAGACGACGAAGTCGATATCGGTGTCGCGCCAGAGCAGATACAGCTTGACCGCCGCGTTCCAGTCGCCGGCGCCGCCCAGGTCCTCGTTGGCCCAATCGTCCGCCACCGGCAGCAGCAGGGCGGTGACGGCCAGATTGTTCAGATTCCCCTCGGGAAAGCTCCGGATCAGATCGAGCCCCAGCAGGACCCGCCCCTCCAGGTTCAAATCCGGATCGTCCGGGTCCTTGGGGCGGTTGAGAAACCCGACGGGATTCCAGGCGTAGCCCTTGCCCCAGAGGACCCGCTTTTTCCCCGCGTCCAGGGTCAGCCGGGGGTTCGGAGTCCAGGAGGCGCGGGCCTCGTAAATTTCGTGGTCCCACCGGTCGTCGTCCGCGTGGACGAATTGGTGATGGGTGAGCAGGCCGGTCTGGAATCGGCGGGTTCGCCAGCGGGCGGAAAGCTCGGCGACGGATCGCCATTCGTGGCGATCCGAACCGGTCCCGCCCGCCCGCGAAGGGATACGGATCGAATCCGGGTTCCGCCGGCGATACAAATACCGCCCTTCCAGGCGGCCACCGAGTTCCCGGGGCGAGGGTTCCGCTTCGGGGATATCGAAATCGTATTCGTCCGCCGTCGCCGATCCGACGGCCAACCAAAACGCCAGCAGCAGGGCGCAACATCCCCGGCCGATCACCGCAGGTCCTTGATCCGATCCATAAAATTGAGGGTGAACGCCTCGTCGGGCAGTTCGCGCTTTTTCAGCTTGGCCGAAATCATGATCGACCGGTACCCCTTGTGAAGCGGGCTTTCGGTTTCCATCACCGCCGGACGGACCACGCCGTCGCCGATGTCCCGAATCTCTTTGAAATGGAGGGTTTTGATCAACATTCCCGTGGCCGCGTAGCATTCGATGCGGGTTGGAAGCAGCAGCGGGTCCCGGCGGACCCACATCCGGAGCCGGTCGTAGGCCACGGAACCGGTTTTGGCCCGGAGTTCCAGCACATAGCCGTCCGCCTCCTCGATCCGCTCCGCGACGTCGTATTCGGCGGCGTAGTCCAGCCGCATGATGTCGGCGTTGTTGAACACGCCGCCCACCACCGACTGCATGCTGGTGATGCGGATGGGCTTGCCCACGTTGGGAATGTAGAGCCACATGTTTTCCCCCAGCCGAAGGGTGGTCCGGCCTTCCTCGCCGGCGGGGGAAACGAAGAGCGTGGCGACCTTGTCCCGGTCCTTTTTCAGGAACCAGAGCACGAACTCCTTTTTCTTTCCGTCGGGTTCGATGTTGACGATCTTCCGGTACATTTCCAGGTCGCCGGGTTGCAGATTCCGATCCACCGCCTCCAGAATCTCGGGGCCGGTGGGCGACTGGGCGTTTCCGGCGTCGGCGAAAAGCAACGGCGCCAGCAGCGCCGCCGCGACGATCCAGGCTGATTTCATGGAAAACTCCGTTCGGGAAAGGTCAAACATGGCGCAACGCCGCCACCGGGTCCAGCCGCGCCGCCTTGGCCGCCGGCTGTAGACTCGCCAGGGTCGAAACGGCCAGCACGATGAGACAGGCGGAAACCACCTCGCCCGGCGCAATGGTCGGGGCCAAGACGAAGACCTGGTCGCCCCGGCCGAAGGCGACCTCCACTCCGGTCAGGTTCAAAACGGCCAGAACCGCCAGACCGAACCCCGCGCCGCCCAGCGCCCCGGCCAGACCCAGCCCGAATCCCTCGGCCAGAAACAGCGCCATGATTCGGCCCGGCCGCGTGCCCATGGCCGCCAGAGTTCCGATCTCGCGGACCCGCTCGTACACGCTCATCATCATCACGTTCAGCACGCCGACAAGCACCACGGCGGTCAGCAACACTTTGATGCCAAGGGTCATCAGGTCGATCATGCGCACCACGTTGTGGAAGGGCGTGAGCTGTTCCCAGGCGTGCAGCTCGAACATGGGCTTGCCCGCCGAGTTGGTCATGGGGTCGAGGACTTCCCGAAGCCGCTGGGCCAGGATCGGCAGCCGATCGAAATCCCGCGCCCGCACGGCCACCTCGGCGATTTCCGGCTTCTCCATGCGCAACAGGGCCGCGGCGTCGTCGATGTGCAGGTAGCCGTCCCGGCCGCCCGGCCCCATGAGGCTCTCCACGATTCCCGCCACCAGAAAGGTCATGCCGTTGACCGAGCCGTCCTTGTTGTTGGCCACCAGCACCACCGTGTCGCCGGTCTTCAAATCCAAGCCCCGCGCCAGCACCTCCGGCAGCAACACCTCCCCCGGCGCCAACAGCCGGTCGGGACGGGCGGCGTCCTGAATCCGGGACGGAAGCAGCGGGGCCGCGGCCCGCTCTTTTTCCGGATCGACGCCGTTGAAGCGGGCGTTGGTGGTGTCGGCGTAATTGCTCACCATCGCGCCAAATTTGATCCGTGGCGAAAAAGCCTCCACCCCCGGCGTTTCGGACAAAATTCGGGAAAGCTTGGCGTAGGCGGCCGGCGGCAACGAACGATCCAGGGGCAGATTGTCGATGCTGGCCAGATAGCCCCGGCGGTGGACCTGAAGATGGCTCAGCACCGCGTCGGTGATCTGGCCCACGATGGCCCGCTTGAAGGAGCCGGTGAGCCCCACGAAAACGACGACCGCCGCCACCCCCACGGCGATGAGCAGGCCGGTCAGCAGGCTGCGGCGCTTGTGCCGCAACAGGTTTTTCAGCGCCAGGCGCGGGATTCTACCCATGACGTTCCTCCGTTTCGGCGCCGTCCCGTTCCAGCAAACGCCCGTCTTCCAGGCGAAAGGTGGTTTCGGCCTGGTCCATGACCCGAAAGTCGTGGGTTGAAAACACGAAGGTGACGCCCCGTTCGTCCCGCATCCGTTTCATCAGGGCCATCACCCGCCGGGCGGTCTCGCCGTCCAGGTTGGCGGTGGGCTCGTCGGCCAGCACCAGGGCCGGATCGGTCACCAGGGCCCGGGCCACGGCGACCCGCTGTTTCTGGCCGCCGGAAAGCTGGGCCGGGTATTTGTCGGCCTGATCGGCCATGCCCACCGCCTCCAGCACCCGGTCCACCGCCGGCTTCCGTTCGAATTTGGGCCAATCGCGGATTAGAAGCAGCGGATATTCCACGTTTTCATGGACCGACAACACCGGCAGCAAATTGAAATCCTGAAAAATGAAGCCGAGCGTCCGGCCCCGGAAATCGGCGCTCCGCCGCCGATCCAACCGGCCGATCGTCTGGCCGTCCACCGTCACCTCGCCCGAAGAGGGACGGTCCAGACAGCCCATGAGGTTCAGCGCCGTGGTTTTTCCGCTGCCCGAAGGCCCCACCAAGGCGGTGAATGCCCCTCGGGGAACGGCGAGGCTGACGTTCTCCAGCGCGGTCACCTCGACTTCGCCCATGCGGTAGGTTTTGGAAACGTTCGTCAGGGTGGCGATATCCATTGGGTGGCAAGTTCCTTTCATGCCCGTCGTTTCGGGTCGGGGGGCTTTCTCGCGGTCGGCGCAACCCCGACCGGGAGCGGTCGCCCTTTCCGTCCGAATCATAACCGCGTCAGACAATCCATTTTCGTTTGATGTTCCAAAGGCTCGCCGCGAAAAGGACGAAGCAGAAGGCGGCAAGGATGGACAGATCC
>CAYFVR010000009.1:4229-38351 GCA_964346545.1 uncultured Desulfobacterales bacterium | reverse complement strand
GCGAATGCAATTCGCCCCTACAAATTTTCGCCAAAATGAACGGTATTGGGATTAAGCAACTCCCGGGGTTGGTCTCCCATCGGCTCTTTTTGCCCGCGACGCCTTTCGAAGAAAATCCTCCGCTTTCGCGGCCGGAAGTGGCGCGCTGAAGAAATAAACCCTGTTCGCAATCATCGCCCCCCCAGCCGGGCCGGAACGCCGTTTTCGGGGGCCGGGCCACCGTGTCCGGTTCCCCGCAGGCAGTCCCGAAGCCGGCCGCCGAGTTCCCGGGCGACGAGGGCGCCGCTGTGCAGGACGTCCCGCGCCCGTTGGCGGGGACGGTGGCGCCGAGAATGTCCGCGCCGTCACAGCAGACGGGTGAGCCGCTCCACCGCATCCCGCATCCCCTCCACCCGTTCTCCCATCTCGCGGGAGAGGTCCGCGGTCAGTTCGGCATTGCCGGCGTTTCGGCGGGCGACCGTTTCCATGTCGTCGAAGGTCCGCTGGACGCGCTCGACTCCCCGGGCCTGTTCCGCGGAGTTTTCCGTGGTGTTTTCCACCAGCGCGCCGACCTGTTCGGAGCTTTTCAGCACGGTGACCAGAATGTCCCGGAACCGCTCCACGATTTCCGATCCGGCTTTCACCTTGTCGATGGTGTCTCCGATCAAACCCGAGGAAGTTTTGACGGATTCGGACGCCCGCATGGCGAGATTTTTCACTTCGCCCGCCACCACCCCGAACCCGGCCCCGGCCTGGCCGGCCCGGGCCGCCTCGACGGCCGCGTTCAGGGCCAGCAGATTGGTCTGGAACGAAATCTCGTCCATGGTCTGGATGATCCGCTGGGTTTCCCCGCTCGACGACTCGATGTCCTTCATGGAGCGAATCAGTTCGTTCATGGCCCGTTCCGCTTCGACCATTTCTCCGTTCAGGACCTTCATCAGGGCGTCCGTCCGAGCCGCGTTGTCCACGTTTCCCTTGGTTCCGACGGATACGGATTCCAGGGACGCGGCGGCTTCCCCGACAAATTCCGTTTGCTCCGCGGACCCCCGGGACGTGGATTCGCCGGCGTCGCGGATTTTTTCCGAAACGGCGATAAATTCCCGGAATCCTTCGTTCAACACGGAAACCACGCCGGAAATGGGTCGGCTTACGGAGCGGGCGATGAACAAGGTGAGCGGCAGGATGAGCAGCAGGGAAATTCCGGCCACGACGCATTGCAATTTGACGAGATCCAGGGCGTTGGCCAAGGTTTCGTTGTCCGAAAAAGACCGGAGGACCGCGACGGTTCCGACCGCGTTTCCGTCGCGGCGCAAGGTCAAGGCGCCTTGGGCGTATCGCTGTTCTCCGAGGCGGACCTCGCCTAGGACGACCGGGTTTCCGTCGATGGTCGTCTCCGCGGTTTCCGGGGCGATCTCCAGAACGCCATAGTCATCCAGGGTGCCGGCGCCGGGGCCGCTATTGGGAAACATCTGGACGTCGGCGCCCGTCAGCAGGGAGATGCGACGGGAAAACACTTCCCGGAGCCTTGTGGTCGCCACGACCGCCCCCATGATCTCGGATTCGGGCTTCCCGCTGTTCCGGTCGAAGATTTCGGCCATTGCCGGAACCGAGGCGACGAGGGCGAGGCTATTCCCGACGGATTCGAAACGGAGATCCTCGCGGTCGGGAATCTCGGCCCGCGGCGGGATGTCCGTCGCGGGAATGGAATCCGCGAGGGTCCAGACGAACTGTTCGAATTTTTCGTATTGCCCCGGCGCGGCGATTTGGTAGGCGATCCGGTCCCCGTTTCCGTGGGGAAAGCCCAGCAGAGTTTCCCCGTTTTCGGTTCGGACGAAAGCGACGATGTCCCCGTCTCCGTCGTACACGGCAATCCGCCACAGCCCCGAGGTCAGGGCCATGTCGTAGAGATCCCGCAGCATCCCGCGATAGGTGCTTTCCGTGAAATTGACGTTGGGTCTGGCCTTGTAGCCGGAAAGGAAGTTGACGGCGCCCCCGATGTCGGCGCTCAGAACGACCTGGCGGGTTTCCTTCCGGATTTTTTCCCGAAGATCGGCCATTTCGTGGAGAACCACCGCGAAGTCCTTTTCCAGGGAACGGTAGGTTTCCTCGACGTTCCGGCGGATGACGATGAAGGCGGAAATGGCCGTCGAAGCGAGCACGACGATCAGAACCACGCCCAATGCCATGGCCAGGAGTTTGTTTTTGAATTTCATGTTCGCCGCCGCGTTCCGCGGAAAGGGTTTGTGACCGGAATTCGCCCGCCGGCGGACCCCGCGCGGGGAACGGAGTTCCCGTGCGCGGGAGTCCCCGACGGGCGACAAGGTCCGGATTTTCTCCGGGGCGACGATGGCATTCCCGTACGCGAGGCGCGGTTGCCATTCGCCGCTCATGGGACGGCGCTTTCGAACCGGCATTGCCGCGGCGGATCGATGGCGCCGATGTATTCCTTCATGACGAGTTTGCCGTCCACGACTTCGGAGACGAGCATGTTCAAGGTGACGTGGTGATCCTCGCGCATGACCACGGTTCCGTTTCCCGCCACGACTTCGACGCCGGGCATGGCGTCGACGATCTTCTCCTTGTCGTCGGACCCCGCCTTTTCGATGGCTTGCCCGAACATCGCCACCATGCCGTAGTGGGTGTCCGCGTAGTAGCTGACAATGGCGTCCGGGCCGAACATGGCTTTCTGGCGGGCCACGAAATCCATGGCTTCGGGTCGTTCCAGGGACTGGATGAAATTGCTGCAACTCATCAGGCCCTCGGCGTCCTCCCCGGAAAGACCGGACATGTAATTGTCGTTGAAATCCATGGGAACAATTTTCGTTTTCTTCTTGAGGCCCGCGTCGGCGCATTGCTTCAGAAAGATTTGTCCGTCGAGCCCCGGCAGCGTGGTGATGAGAATTTCGGCGCCGGATCGTTCGATTTCATGGATGACGGCCGAAAAATCCCTTTCCCCGAAACGGGTGTAAGTTTCTCCCGCCACCCTTCCCCCTTGGGCGGCGACCATCTCCCGGATGCGCGCGTTGGTTTGACGAGGCCAGACGTAATCTGCGCCGAAAAGATAGAAGGAATTCCCGTGGTTTCCCATCAGGCGGGGAACGAGGGGCGCGAGCTGATGGTCGGGAATCATTCCGTAGGAGAACAGATACCGGCCGCAGGCCCCGCCCTCGTAATTCATCGCGTAAAGCAGGGGCGTTTTCAGTTCCTCCATGTGGGGCATCATGGCGTCCCGGTTCGCGGAGGTGACCGGGCCGAGAATGGCGTGGACCTTGTCCCGGAAGATCAGCTTTTGCAGCTTCTCCACCGACAGGCGGGTGTCCGAGCGGTTGTCCTCCACGATCAATTCGAGTTTCCGCCCGCCCAGAACGCCGCCGGAGTCGTTGATTTCGGCCGCGGCCATGGCCGCGCCCTGCAAACCTTGGTTTCCGTAGATTTCCAGGCCGCCCGACAGGGGCAGCACCACTCCGATCTTGATGGGTTCCGGCTGCGCGAAAACGTTTCCCGGAAAAACGAGCGGGACAAGGATGGACAACAGCAGGGCGGTCGCGCGGGGCGTTCCGTTCATGGATTTTTCTCCTCGACGATTTTTGGGGTTATTTTGTCAAAAGTCGAACCGGGTTGGAAACAAGGAGGGGCCCCTTCGACTCCGGGGCGGCGTCCGCATGGATCTGGGCTTGTTTTCCGTCGCCGCCAACCAAGCCCTTCAAATCGGCCACAACGGCGCGCGTCTCTTTGGCCCGGGACGTCAGTTCTTCGGAAGCGGCCGCCGACTCTTCGGAATGGGCCGCGTTCCGTTGCGTGATCCGGTCCATTTCGGAGATCGCCCGGTTGATTTCGTCGATGCCCCGGGCCTGCTCGTCCGAAGCCGAAGCGATTTCGGCCACCCGATCGGAGGCCTCGGCTGCGCCTTGGCATACCCGCCCGAACGCTTCGTGGCTTCGCGTCGCCAGCTCGGATCCTTCCCGCACTTTTCCGGCGGCGCCTTCGATCAGCGCCGTCGTGTTTCGAACCGCTTCGGCGGCGCGCATGGCCAAATTGCGCACCTCGTCGGCGACCACGGCGAAACCGGCGCCGGCATCCCCCGCCCGGGCCGCTTCCACCGCCGCGTTCAGGGCCAGCAAATTGGTCTGGAAGGCGATTTCATCGACGGTTTTGATGATTTTGGAGGTTTCCGCGTTGGCCCGCGTGATTTCGCCCATGGATTGCGTCAACCGCGCCATTTCCTCGTTGGCTTCGGCCGCGACCCGCTTTGTTTCCCCCATCAGCGCATCGGCCCGTTTGGCGTTGACCGCGTTGCGTTTGGTCATGGCGGCCATCTCTTCCATCGAGGCGGAGGTTTCTTCCAGAGACGCGGCCTGTTTGGCGGCGCCTTCGGCCAAGGACCCGGCCGCCGAAGAGACTTGCGCCGAGGCCGAAGCCACTTGCCCGGCGCCGTCTTCGAGATTCCCGACGATCCGGTGGATGGGGCGGGCGACGGAGCGGCGGATCAGCCAGCCCAACGCGAAGAGGGACGCCATGGCCGTCCCGATCACGAACGTGACCATTCGTTTCGGAAGCGAGGCGATGGCATTCCGGATATCGTCCTCGAACGCGCCGAAGGATTCCTCGACCCGGGCGACGGGTTCGAGCAGTATCCTTTCGGGAACGGCGAAGCCGATTCGCCAGTTCCATTCAGGCATTTTGCGGACGAACATGTATTTCCGCTCGTTCTGATATTCGTAGAGAAAAAACGGCTCGGCGGCTTCGACGATCTTGGGCGTGAACGGAAGGGGCAACAAGCTCTCGTCGCCGGTTTCCAGCACGGGATGCAGAATCACCACGCCCCGGCCGTCCAGGATGAACGGGTAGAGTTCCGGATTCATCGAATCGCCGTAATGTTCGTTTCGGAGGGCGTCGAGAACCGTCGCCTTGGTTTGGTTTTCGTATCGCCTGGCCATGTCGGTTCCGGCCAAGCCGAGATCGTCCAGCGTGGCCGAAAGCTCCCGATGCGCGGTTTGCAACGGCCTCAGGATCGCATCGATGCGAAGCGCGTAGATGGCGTTTTCCCGTTCCCTCACGATATCGGCCACGGCTTCCCGCAACGACGCGGATTGGGCCCGGGCCATCGAATCCATGCGGGAGGACTGCCGGTACGCGATGAGCGAAATTCCCACGGCGGTCACCAGGAAAGCCGCCACGATCATCGTTTGAAGTTTGGCGTGGATGGATTGCGTTTTCATGCCTTCTCCCGGGCCGCGGTTCGCCGCCGCAAAGACGGGGCCGCGACCCTCGTTTGTAGGGGGTTGAAATTGGTTCGGACGCGGTCGCGTTGGACGACCGTGTCCGATTCGATTCAGTTCCGGTTCAGTTCCGGATGACCTTGGCGTTCTTTAGAATATTGAGAGGAATCATGACCCCCAGTTTCGTCGCGACGGGAAGGTTGACGTAAAGCGTCCCTCTTTTGTTTTGAACCACGCCGATGGATTCGGGGCTTTCGCCGTTGAGGATGCGCAACGCCGCGGCGGCGGCCCATTCCCCCTGTTCCTCGGCCACTCTCGTGTAGCCGATCAGGGCGTAGGGGGCCATGAAATCAAGCGTGCAACCCGTTGGAATCCGAGTTTCCGCGCGGACGAAGTCCAAAGCGTCCTCATCGGACCAATCTGCGATTACGGAGCTACTATCGATGATGAACATATCCACCGCGTCTTGAAGTTTCTTGTACGCTTCCTTCCAGTCGGCATAGTTGGAAACGTATATTTCGCTTTCGAAAGCGACCCCGAACAATTGCTTGATGTACCCCGCCTCCTTGCGCGCCGTTTCGGTGTCCGAGAAAAGAAAGCCGATTCGTTCGCCTTTGGCGTAGGTTTTCAACTGTCGCAACAGCGGTTCGATCAAGGCCACCTCCTCCATGCCGCAGACGCTCTTCGTCGGGAATCCGTAGGTGGAGGCATCCCAGTTGACGCCGCAGAAGACCACGGGCAGATCCGTGTTCGCGTAGAACGGCGCGACGACGTGCCGGGAGGCGTTGTCGTCGGCCGCGATGACCACGTCCGGTCCCCACGCCTCGATGGCTTGCCGGGTTTCCTCCCCGGCGTTCCGGGCGAAATCCTCCGAGGGGTGGTTTTTGGTGTCCATGCGGTGGATTTTCAATTCCACCGCGTCTCCGAGAACGGATCGAACGCCCCGGACGATGCCGTCGCTCCATTCGTAGCCCTCGTGGTACGAATCGATGAAAAATACCTTTTTCTTTTCGGTCGCTCCGGCCTGGGGGGCAAAAAGCAAGGCCGCCGTCAAGACCAGGAATGCCAATCCCTGGATTCCGACTGTCGTGGTTCGTTTTTTCATGATCTCTCCTTGTCGTTGCGCGGGCCGGCGCGGTCGCCGTCCCGCATGGGTTGGCGTAAATTTCAAATTTCAGAATTCCCGGAAGGAATCCTCGTCCATGGGAATGAGCTGTTCCTTTCGGACATCCTCCGATTGCCCGGCGTCCGCGAGGAGGGCGCGAACGTCCCGCTGTTCCGCCAAGCCGATGATGTCCATGGTCCGCTCGTTCAGCCAGCCGTCCACAAGCCGCAACGTGAATTCCGTCATCTGCCCGATCTGGTTCTTCGCCTCCGTTTCCAGGGCGTTTTTCGCCTTGAAATAGGACACGGCGGAAATGCCGCCCATTCCCAGAAAAACGAGAGCCAGGACGGGGAGCAGGAATCGGTTTTTCAGACTGAGTTTTTTCATGGATACCTCCGGTTGTTGCATTGGGGGAAACATCGGGCTGGCTCCGGGCTCGATGGGTGGATTTCCAGCTTATTTTCATACGACGATGGCTTTGCCGTGGGGGAACTCTATCGCTTCAAGGCGAGAAAAGTTTAATGCAAATTTAATTAAAAAAACATAATTCTACCTCAGAAGATTTTGTCGCGGAGAGGTATCAAACCGCAGATATTCTCTACTGCAAGCAAGTTTGGCGCCGGGATGGAATCGGCATCATTGCCGCGGAAGCCGTGAAAAATCGAGCGGAAAAGCGAGGGGAACGTTGGACGGAAAGACCAAATTTTCCCGTTTTTCAGGAAAGTCGATCCGACGGATCGATCGGCGCTTCGCTACGGAGTCTAAGATTTTGAAATTGTATGGAATTGGAATTTTTCAAAGGAAGAATCCCGATTCCCGAGTTTCAGGAAGCGGGCGGGTTTTTCGGAATTTGGTATTTTTTGAGGTGGTAATACAGGCGAGACTGGCTGAGGCCGGAAAGTTCCAGTGCGGCGGAAATGTCCCATTGAACCGACTGCATCAGCCGTTCCAGATAGGCTTTTTCGCCCACCTCCAAAAATTCGGACCGCCAAGATTTAAAATCGGGAAGCGGGTTCGGAAGTTGGAAGCCGGGAAGCGGGCGGAGTTCCCGATCCCCGGCGGGGGCCGTCGCCGAGGAAGGCGGCGGATCGGATTCTTCGGGTTGGCAAAACTGATTCCGCAGAAAATGGGTGCGGATGGATGGGGGCAGGTGCGGCGGAAACAGCATGGGATTGTCCGGGTCGGCCAAAACCGCCGCCTCCAGCACGTTGACCAGCTCCCGCACGTTCCCGGGCCAGCTCCAGGCTTCCAGGTTTTCCATGAACTCGGGCAGCAGCCCTTTTACCTTCAGGCCGTGGCGTTTGCAGAGGCGCACGATATGGTGAAGGGTGAGCGGTTCCAAGTCTTCGATCCGGCAACGCAGCGGCGGCAGATGGATTTCAAAGGTCCGAAGGCGAAACAGCAGATCCAGCCGGAAATCCCCGGACGCCGCCATTTCGTCCAGGTCGCGGTTGGTCGCGCTGACGAGGCGAAAATCGATTTTCCGTTCCCGGGCGGCGCCGACCGGTCGGAACCGGCGTTCCTGCAAGACCCGGAGGAAGATTTTCTGCACCGAAAGCGGCAATTCCCCCACCTCGTCCAGGAACAGGCTGCCGCCGTGGGCTTCGGCCAGAAGTCCCGACCATTTCCGGTTGGCCCCGGTAAAGGCCCCCTTTTCGTGGCCGAAGAGAAGGCTTTCCGCCAGACTTTCGGTGAGGGAGGCGCAATCCACCACCACGAATCCCTGGTCTTTTCGGGCGCTGTTTTCGTGAATCGCCCGGGCGAACAGCTCCTTGCCGGTGCCCGTTTCCCCGGAGATCAGCACGTTGGTCCGGGTGTCGGCGCACTGGGCCACCTGGTCGAGACAATCTTTGAGGACGGAACTGTTTCCCACGATCTCGTCCCGCTTCAGCGCGACGATCCGTTTGGCGTCGGTGGTTTTGCGGCGGAAGTCGAAAACCCGCTCGATTTGGAGATGGATTTTTTGTCGGGAAAGCGGTTTTTGCAGATAATCCCAGGCCCCGGTGCGGATGGCGATTTCGGCGCTTTCCGCGTCGCCCACGCCGGTGATGATGATGACCTCCGGTTCCGGAGGATGCCGGCGGATCAAACCCAGGTGTTCCAGGCCGTCTCCGTCCGGCAGCCGGATGTCCAGAAAAACCAGTTCGATCGATTCCCTTCCCAGAATTTCCAGTCCTTGGCCCAGGGTTTCGGCCGCATGGGGCTCATGCCCCAGGCCGGCAATGTTTTCCAGCAAAATTTCGCGGATCAGTGGATCGTCGTCAATGATCAGAATCTGGCTCACGGTTTTTCCTTTCGCCAAGCAGATCGAAAATGGTCTGGGCAAGGGTGGCGCGGTGGACCGGCTTCATCAGGAATCGAGTGACTCCGAATTGTCTTGTCGATGCCTCGGTTACGGTTTCGCTGAAGCCGGTGCACAGAATGATCGGGATGTCGGATCGAATCGCGCGAATTTCCTCGATGAGCCGGTAGCCGGTCATCTCCGGCATGGTCTGGTCGGTGATCACCATGTCAAAATAATCCGGCCGGTCCCGAAAGCTCTTCAATGCCCGGGGGCTGTTCTGAAATTCCACCGGATCGTAGTCCAGCGTTTCCAGGTGTTCCCGCAGCACGTCCAGGAAGAAGAGTTCGTCGTCCACCACCATCACCCGTTCGCCCCGTCCCGTCGGGATTTGTTGAATGGCGGTTGGGGCGTTGCGTTTCGGCTCCGAAGTCGGGAGATACACCCGAAAGGTGGTCCCCTCTCCTTCCCGGGTTTCGAAATCGATCAGGCCGCCGTGGCTTTTTACAATGGCGAAGCTGACCGAAAGCCCGAGGCCGGTGCCGTCCTGCATGTCTTTCGTGGTGAAATAGGGCTCGAAAATCCGGTCCCGGCAATGGGACGGGATTCCGGTTCCGGTATCCGCCACCTCCAGCATTACATATTTGCCGGGCTTGATTTCCCGCCCATAGCAACGCAGAACCGTTTTCAAATGAACTTCGCGCAGGGCCAGGGTCAGACGCCCCGGCCCCGGTCGCATGGCGTGGTAGGCATTGGTGCACAAGTTGACCAGCACCTGATGGAGCTGTGACGGGTCGGCCAGCACCCAGTCGTTTTCGGCCTCCAGCCGTTGGGAAATCTCAATGGTGGCCGGCAGGCTGGAACCCAGAAACTGAACGACCTCTTTTGCCACCGCCGATAGCCGCACCGTCTTTAATTCGGACGGTTCCCGACGGTTGAATTTCAAAATCTGGTCCACCAGTTCCCGGGCGCGAATGCAGGCTTCCAGCAGACGACGATGAAAATGGGGCAGGCGATCGGGGTTGCGGGTTTCGTGTTCGATGGCCAGTTCCGCGAATCCGATGACGCCGCCCAGGATGTTGTTGAAATCGTGGGCGATGCCGCCGGCCAGGGCGCCGATGGCCTCCATTTTTTGGGTGTGCTGAAGCTGGCGCTCCAAGGTCGCCTTCTGCTCCAACAGGTATTTCTCCTCCGACAGGTCCCGAAGAAACAGCCCCAGCGCCAAGACGTTTTCCTCTTCGTCCTGCACGCGCCAGCTTCGAATGCCGGCCGGGAATTCGGGACCGTCGATCCGTCGGCAGAGAATTTCCATGGGGATTTCTTCCAGCCCGCCCAGGGAAATGTTTGCCAGCAGCCCGTCCAGATCCCGCCGGGAATCCGGAGATGCCAGATCGCGCAGGTCTCTTCCCATAAGCTGCCCCGTTTCGTACCCGGTAATTTCCCGCGCCGCCCGGTTGGCGTCCTGGATCACGCCGTTGAAATCCAGCAAGAGTACGCCCTCGGGATTGGAATTGAAAAACGATCGAAACCGGTTCTCGGTAATTCGAGTCATTTTTCTGGAGATTTCCAAATCTTTCAATCTCCGTTTCAACTGCTCGGCGTTTTTTTCCAGGGATTCATACAGCCGGAGATTGTGAATGCTGTGGGTCAGCGCCCCGGCCACGGTTTCCAGAAAGGACTGGTACACTTGGAAATCGGTCTCCTTTAGGGCGCCAAGGCCCAGCACGCCGATGGTTTCGCCGCGGTTTCCCAGGGGAATGGCGGCGAACGATCGAAGTCCGGCGGCTTTGCATTCCGAAAGCGTGCAGCGAGAATCCGCCTGGATGTCGCAGGAAAAGACCGACTCGGCGGTCTCGGCCGCCAAGCCGCAAAGGCATTGCCCGACGCAATGGCTTTCCATCGGTTGCCAAGGAGTTGAGCTGGCGAAGGAGGTGCGGGCCTCCAGCGTCAGTTCAACCCCGCGGTTCAGAAAAATCACGGCCAGGTCCGCGGGAAGGATGGCCCGGAGCCTTTCCGCCGCGGCGCCCAGGGTCCGCTCCAGGGAAAGCCCTTCGGCCGCCTCCCGTCCCATCTGGTAGAGCGTTTCCAGTTCGCGGGTGCGCCGGCGGGCCGAGGCTTCGGCCTTCCGACGCGGCGTGACGTCTTCCAGGGTGCCGTCGATGGCGATCAGGTTGCCGGCCTCGTCCTGGAAACGGATGGCCCGAAGCGAGGCCCAGAAGACGTAACCGTCGTTCCGGAGACACTCGATTTCCAGGGGGCCAATCGCGGGTTGACCCTTCCACAAGGGGCGCAGCCGAACCCGATCTTCCGGATTCCAGTAAAAATCCACGGGACTTCGGCCTTCCATTTCCCGGGGAGAGTCAAAGGCGAACATCCGGGCCATGGCCGGGTTCACGAAGGCGATGCGATCGTCCGACAATACGCGAAACACGCCCACGGGCAAATTGTCGGTCAGGCTTCGGAACCGTTCCTCGCCTTCACGGAGCCGGCGGTTCATCCATTCCCGCTTGCGGATGTCCTCCCGGAGGCGAAGGCGCAAATCGTTGAAGGCGGCGGCGACCCGGTCGATTTCGTCGGGATGCCGATTCCGCCCAAACCGAAGGTCCAGGGGAGGCGGTCCCTCCAGGTTGTCGGGATGGAGTCGGTTGGCGTATTCCGCCAGCCGCGCCAGGCGTCGGGTGATCGACCGTTGCACAAGGAGAAAGATAAAAGAGGCGGCAATGAAAATTTGGGAAAACGTGGTCAGCGCGATCAGGCCGACGTTGGAGCGGAGGCGGCGGTGCAGGTCGGCGTGGTCGGCGTGAACCGTCAAGTTCCCCAAAAACAGGGGATCGTCGTCCGCGCCGGAGGGATGAAGCAGATCGAAGGTCCGCCGGATGCCCCCCGAATCCCGCGGCGATCCGACGGCCTTGCGATAGCGGTAATTTTCCTTTTCCTCGCGGACTTCCACGAAGACGATGTCGGGGAAGTTCAGCAAGCCCCGCAGGTGAAGGGCGATCTGTTCGTCGTTGACCGCGAAAAGACTGCCCGCTATGGCGGGCATATGAACCTTTTCGATCAATTTCAGGGTGGATTCGAGTTGGCCCGCCTCCGTCCGATATTGAAGGTAAATATGGATTCCCGTTGCGATGAGGGAGACCGCCAAACTGGCCAGGGCGATGGCCAGAAAGAGCCGAAAGGCGATGGAGCGGCCGGCGTTGGCGCCGGATTCAGGGTTCATCGGCCGCGGCGACGCCCCGGTTCTCTCGACCGGGGCCGGAAATCAGTCCGGTTTTCTTGGTTGGATTTCATCTTTGGGAAGCCAATACCCCTCCGTGCGTTCCGGGTTGAGATTTTGGGTAAATTCCTGGAATAAGGTGCGATAGGTTCCATCGGCTTTCATTTCTCGCAATATCTCCGCCATCCGTTCGGCCAGTTCCGCATGGCGTTTGTGGAGATACAGGTATGGACTGTCCCGCTCCAACACCCCGATCCGCCGGATTCCCGCACTCCGGAATTCCGGTTCGCCCAAAAAGGTCCGAACGGCGGTTTCCGTGGAGATGAGGATGTCCGCCCGTCCCGCCATCAAAAAGCGAAGCGCCTTGGCGTGGTCCGCCAGCCGGGAGGCCCGTTGCTGAAGCCCCATGGCGGAAAGGCGGGACTCGACCAATTTGTAGCCCCGGACATAAACAATCCGCGGCGACAGTTCCGCGATGTCGGACCAGTTCCGGATTTCGGCGGAAAATCGAATGGAAAAGGCCGATGTGTTGGAAACCAGCAGCGGCTCTTGCACCCGAATTAAATTGGGATACCGATTTTCTACTCGCGCGTTTCCAAATCGGGTGGCGTCTCCGTCCAAAAAGCCCGCGTTGGCCTCGATCAAGGCGCGTTCGCTCGGCATGGGCGAAATTTTCACCCGTTTCCCGGCCCGGCCAAAGGCGACGGGATAAACTTTTCGGGCGAGGGCGAGCCCCACATCTCCCGGGTCGGTGCCATAGCCGATATGAAGGGTTTCCGCATCGGCGGCCTGTGGGGCGGCAACCTCCGGGTCGGAAATCGCCGCTTTTTCCGCCCCGAGAGAACTCGGAAATATCCACCCGCAGAAAAGGAAGAGCCATACGGCCAATCGGAAAGGGGCGCAGTTGCTTCCAGATCGATGATGGGTCATCTGATTCACTTCTTTCATGCCGGCGTCTTTTCCGTCGAGGAAACGGCCGACTCCGATTGGAATGGCTTTAGCAAAATCCGTTCCACCGCCGCCACGTCTTCCGGCAGGTCCACGTCGGGGCCCATGGCCTCCACCGTCGCCACGCGGATGCGGTGGCCGTGTTCCAGCGCGCGAAGCTGTTCCAGCTTTTCCGCCGCCTCCAGCCGCCCTTCGGGAAGACCCGCGAAGATTTCCAGAAACCGCCGGGTGTAGGCGTACAGGCCCAGATGGCGGAGAACCGGTTCCGTTCCGGTTCCGTCCCGATCAAACGGGATCGGCGACCTGGAAAAGTAGAGCGCGTCCCCTTGAGCGTCCAACACCACCTTGACGTTGGCGGGATTGGCGATTTCCGCCGGGTCGGAGATCGGCACGGCCAGGGTCGCCATTTCCACCCCGGCGTCTTCGCGAAAGGGCGCAACCAGGGCGTCCAGGCCGGTCGGGTCCAGCAGCGGCTGGTCGCCCTGAACGTTGACCACCACCGCCTCCGGGGCCAGCTCCATGGCGCGAACGGCTTCGAACACCCGATCGGTGCCGGATCGGTGGTCCGGCGAAGTCATCACCGCCCTTCCGCCGAATCCCCTCACCGCGTCGGCGATCCGGTCGTCGTCGGTGGCCACCGCCACTTCTTGGATGTTCGCGGCCCGGGCCGCGGCCTCGTAGACCCGCTGGATCATTGGCTTGCCGGCGATGTCGGCCAGCGGCTTGCCCGGAAACCGGGTGGAGCCGTATCGGGCCGGAATCACCACCACCGCCCGGTCGTCTGAAGAATGGGTCATGTCCCGTCCCGTTTTCGCACGTTGATCGCGGCGTTTTTAAAGTAGTGGATTTCGAAATCGTCGGAAAACTCCCGCAGGGACTCCGTGGCGCCCAGCAGCAGCACTCCGCCGGGGCGGACCACCCGGGCCATGCGGCGGAACAGCTCCCGCTTGAAGTCGTCCGAAAAATAGATGCTCACGTATCGACACAGCACCAGGTCGAAGGTCCCGAAAAAGGTGAAATTGTCCTGAAGATTGTATCGGCGGAATCGGACCCGGTCCCGCAGTCGGGGCTCGAAGGCCCAGCCCTTGGGCGTCGGCGTGAAATAGCGGAATTTCCGTTCGGCCGAGAGACCCCGTCCCATGGAAAGGGAATCGTAGACGCCCGCCCGGGCCGCGGCCAGCGCGGTGGAGGAAATGTCTGTGGCCATCACCTCCACGCGGCTGAGAAAGGACGGCAGCCCCCGCGCCTGGAGGATCTCGTCCATGAGCATCAGCAGGGAATAGACCTCCTGTCCCGTGGAAACCGCCGCGGACCAGACCCGGGCCGGCTTTCCCGCCACGGCCCGATCCAAAACCACCGGAAGCCCCGCCTCGGCCAAGTAGGTCCAGGCGCTGGCGTCCCGGAACCAGGAGGTCTCGTTGGTGGTGATGGCGTCCACGATCCGATCCCGAAGCCCGCCGCTGACGTCGTCCCGGGCCATGTGAAGAAAAGACTGGAACGACCGGCAGCCGCTGGCCGCCAACAGGTCGGAGAGGCGGGATTCGATGAGATAGGCCTTGTCGCCCCGGAGATGGATGCCGCAGACATTCTCGATGTAGCGGGCCATCAGAGCGAATTCGGCGTCGCTAATCCGAATCATGTCGCCTTCGGGAGACGAGCCGGGCGATGCGTTCCGCAACCAGACCCAGGGGAACCACTTCGTCGGCCTTTCCGGCCTCCACCACCGCCCCGGGCATCCCCCACACCACGCTGGTGGCCTGGTCTTGGACAAGGGTGTAGCCGCCCCGTCGGGCCAGGGCCGTGACGCCCGCCAGCCCGTCGTTGCCCATGCCGGTGAGGATCACCGAAAGCACCCGGCCGTCGTAGGCCATGCCCAGGGAACGGAGCAGAACGTCCACGGACGGTCGGCAGGAATTGACCGGCGGGGCGTCGGTCAGCCCCAGCGCCACCTGGCCGTCCGGCGCGCGCCGAGCCACCATGTGCCGGCCGCCCCGGGCCAGGTACATCACGCCGGGACGCGGGAATTCGCCGTCGGCCCCTTCCCGCACCCGGATGGCGGAAGCGGCGTTGAGCCGTTCGGCCAGAGACGCGGTAAACATGGGCGGCATGTGCTGGACCACGAGAATCGGAACCGGAAAATCGGCCGCCAAGCGCGGAACGACCATCTGGAGCGCGTTGGGGCCGCCGGTGGAGACGCCGATGGCCACCACGTCGATACGCCCGAACCGCGATCGGGGCGCGGGGGGCGGGGACGCCGGCGGGATCGGTTCCGGGGCGGATCGGGCGGCGGGGGCCGCCGGACGAGCCGGTTTCGTCCCGGAAAGATTTTGGATTTGGCGGACGTATTTGTGGCTTCGGGCCACCGGAATCAGTCGGGCAAGGGCCCCGCGCAGTTCGGCCGCGTTTTCCGCCGCTTCGCTTTTTCGGGGCTTGGGGATGAAATCCAGAGCCCCGGCCTCCAGCGCCTTGACGGTAAGGTCGGCGGTCTCGTGGTCCAGGCCGCTGAGCATCACCACGTCCACCTGGGGATAGTCGGCCTTGAGAACCTTGAGGGTTTCCAGGCCGTCCAGCTCGGGCATGAAGGCGTCCAGCAGCACCAGGTCCGGCGGATTCAGCGCCACTTTTCCGAGCGCGATGCGGCCGTTGGGCGCCGTGCCCATCAATTCCACCCCGTCGAAACCGGAAACGATCCGCGTCAATATCTGCCGGTAGATCACGGCGTCGTCGACGATCAAAATCTTGAGATCGGGCAAGTTCCTTCCCTTCGTTCGATGGGTGGAGCGGTTTTTCGGCAGTTTTTGGAAATTGGGAAAAATGCGTTCGGTCCTCAATCCTCCGGGCAAAACGCCTTCAGCTTCCCTTTGATCCGGGGATAGCAGCGCGCCCGGATCGCCTGGACGGAGGTCTGTTCCAGTTCCGTGCGGAATGCATCGTACAATTCTCGGGCCTCTTGGATATCCCTGCCGTACAAACGGGTTTTCAGCCGCTTTCCAACAAGTTCCGTTTCCATCTGCGGCGTGAATCCGCTCCGGGCCGACAGCAAAAGGGTTTCCGCCGCCTGGAAAACGATAGACGCCGTCCGCTGGAAAGGCAGGCCCCAATTGACCCGTTCCAGCGCATCCCTTGCGTCGCACTCCCGGCATCCCGGACAGCCGTTGTCATGGGGAAAACTGAATCGCGAGTCGCCATCGTTGTCCACCAAAACCATCACGCAGTCCGCATGTCCTTTGGCCGCCATGATCGCGGCCAGCCCGGCCTCCTTTAAAAGGGTTTTGTGGCCGCCCCCGGTACGGCGGTGCAAGCCCACCGCTTCAGGCCTTAAAAATTCAAGAGGCAGCGAAGACAGGTCGCCGTCTTCGGCCTTTACTTTGTCCATGATGTCGTAGTCGGTTTCGCCGTCCGCCACAAGAATCACCCGAATGTTCATTGGGGATTTCCCATTTCAAATACATTCGAAAACCAGGCTTCTCCAATTGAATACAGTGAAAGAATGTTTTCGTAATCGGAGATATCTACTAACCGTCTGGACTGTCCGTTACGGAGAAATATGACGGATTCAGGCAATTCTTTGAACAAGTCCAGAAAATAGGGCGAGTGAGAAGATATGAAAATTTGGCACTCGTTTTCGTATCTAGAACCCATCGAGATAAAAATATCTTTCAATAGAGGTAGCTTATGAGGATGAAGATAAGATTCCGGCTCTTCGAAAAAAGCAATAGAAGGCAAAGTCGGACCGCACACTAAGCAAGCAAAAGCGGTAAAAACCCAGTAACCGTCTGAAACGAGCGGACCTCTGACCTCAAAAGACCTTCGCGTTTCCCCTTCTTCAAAGAAGGTAACTATCACTTTTTCACGGAACATCGCGACGCCCAAATCAACGAGCCGATTGCCACCTGCCGCATATTTTTTCAGCCAGTCTTTCACATCCCCAAGACGTCCTCGCTCCTCTTCCTGGAGATATTGGATGACTTCGGCCAAGTTGGACCCGTCGGGTTTTAATATTGGAGGTCTTCCGGATCCATCGTAAGGTTCACATGCGATTCTTGCAGCTGAAGGAGAAAATTGATATTTACTCATTTTTTGCATATATTTTTTAATTTTCCGGAGTAAAATTAAAAAAGCGCTTTCCATTCCCGCCTTTTCCAATGAGGAAAAAATGCACTCTCGTTGGTTTGAATGGCTCACCATTCCGGCTGGCCAGTTTTCCTCTCCTTGGGTCGGCATTTCGAAATCGATTTCAGGTGAAGTCCCTGTTACGTAATGGAAATTTTCCTCCCCCTTCTGCACCCGGATGGCTTCGTAGTGGATATAAAAACCGGTTGGACTGTTGAAATCCCGATTGAAAAACAAATCGTAATCTACGGACATTCCGTCTATTGTACCGGAGATCCCGATTCCGATGGGTGAAAAGCGATAGCCGCATGTCAACGGCTCAAAATGTTGAACATTGGAAAAGGAAAAAATCCCATCCGGAAAGGCTGCGGAGAGCCCTAACCGAATTATAGCCGAAAGTGAATAAAGAGCGGACACAACCGTGCTTTTACCTGAACCGTTAGGCCCAATAAACACAGTGATCGGTTCAAGCTGGATTCGCGCACAACGAAAGGCCTTGTAATTGACCAGTCTAATTTCATTCAACATAGCGTTTTCATCTCCATTGGAGAAGCGGGCAATGATCTATCACCGCCAAAAATTTTTGAGAGCGTCAGCCGTGAAATGCGGAACGAACTCTTGAGCAATTTTAGATTTGAAATTGCTTGATGATTTCGTTCAGCGTGGCCGCCATGCGGGCCAGCTCCTTGGAGGATTCCTGGGTCTGGGCCGCGCCCACGGCGGTCTGGCGGCTGGCCTTTCCGATGTCCTCGATGTTGCGGGAAATGTCGCGCACCCCCTGGGAGGCGCCGTCGGCGGATCGGGCCACCTCCTGCACGGCGGAAAGCTGCTCCTCCATGTTCCGGGCGATTTCCCGCGCGGCCTGGGCCGCCTCTTCGGTGGAGCGGGCGATGTCCCGCACCAGCGTGGCCGACTCGCCGGCGTCCTCGGCCATCTCCCGCACCGTGCCGGCGGTGGCGGCCACCGATTTGGAAATTTCCCCGGCCGTGGCCGTCTGCTCCTCCACCGAGGCGGCGATCATCTCGTTGATTCCCGCGATTTCGTTGATCACGGCGTTGATCTCGTCGGTGGCGCCCACCGCCGCTTCGGTGGTGGACTGAATCTCCTCGATCTGGCCGGCGATCTCGTCGGTGGCCTCGGCCGACTGGCGGGCCAGCTCCTTCACCTCCCCGGCCACCACGGCGAAGCCCTTGCCGGCATCCCCCGCCCCGGCCGCCTCGATGGTGGCGTTCAGGGCCAGCATATTGGTCTGGTCGGCGATGTCCTTGATGACGCCCACCACCTTGCCGATCTGTTTGGAGGCCCCGGCCAGGGCCCGCATCCGGTTGTTGATTTCCTCGGTGCGCTCCCGCGCGCCCCGGGAAATGCGGCTGGCGTTGGCCGTGTTTTTGGCCACCTCGTTGAGGGAGGCGGTCATTTCCTCGGAGGAGGCGGCCACGGTGTTGATCTGGCTTGCGATCTCCTCGCTGGAACTGGCCATTCGTTCCACGCTTTCCGTGGTTTTCCGGCTGGCCCCGGCCACGTTGTCGAAGGTGGCGGACATTTCCTCGGTCATGGCGGAGACGTTGTTCACCGAGGTGGACGCCTGTTCCGCCGCGCTGGCCACGGTTTCCACCGATGCGTTGACCTTGCCGGAGGCCGAGGCCACCCCTTCGGCCTGGACGTTCATCTCCTCCGCCGAGGCGGCCATTTGGGTGGAGATGGAGGAGAGTTCCTCCGACGAGCTGGACAGCCCGTTGGCGTTGTCGGCCAGCTCTTGCATGATCCCGCGGAGGTTGACCACCGCCGCGTTGAGATCTTCGGCCATCCGCCCCACTTCGTCCCGGGAGTCGATTTCCACCTGTCCGCTCAAATCGCCGGCGCCGAACTGCGCGATGAACTTGCCGATGCGGCGGATGGGCCGGGTGATGCTCGAAGCGATCAGGAAGGCCAAAACCGCCGCCGCCAGGACGGCGAACGCGAGGCCGTATATCAGGGTGGTGGCGGCCCGTGCCAGTTCGGTTTCGATTTCGTCGCTGATCGCCTTCATTTTGTCCATGCTTTCCGCGGAAATTTCCCGGGCCGCTTCCAGAGCCTCGTCGCCCGTCGCCATTCGCCGTTCGTTCAGGGATTCCAGCCGAAACCAGTTTTCCAGGCCCGCTTCCATGGCTTCCCGATATTGAACCACGGCCAGACGTGCCGCATCAAGAATTTCGCGGTCGCCGCCCCGGGCGACGATGGGCGCCGTCCGGTCGATCAGATCGAAAATGGTTTCGAAATCGCCCAGGGCTTCCCGCAGGGTTTCCGGTTCCCGCCGGACCTGGGCCTTGAAGTTCTTGATTTCGAGCCGGTCTCCGGTTTCGAGGATTCGTTGGAGGTTCCGGATGGTTTCGAGGCGGCGCAACAGGCCTTCCGGATCGAGTCCCCCCCGGATATCGATGGCCGTTCGCCGGTGTTGGTTGTCCATCAGCCGGTCGATGTTTTCGATGAAGCTCTTTGCGGTTCGGTCCAGGGTGTCCTGGATTTCGAAAAAGGCGTGGTTGGCCGTCACCGTTTCCTCCACCAGGGCTTCGTACTCGTTCAGGCGGGCTTCGGCGATCCGGATGAATTCCTCCATGTTGGCTTCGCCGGTGAAGCGGCCGTCTATTTCCCGGCATTGGGCGATGTTTTCCCGAACTCGGGCCAAAAGCGCCCGCCCTTCCACCAGGTATGGGTCCTCCCGGGTGTAGCCATAACCCCGGAGGTTGTACATCAACAGAAAGGTGTTTCGTTCCAGTTCGTTGGCGACGGCCACTTCGGGCAGATATTCCCCGATCATGGCTTCGGAACGTTTTTCGATGCCCGACAATACGCCAAATCCCCAGGCGCCCAAGATTGCGCCGACGATCAGGATCAGCCCGTATCCGCCCCCGATTTTCCATCCGATTTTCCAATTTTTGAACATGGTTTCTCCCGAAAAAAGTTTCGATTGGAACGAGCGTCGCTCCAATCGATTTGGAGGTAAAGAAAACGGGGAACCCTGAAGGACAAACCGGTCCCGCCCGGAACCTTTTTATCCTTTCTCCGCCGTCGGGGATTCCATTCCCCGGCGGCGGAGCCTCGCTGAATCCTCACACCCGAAACTGCTTGATGATTTCGTTGAGGGTGGCCGCCATGCGGGCCAGCTCCTTGGAGGATTCCTGGGTCTGGGCCGCGCCCACGGCGGTCTGGCGGCTGGCCTTTCCGATGTCCTCGATGTTGCGGGAAATGTCGCGCACCCCCTGGGAGGCGCCGTCGGCGGATCGGGCCACCTCCTGCACGGCGGAAAGCTGCTCCTCCATGTTCCGGGCGATTTCCCGCGCGGCCTGGGCCGCCTCTTCGGTGGAGCGGGCGATGTCCCGCACCAGCGTGGCCGACTCGCCGGCGTCCTCGGCCATCTCCCGCACCGTGCCGGCGGTGGCGGCCACCGATTTGGAAATTTCCCCGGCCGTGGCCGTCTGCTCCTCCACCGAGGCGGCGATCATCTCGTTGATTCCCGCGATTTCGTTGATCACGGCGTTGATCTCGTCGGTGGCGCCCACCGCCGCTTCGGTGGTGGACTGAATCTCCTCGATCTGGCCGGCGATCTCGTCGGTGGCCTCGGCCGACTGGCGGGCCAGCTCCTTCACCTCCCCGGCCACCACGGCGAAGCCCTTGCCGGCATCCCCCGCCCCGGCCGCCTCGATGGTGGCGTTCAGGGCCAGCATATTGGTCTGGTCGGCGATGTCCTTGATGACGCCCACCACCTTGCCGATCTGTTTGGAGGCCCCGGCCAGGGCCCGCATCCGGTTGTTGATTTCCTCGGTGCGCTCCCGCGCGCCCCGGGAAATGCGGCTGGCGTTGGCCGTGTTTTTGGCCACCTCGTTGAGGGAGGCGGTCATTTCCTCGGAGGAGGCGGCCACGGTGTTGATCTGGCTTGCGATCTCCTCGCTGGAACTGGCCATTCGTTCCACGCTTTCCGTGGTTTTCCGGCTGGCCCCGGCCACGTTGTCGAAGGTGGCGGACATTTCCTCGGTCATGGCGGAGACGTTGTTCACCGAGGTGGACGCCTGTTCCGCCGCGCTGGCCACGGTTTCCACCGATGCGTTGACCTTGCCGGAGGCCGAGGCCACCCCTTCGGCCTGGACGTTCATCTCCTCCGCCGAGGCGGCCATTTGGGTGGAGATGGAGGAGAGTTCCTCCGACGAGCTGGACAGCCCGTTGGCGTTGTCGGCCAGCTCCCGCATGATCCCGCGGAGGTTGACCACCGCGGCGTTGAGTTCTTCGGCCATCCCTCCCACTTCGTCCCGGGAGTCGATTTCCACCTGTCCGCTCAAATCTCCGGCGCCGAACTGCGCGATGAACTTGCCGATGCGGCGGATGGGACCCGTAATCCCCCGGGTGATGAAAAAGGCCAGAATCGCCCCGGTGATCACGGCCACCAGCAGTCCCACGATCAGCGCGAAGTGGGCCTCGCCGACTTCCCCCTCGATTTCCGCCGTCACGGCGGAGATGCGGTTCATGCCCTTCTTCGATATATCTTCGGCCGTTTCGAGAACGTCGCTGCCGACCGTTTCCCGTTCCTCGTTTAATTTCCCCAGAACGAGCCAGTTTTCCAGCAAAGCCTCCATGGCGTTTTGGTACTGGACGGATGCGTTTCGGATTGTCTCCATTTCCTCCGCGCTTCGTTGAATGACCGGCTCCAGGAGGTCCAGGTAATTTTCGATTGTCTGGAAATCGGCCAGGGCCGCCCGCAGATCCTCGGGGGAACGACGGGCCTGGCTCTTGAAATTGTTGATGCGAATGTCGTCCGCGGTGACGATGAGCTGATGAAGGAGTTGAATGGTGTTGATCCGGTCAATGAGCCCCTCCACGTCCACCATGCCCCGGATGTCGCCCGCGGCGCTTTGGAAAAAGCCATCCAAGACGGCGTTCGTGTTTTGGTCGAACGCCGTCGCCGAGGCGTCCAGGCGATCCTGGGACTCTCGAATGGCCCGGTTGGCGGCCACGGTTCGTTCCATCAGGCTTTCGTAGGCATCCACCTGGACACCGATCTGGTCAACGGATTCCCGAAACACCACCATATCTTCGTATTGATGGGCGATTTCCCTTGCCCGGCGCAGGCTATCTTTGATCCCGGCCAGAAAGGATCGCCCCATGTTCAACTGGTCTTCCCGCCGGCTGAACGCGTACCCCCGGATGTTGTACATGGTCATGAACGTGTTGCGCTCCACGTCGTGGGCGGCAAAATGCTCCGGGATGTATTCTTGAGCCATTTTTCGGGCCGGGGCTTGGACATGGCCCAGAATCTGAGCGCCCCACAGGCCAAGGAGCATGCCGATGAGGATCAACAACGCGTATCCGCCCCCGATTTTCCATCCAATTTTCCAGTTTTTGAACATGGTTTCTCCCGAAAATTTCTAATTGGAATGAGCGTCGCTCAAAGAAATATGGATTGGAATTCCGATCCCGGAAAACGGGACCCGCCCTTCCTGGAACGGCTTGCGGCGGGAACGCGTCTCCGCCGCCGCTTCCCATACCGTTTCGTTCAGCCCCGTTCTCCCGGCCCCGCCTCCCGAATGCCGGAGATCGCCTCGTCGAACCGATCCATGGCGCGGACCACCCGGTCCAGCACCGCCGGGGCGTCGATCAACACCACCAGTTCCGCCTCGGTTCGGATCACCCCGCCAATCAATTGGTCGTCCAGGCCGCCCAGGTTGGGCGGCGGCGGCAGCACCGCGTCCGGCGAAACCGTCATTACGTCGTCCATCTCGTCGATCAGCAGGCCGACGATGTCTTCTCCCAGCCGGGTGGCCCGCTCCGGCAGTCGGCCGTCCCGGACGAATTTCCCCAGCTCCCCCTCGGTTTTGAAGATCAAAAGCTGCCCCCGATCCGAAGCGACGCCGGATCGCTGGAAACAGGCGGCCAGATCCACCACGGAGACCACGCGGCCCCGCAGATTCATCAATCCCAAAAGTTGGGGCGGCGCGCCCGGAACCGGGTGGACCCGCATTCGCCGGTAGATCTCCTTCACCAGCAGGATGTCCACTCCCATCCGGGTTTCGCCCATTCGAAAGGTGGCGATTTGGCGGTTCATGGCGACGCCTCCGATTCTCTGGATCGAGTCAGCAGTTCCTCCAGGTCCGACAGAATGCGGGCCTTGTCGAGCTTCCGCTGCCAGCGGTCGAAGCCGGCGGCCAGCCCCTGGGCGGCCAGTCCTTCCTCCTCCAGGGAGGTGACGGCCATTGTCGGCAACCGCCGCAGCCGTTCGTCGGCGCGGATGGCCCGGATCAGGTCCCAACCGTCCATTTTGGGCATCACGATGTCCAGAACGGCCGCGTCCACCGTTTCCCGCTCCAAAATTTCCAGCGCGGCCGCTCCGTCTTCGGCCACCAGCACCTCGTATCCGGCCGATTTGAGATATTCCCGTTCCACCATCCGGAAAAAGGGCGTGTCTTCGGCCAGCAGAATCCGGGCGGGGCGACCGCTTTCCGACGTTTCGCGGCGGGGCGTCCATTCCGGGGCGGCCATTTCCAGCACCCGGTACAAATCCGGAACCAGGGTGATGCGGCCGTCCAGCACCGCCGAGCCGAACAGGCCCGGGGCGGCAATGCTGGCGGTGTCCAAGGTCACCGCCTCCTCGACGGTGTTGATCACCCGGTGGAAAACCACCCCCACGGGAAACGGGGCCTGCCGGGGCACGATCACGCCGATGCGGTCTTCGGCGCCGCGTTGGGGCCGGCTGACCGGCAGATGGTCTTCCAGGTAGATGAGCCGCAGCTTTTGGTCGTTGTATTGCAGAAACGGCCGGTCCCGAATCCGCTCGATTCGCTCGGCGGGAAACTGTTCGATGCGGCTGACCATCTCCAGCGGCAACGCGAAACGCTCCTCGGTTCCGTTGTCGAAGACCAGCAGGGTCTGCCGGTCTTCGGCGGTCGGGGCGGCCGCTTCCTCCCGGAGTTCCGCCGCCGTCTCCACCCGATCCACCCGGGCCATGGCCACCAGCCCGGCCACGTCCAGAATCAGCGACACCGCGCCGCTGCCCAGAATGGTGACGCCGCTGAAGCAGGCCATCCGTTTGAGGAAGCGGGACAGCGGCTTGACCACGATCTCCTCGGTGTTGACCACGGCGTCCACCACCAGCCCGAACCGGCCTTCGCCGTGGCGGACCACCAGAATTCGCACGGGTCGGTCCCGATCCGGCGTCAAGGCCGACGCCTTGGCGACGCCCAGCACCGTGTTCAGTTCCGCCAGGGGCAGCAGCCGATCCCGCAGTCGCAAGACTTTCGCGTCCTGCACGGCGTGAATGCGTTCGGCGATTTCGTTCGGCTTCACCCGGACCAGCTCGTCGATGTCGGCCTCGGGCAGAATGAACATCTCCTCCCCGGCGCGCACCAGCAGGCCGGAGATGATGGCCAGGGTCAGCGGCAGCACGAGCTGGACCCGGGTGCCCTCGCCGGGCCGGGATTCCACCTCCACCGTGCCGCCCAGCCGTTCGATGTTGGTGAGCACCACGTCCATGCCCACGCCCCGGCCGCTCACGTCGGTCACCACCGAGGCGGTGGAAAAGCCGGGATGAAAAATCAGCCGAACGCGGTCCCGCTCGCCCATGGACTCGGCGGCCTCTCGGGAGACGATGCCTTGGTCCACGGCCTTGCGCATCACCCGGTCCAGATCGATTCCGCGGCCGTCGTCCCGGATTTCCAGATGAACCTGCCCGCCCTGGTGGCGGGCCCGCAGCGCCACGGTGCCGTGGCGGGGCTTTCCGGCCGCCTCCCGCTCGGCGGGGGTTTCGATGCCGTGGTCCACGGCGTTGCGCACCAGATGGGTCAGGGGGTCGGCCAGCCCTTCGATGATGGCTTTGTCCAGGTCCACCTCCTCGCCATGGGTTACCAGGCGGACCTCTTTGTTGAGCTTGCGGGCCGCGCCGCGCACCACGCGGTGAAACCGGTCGTAGATCAGGGAAAGCGGCTGCATTCGCATGCCCATGATCTTTTCCTGCATTTCGGTGGTGACCCGGCTGATGTGCTGAAGCACCGGCGTCAGCCCCGGCGTTTGGCGCACCAGGCCGCCGGCGGTCTGGAAAAGCTGGTTGCGCCCCAGCACCAGCTCCCCGGCCAGGTTGACCAGCTCGTTGAGAAATTGGACCCCCACCCGGATTTTGTCCTCCCCCGGGCCCATCCCCTTGGATTCCCCGGCGGCGGGTGCGGAATCTCTGGAGGAAACGGACCCGGGCGGGGGTTTTGGGGCCGGACGTGTCGGCGGCGCGGTGGTTTCCGCCGTCCCCGCTTCCGGCCTCGCCGGTTCGGAGTCCGAACCGGCGGTGGATTTGAATTCGGCCTCCGCCGCCAGTTCGCCGCGTCCCGCGGGGATTTCGGCCTCGGCGGGACGGCCCGGGGTCAGCGGCACTTCCCGCACCTGGTCCGCCGAAACCCCCAGGGCCTCGGGCACGAAATCTTCCTCCAGAATCGTGGCGAAGAGAAAGGAGAAGGCCAAGTCGTTGTCCAGACAATCGGACAGGCCCGAAATTCCCGCCAGGTCCAGAAAGGCGTCCACGTACTGGCCCAGGCTTTCCATGTTCTGAATGAAGTCGAAGGGGGATTTGCCCCGGTCCCGGATGTCCCGCTTCAGGAAAAGACGGATGGCGAAAAGGTGGAGCCCCTGGCGGAGAAACCGGTCCACGTCCGAGGCGGGGATGGAAAAGGAGTCGGCGCCGTCGGCCGGTCGGAGGTCCACGGAGGGCGGGGGCGTTTCCGCCTGAAAGGTGCGGAGGATGTTGAGCTGGCCCTGGAGGTCGGCCTGGTCGGAGGCCGCCACGTCCTCCATCAACGCCCGCAGCGTGTCGCCCCCGGCCAGCAGCGCGTCGATCATGTCGGGGGTGGGCCGAACCTCGGCGTCCCGAATCCGGGCCAGCAGGGTTTCCATGGCGTGGCCCAGATTGCCGATATTCTCCAGCCCGAAAAAGCCGGCCGCGCCCTTGACGCTGTGGACCGCGCGGAAAATCCGGTTGACCACGTCGGGGTCGGGATCGGTTCCGGCGGATTCCAGGGCGATCAGGTCCGGTTCCATGGCCTGAAGGTGGACGAGGGCGTCCTCGACGAATCCGTCCAGCAGGTCGTCATGCTCCTCCAGCATGTTCCTTCTCCTCTTCGCCGTCGGCCGCGGGCCGGATGGTGAACAGCGCGGGCAGGCGGAAAAAATTGGCGACTTTCATGAATTCCGGGCCGGCCCCGGTCAGCTCCATGGTTCGTCCTTCCGTCGCGGTCTGCCGAAACAGCCCCACGATGAGATTGACTCCCAGGGAATCGACGATTTGTATTCCGGTCACGTCCAGCGCCACCGCGCCGGCGTCCGGATTTCGGCGAAGGGATTCGTCGAAAAAGTCCCGAAGCGCCTCGATTCGGCTGGCCACCAGGTCCGTGCCCGGAGCCAGGGTCAGCCGGTCGCCTTCGATTCGATATTCCATCAGGTTGCCTTTCGTTCGAAAATCAGGGTCGCCCGTCCGCCGTCGAAGGCCACCCGGCTGGCCAGGGTTCGCAGGGCGGGAATTCCTCGGCCGCGGCGCTGGGCGGGCGGGACGGCGTCGATGTCGGCGCCGTCTCCGGCGGCGGGGCCCTCGCCCTGGTCGGTGATTTGAAGAACCAGCCGATCCTCCGCGCACCGAATTTCCAACTCCACGTTTCGATCCGCCGCGAACCGGTTGCCGTGTTCCACGGCGTTGTTCAACGCCTCGCGAAGCGCGAAAAGCACGATGTCCAGATCCACGCCGGCCGGCGGCCCGTCTTCCGTCAGCCGGTCGCGGGCCCAGTCGCAGGCGGCGTCCACGGCCAGATAGCCGGAGGCGAGAATGCGCCGCCAGGCCGTTCCCCGGCCCGCGTGGAGCGCCACCAGCCCCGCGTCGTCGGTCTGGTTGCGGCGGGAGAAGGCCCGGGACAAAATCCGCCGGCCCACGCCGCCCACCAAACCGTCCGAAAGGATGGCCGGGTCGGCCCGGAGAACCTCGACCAAGTCTCTTCGTTCCACCCCGTCGGTGAAAAAAAAGAGCCAGTCTCCGGCTCGAAGCGAAATCGTTTCCTCGAAAAACAGTTCCTCCCGGTCCACAAGCCCCAGGCAAAGGCCCCCGCCGTCGGTCTCCAGAAATTCAAGAGCGCCGTCGGCCCCGGGCCGGACCCGCAGGCCGCCGGGAATGCCGGCCACCGCCACGTCCACCCGGCGGTCGGCCTTTCGCCAGCGCAGGGCGGCGGCGCACAGGTGCGCGTCGTATTCGCCGTCGATCAGCTTTCGGTTCATGGCTCGGATCAGATCGCCGGGAACGGGATATCGGGGCCAGGCCGAGGTCAACATGCCCAGGAAGATGGCGCTGAAATAGGAGGCGGTCACGCTGTGGCCGGCCACGTCTCCCAGCACCACGCCGCAGGAATCGTCGTCCAGCCGCCGGCACAGGGCCAGGTCGCCCCCGGCGTCGCTGAGGGGCAGGTGGGCCAGGTCCAGGTCCACGCAGCCGCCGTCGCAACCCCTGCGGACCAGATGGGCCTGGGCCTGGCGAACCTGCCGCGCGGTGGTGCTGGGCGACTCGCAGACCGTGTTCCGGCAATACCGGTAGGCCGCCGATTCCAGCAGCGGCGGCAACGTTTTCTCCAGGTCGTCCTGGGTCACCAAACCGGTGGCGCCCAGCTCCGCCGCCAAGGTGGCGGTGTCCGGGTCCGGCGTCTCCACCACCAGAAAGAAGGGCGCCTCCCCGAACTCTTTTCGCAGCCGGGCCAGCAGGCCCAGCCCGTCGATGTCCGGCACGAAGACGTTGCTGACCACGAAATGGTAGCGGTAGGCCCGTCGGCGGAACCGTTCCCAGGCTTCGCCGCCGGTCTCCACCGTCTCCACCGCCAAGCCGGTGGTTTCCAAAACGGCGGCGATCCGCCGGGCCCGATCCTTGTCGGCCTCCACCAGCAGGGCCCGATGGGCCGAAAAATCGAAGGCCGAGTCGGAACCGCCGGATTCGGCGGCGGCTTCCGGCCCGGAACCTTCGTCCGGGGAGGCGGGCCGATGAACGTATCGCCGAACCAGGTCGGCGATTTCCCCGGCGTTCACCGGCTTGGGGAGAAACGCGTCCCCGCCGGCCTCCAGGCAGCGGCGGCGGTCGGCCCGGGAGGACAGGGCGCTGACGATGACGATGGGCGTTTTCACCCCGGCGCCGCGGACCCGATGGATCGCCTCGATTCCCCCCATGCGGGGCATGAGGATGTCCATGAAAATGATGCGAAAATCCCGGGATTGCAACAGGTCCAGCGCCTCCCGGCCGTCGCGGGCCGACACGACGTCGAGACCCTGGTCTTGGAGAATGCGGGAAAGGATCTCCCGGTTGAAGGGGTTGTCCTCCGCCACCAGAACGGCGGGCCGGGCGTTCGGCGGGGACGGGGGCGTTTCCGGGGAATCGGGACGGGATGTCACGGCGTTTCCGCTCCATGTGGGTTGGGGAGCCGGCGGCGGCCGGCGCAAAATCCAATGCGGGAATTTATCATGGATTCCCCTCGGTTTCCAACGGGTTCTTGGCCGCGGGTTCCTCGTCCGCCGCCGCGGATCGGTCCAAATCCAGGATTCGGCTGCCGGGCAGGTATTCCCGGCTTTCCCGCCGGGTGATCCCGCCGAGCTTCCGGGTTAGTCGGCCCAGCCGCCCCACCGCCTCCAGGATTTGCTTCAGGTCGTCCAAAGTCGCCGAATCGATGTCCCCCCGGTGGCGCATCAGCTCCGCGGCGCCGGAAATGACTTGAAGCGGCTGGTTGAATTCGTGGCAGACCGCGCCGGCCAGCTCCAGAATCGCCTGGAGGGCTTCCCGTTCGGTGCGTTCTCGCTCGGCGGCGCGGAGACGCTCCTGGGTGGAAACCCGCGCCAGCAGTTCCCGGGCGTGGAAGGGCTTGGTGACGTAGTCCACCGCCCCGGCTTCGAAGCCTTCCACCACGCTGTCCGGCTCGGTTCGCGCGGTCAGGAAGATGACCGGAATTTCCCGCGTCTTGGGGTCGGATTTCATCCGGCGGCAAACCTCGAAGCCGTTCATGCCCGGCATCATCACGTCCAGCAGCACCAGGTCGTACCGGTCGTCGGTCAGCATATCCAGGGCGCGTTCGCCGTCCATGGCGAAGGCGGTGGGATGGCCCGCTCCGTTGAGAATATGGCCCAGGAGTTGAAGGTTCCGGGGATTGTCGTCCACCAGAAGTATTCGAAAGGCGGGGGGATCGGTCGCGGTCACGGAGGCGTCTCCTTTCCATGGTCGGGGATGGGCGTTTCGCCATCGTTGGGGGTTTCGGCGCCGGCAATTCCCGGCAACGCGGGAAACCGCTCCAGAAGGGAGATGATTACCGCCACGTCGTAATCCCGGACGGCGGCGGAAAGGGCTTCGGCGTATTCGACCAGGTCCGGACGGCGGGGTTCGCCGGCGGCCCGAACCGTGTCCGCGAACGCCTGGATGTCCGGCATGAACTGCTTGGCCGCAACCCGGCGCCAGAGGTGGAGCAGGTCCGATTCGATTTTCGAATCCCCGGCCGGGGGCGCCTGCGGTCGCGGTTCCGCCGCTTTCGGAGAAGCGGGGACCTTTTCGGGGGTGGGTTCCCGGGCGGATTTCATTTCCGGAAGCAGGGGAACGTCGGACAGGGCCAGCCGAAAGACGCTCCCCTTCCCCGGCTCGCTGGCCACCATCAGGCCGCCGCCCATCCGTTCCGCCAGTTGACGGCAAATGGCCAACCCCAGCCCGGCCCCTCCGACCTTGCTTCGGCCCCGGTCGTGGGCCTGGGTGAACGGGTCGAAGACCTCCGACAGCAACGCGGAGGGAATGCCGGTGCCGGTGTCGGACACCACCAGGATCAAATCCAGCCGGTTCGGGCTCCGCTTCCGCGTTTGGGCCTCCAGCCGGATTTCACCGGATTCGGTGTACTTCAGGGCGTTGCCCACCAGGTTCACCAAAATCTGCCGCAGCCGCACCGGGTCCAGCAACACCGAACCGGCGGGGGCGGAAGCGGTTTCCACGGTCAGCCCCAGCCCTTTGCGCTCGGCCTCGGGCAGAAACAGTCGGTGAATTTCTTCCAGCAATTCCGGCAGCCGGGCGGGCTCGGGCCGCAGTTCAAAATGGCCGGCCTCGATGCGGGAGAGGTCCAGCAGATCGTTGAGCAGGTTCAGCAGGGCCTGTCCGCTGTCCCGGAGAGTTTTGAGCTGGTTTCGTTTTCGCGGATCGGTTTCCTGGGTCAGCAGGAGATCGCCAAAGCCGAGAATGGCGTTCATGGGAGTGCGGATTTCGTGGCTGAGGCTGGCCAAAAATCGGCTTTTCGCTTGATTGGCCGCCTCGGCCGCGTCCCGGGCATTTTTGATTTCGGCTTCGGCCCGTTTCAGGTCGGTGATGTCGGTGGCGAAACACATCCGGACCATCCGGCCGTCCACCCAGGGAATGGCCTGATCCTCCACCTGATACCAGCGCCGGTTTCGGCTGTTCTGGAACTCCCAGTGGAAGACGCCGGTGGGTCGTCCGGCCTCGTCGAGCAATTGGCGATTGGCGCAGAAGCCGCAGGGGCCGTCCTGGCCTTCCTGAAGGACCCGCCAGCAGACCTTGTCTTCCACGTCCCCGAAATTTCGTCGAAGGGCCCGGTTGGCGAACAGCACTTCATAGGTTTCCATGTCCGCCACGTACATCAGGCCGCGGATGCCGTCCATCACCGCGGCGAACCGTTCGTGGGATGCCCGCAGGGCGTCCGCGGCGGCCTTCCGTTCCGTGACGTCCTCGATGTGGGAGATGAAATAGAGCGGCCGGCCGAGTCCGTCCCGGGCCAGGGAGCTGATGACCCGTCCCCAGAGGATTTCCCCGTCTTTCCGAAAATACCGCTTTTCAAATTCCCTCACCGTCACCTCCCCGGCCAGGGCCTTTTGAATGAATTCCGGACTTTGGTCCACATCTTCCGGGTGGGCGATGTCGTTGACCGTCATGCCGGTCAATTCTTCCGTCCGGTATCCGAAAATCTCGCACATCCGCCGGTTGACCCGGGTGATTCGCCCGGTCAGATCGACCAGGCAGATGGCCACGCTGGCGTTTTCGAAGGCCAGTCGGAACCGCTCCTCGCTTTCCCGCAGGGCTTCGGCGGTTCGCTCCTGTTCGCCCATGGTTTCCCAAAGGTGGCGGTTGATCGACTTCAGGTTGCGGGTGCGGCGACCCACTTCCGCCGTCAACTCCCGGTTCCGGTTTCGAATTTCGCGAACGCGCCATTGGTAGGCGGCGACGAGAAGACCGGAAAAAAGGGCCAAAGCTCCGGCCCGGAACCAGAGCGTGGCCCACCAGGGCGGCAGGACCCGGACCCGGATTTCCGTTCCCGTCTCGTTCCAGACGCCGTCGTTGTTGGCGCCCCGGACCTGGAATCGATATTCGCCCGGGGCGAGATTCGTGTAGGCGGCCAATCGCCGATCCGCGCCGACGTGAACCCAGTCGGGATCGACGCCGGACATCCGGTAGGCGTAGCGGTTTTTCTCCGGGATGGAGAAATCGAGGGCGGCGAATTTGATGGAAAAGACCCGCCGGTCGGGCCGGAGCACGATCTTTTCGGCGAGATGGATGGGTCGGTCCAGGGGAGAGTCGGGCCCCGGGGCGACCGGTTCGTTGAAGATTCGGAATTCGGTCAATACCACCGGCGGGACGTGGGGGTTGTCCCGGATCTTCTCCGGACGGAAGCGGTTGAAGCCGTCGTTTCCGCCGAAATAGAAGGTTCCGTCTCGGGTTTTCAGGCGGGAACCGGCGCCGAAGGCGTTGCCCTGGAGTCCGTCCCGGGCGTCGAAATTCCGGGTTTCCCCGGTGCGCGGATCGAATCGGCACAGACCGCCGTTGGTGCCGAGCCAGAGCCGGCCGCGATCGTCCTCCAGGATGCTCTGGATGGAATCGTCGCACGAACCGCCGGAGATCGCGAAGCGCTCGAAACCGCTCCCGTCGGAGCGCAGACGGCGCAGCCCGGCGTTGGTTCCGGCCCACAGGTTTCCGGCACGGTCCTCCAGGAGGTCTTTCACCGCGCTGGAAACCGGGTTTCCGGGGGTGAATCGGTCGGTGGGGAAATGCTCGAAGACCGAGGCGCCGGGAGCGAGCCGGTCCAGGCCACGCCCGATGACGCTGATCCAAAGCGATCCGTCGGAGTGGAACAAAAGGCTCAGAACCCGGTCGTCGGCCAAACTGTCCGGACGGTTCGGATCGTGTCGGAATCGGACGAATCGTTCGGCGTTCCGGTCGAAGCGGACGAGCCCTCCGCCCCAGGTCCCGATCCAGATGTTTCCGTCCGGATCTTCCGCGAGGGAGGCCACGATATTGTGGGCGAAGGAATCCGAGTCTTCGGGATCGTGGCGGTATCGGCGAACCGTCCCGGAATTCCGGTCGAAGGCGATGAGTCCGTCGCCCCAGGTTCCCACCCACAGGATGCCCGCGCGATCCGCGAGGGTCGGATAGATCGGGGCCTTGGACAGCGGCCGACCTTCGGGGCGAACCGGGGCGAAGGATTCGTCGGTCGGATCGAAGCGCACCAAATCCCCGCTTCGGGTGGAAAGCAGGACGGTCCCGTCCCGGTCCTCGTGGAGATAGGAGACCGTGCGGTCCCCGAGGCCGGGATGGGCCGGTCCCGGACGATACAGCCGGAATCGGGCGGATATGGGATCGATTCGGGTGAGTCCGGATTCCATGGTCCCGATCCAGAGAATGCCGGATCGGTCTTCGTGGAACGACAGGAGATTGTTGGTGCTCGGCGCGTCGGGATCGCCGGCCCGGTATTGGTATCGGACGAATCGGCCGGTTTCGGGCTCCCGCCGGTTCAGCCCGCCGCCCATGGCGCCGATCCACAGGCGTCCGGCCCGATCCCGTTCGATGAAACGGATCATGTCGCCGGAGAGGCTGTGGGGATCGTCGGGCCGGTGGCGGAAATGGGCGAAGGTTTTCGCCCCGAAATCGAACCGGGAAAGGCCGCCGCCGTCCGTGCCGACCCAGAGCCCGCCGGCGTCGGCGAGCAGGGCCCGGATATCCTCGTGGGGCAGGCTCCCGGGATCGTCGGGCCGGTGGCCGTATCGGACGAAGCCGCCGGTTTCGGGAACGAAGCGGTTCAGGCCCCGGGCGGTTCCCGCCCAGATGCGTCCCGCCTCGTCCTCGGCCAGACACCAGACCCGTTCGCGGGACAGGCTGGCGGGATCGGCGGGATCGTGGCGGAACCGGCGAACCGCCCCGGTTTCCGGATCCATCCGGAAGAGCCCTTCCAGGGAAGCGATCCACAACCTGCCTCGCCGGTCTTCCAGCAGATCCTGGATTCGCCCGAAATCCGGGGATTCCGGGTCGTCGGGAACCGCCGGATGATGGACGAATTTCCCGGTATTCGCGTCCAGGCGACACAGGCCCCCCGCGGTGCCGATCCAGAGGTCTCCGTTCCGATCCTCCCGCAGGACGTTCACCGCGTTGTCGCGGAGACTTCCCGGGTCCGAGGGGTCGTTCCGATAGACTTTGAATTCCCGTCCGTCGTATCGGTTCAGCCCCGCCGCGGTTCCGAACCAGAGAAAGCCGTTCCGGTCCTGGAGAATGGCCTTGACGTAGCGGGAGGAAAGGCCGTCGTCCGAGGTCAGGTGGCGGAAGGCCGGCCGATCGAAGGCCGGGGCGGGCCGGGCCGAAACCAGCGCAATTCCCAGAAAGACAATGGCCCAAATGAATGACCGCATGGATGAAGATTCCAATTTCTGCAACCAAGGCGACGCCGCGTTTCGCGGTTCGGACGATTCCCGGAAAATTCCCGAGGCCGCGCCCGACGGCCGGCCTCGGAGGCGCGAACCGGGTCGATTCGCGCCGAATTCCGACGAAAGTCCGGTTCGAAACGGAAGAGATGAACGAAGGGGGGATTTTGCGAACAGTCTATCGGGAAAACCCAAGGAATCAAGAAAAATCCAAAAGTCCCATGCCGGACGCCGCCGAGCCCGCGTGTAAAGAGGCGCCGAACCGGATGGGTCTCGGAATTACGCCCGGCGCCGCGGCGGAGAATGCGGTGGCCGTCCGCAACATAAAAGGCGCGGGGGAAAATCAAATTTGCGCGAGGCTTTTTCTAAAAAAACGGCCCCGGCGGGAGGATTTCCGTCGGGGCCGGGCTTTTTGGAATATGGACCAGAACTTTTTTGTCAATAAAATTTATCGATTAAAATTTTTCCTTTTGAATTTCTTGAATATCCAACCTCACTCGAGGCAACCGTTCTTGAATGGTTTTCCAAATGAGGCCGTAATCCACCCCGAAATAGGAGTGGATGAGCC
>CAYFVR010000009.1:0-4129 GCA_964346545.1 uncultured Desulfobacterales bacterium | reverse complement strand
TGAATGGTTTTCCAAATGAGGCCGTAATCCACCCCGAAATAGGAGTGGATGAGCCCTCATATCGGGATCGCCTCTTTCAAAACCGATTCCCGGATTTCGCTTCGCAATCCTCGTTTGGATACCACATCCACTTTCCGCCGAAGATGCTCTTCCAGAAAAATGGAAATAACCTCCCCCTGGTTTTCGGGCGTTTCCCAGATCCCGGGTCCATACCGTCCACAATCCGGTTCGTTCATTTCCTTTCTCCCTTCCGGAGCAGCCACGCCGCCAGCACCCCGGAAAGAAAGCCGAACAGGTGGCCGGAGAAGCTGACGCCCCGCTGGAAGCGGAACAGGGAAAACAGCATGCCGCCGTAGACGAGGCCCACCCCGATCGACAGCATCAGAGAGGTCCAGCGTCGCTGGAAAACGCCCAGGAACAGCAAGAAACCCAACAGCCCGAAGATGACGCCGCTGGCGCCGATGTGAATGGTGTTGGGCGAGGCGAACACCCACACCAGACCGCCCCCCACGAACAGAATGACGAGAAGGGCGATCAGCGTCAGGCGACGGCTCAGACTGAGGGAAAGCAGGAGCAGCACGAACAGCGCGCCGGAATTCCCCATGATGTGCCGCAGGTTGCCGTGCAGAAACGGGCTGAGGACGATCCCGGTGAGGGCGTCCGGATTTCGGGGCCGCAGGCCGAAAACCCGCAAATCCATCGGCGTCATCCAATCCACCAGAAAGATCAGCCACAGCAACCCCACCAGACCCAGGGCGATCCGCACATTCCGGAACGCCTCCGGGTCGGAATCTCGTTTCCACGCTTCCGGTTGAGGATTCAAAATATCAGCCAATGTGGGGCATCAACGCCCATTTGATCACCCAGTCGGTGGTCCCCGGATAATGGTCGAGACAGACGATTCCCGCGTTTTGGAAACGGAAAATGGGCCGATCCGGGTTGTCGGTCACCAGGCAGGAGGCCAGTCTTTCCATAAACGGGAGATGCCCGATGATCATCCGCTCTTCCAGCGGAGTCAGCTCCTTGGCGAAGCAGGCCACGTCGTCCGCGGGTCCCAGACCGTCCGCCTCGTGGACGCCGTGCACCGGCGCCAGGGCCGCGGCGAGAATATCCGCGGTCTGCCGTGCCCGCTTCTTGCCGCTGTGGTGAATGGTCCGGACCCTCACGCCGTACATGGTGGCCACGTCGGCGATCCGTCGGACTTCAGATTCTCCGTCCGGGGACAGGCCCTTTTCCGGGTCCACCGATTTGTCGAGATTCTTGCCATGCTGAACCAGATAGATGGACATAAGAGGTTCTCCAAAATCCGCTCTTGTCAAAAGTGATCTTTGCGGATATAATTCTTTGTTTACGCCGTCGCCGTCATGGCGGCTCCGGCAATTCCCGGCCTTTGCCGCACACCCCTATCGTTCAAGGAGCAATGTTCATGAGAATCGTCCCCCGCCCCGATTTCGACGGCGTGGTCTGCGCGGCTTTGATCTTCGAAGCCGAACCCGTCGCCGAGCCCACCCTGTGGGTGGAGCCCAATGAAATGCAGGCCGGAGAAGTGGAGATCCGCTCCGGGGATATCGTCGCCAACCTCCCCTTCCATCCCGATTGCGCCATCTGGTTCGATCATCACTACACCAATCAACCGGATCGTCCCTTTCGCGGCGCCTACCGAATCGCCCCATCGGCGGCCGGGATCGTGTTCGACTATTACCGGGATCGGTTTCGGCGGGACTATTCGGAGCTGGCGGCGGAAACCGACCGAATCGACGCCGCCGATCTGACGCTGGATCAGGTGCTGCATCCGGAGCGTCATCCCCATATTTTGCTTTCCATGACCATCTCCAACCCCGAGGGCGGAGACGAAGCCTATTGGAACCGGGTGGTGGACCTGTTGCGCCATTCCGACATCCGCGCGGTCTTGGCCGATCCCCTGGTTCGGGAACGGTGCGAGGAGGTCGTGGCCCGGAACCGGGCGTTTCGGGATATTTTGCTCAAGCACACCCGCATGGAGGGCCACGTCTCCATCACCGATTTCCGGGACTACGACGAAGCGCCCCGGGGCAACCGGTTTCTCGTCTATTCTCTGTTTCCCGACGCGGTGGTCAGCGTGAAGATCCGGCACGCCGACGCGAACCGGGACCGGGCGATCATCGGCGTGGGGCACAGCATTTTCAATCGAAACTGCAACGTCAACGTGGGGTTGATGCTGTCCCGCTTCAACGGCGGCGGCCATCGGGGCGCGGGGTCCTGCACGGTGGCGGCCTCCGAGGCGGACGCCGCCCTCCGGGAGATCGTCGACATCCTTCTGGAAAACGCCGACAACGAGGGCTGAAGCGAAGTCGCCCCGTCGGATCGAAGGCGTGACGCCCCGCGTGGGAACCCCGCGGAAGCCCGATTCGCCCTTCCTCCGACCGGGGGAAGGCATGAGCGGGGGGCGGCGGTTATTCCGAGGTTTCCCGGGGAAGAATATTGGCAAACTGATAGGGTTCCGCGGGGCCGCCCACGGCCGCCTCGAATTCCTCCTCGCCCCACTGTTCGATGGCGAGGTAATGGTCTCCCTCCTCGTCCTCGTAATCCCAGGCCAGGAAATCCCGGCCCGGTCCCTCTCCGTCGCGGAAAAACCGTCCGCCGCCGAAGGACTCCAGGTAGTAGGTCACCCCTTCGTATTCAATTTCCTCCGGCGGGTCCTCGTTTTCCCGGATGAAATTTCGGACCTTCTCGCCCAGGCGGGCGAACGGAATGGGGCGGCCGACGCTCCATTCTTCCTCGTCGTCCGACTCCCGCTCCAGATAAAGGGTGTCGTCGGCGCTTTTGAGCTGCCATTCCCAGGTGACGTCTCCCTGGCCCCAGTCGTAGGTGTGCCGAGCCACCACCTCCCAGGTTTTCAGGTCGTAATCCACGAAGTAGCCCACCTGCAAATCTTTGAGACCCAGGTCGGTCAGGGTCCCCGATTCCTTCGATTTCTTTTTTCCGAATCCAAAAAATTCCTTCAGGCCCATCGCGGTCTCCCGTTGTGTGGCGATATGGAACGCCGGCGCCGTCCCCGTCCGGCGCCGGCGAAAGCGAACGATCGGCGGATCACCCGGCGGTGATTCCCATTTTCTTCTTCAATTCTTCCAGGCTGGCGGTGGCCGAAGTGGACTGGCCGGAGGTGACGGCCGCGTTGATCTCGTCGTCCACCGATTTGTCCGGAGAGGCCATGTCGGCGTAGGCCACGGCCAGGGATTCGTCCTCTTCCACCCGGGACTTCATCCGCTCCAGCATGGCCACGGTGCCGGAGCTGTCCATCTTGGAAAGCTGCTGGTTGATCTTTTTGGTGGAGGAAGCGGTCTTGGCCCGGGCCTTCAGGGTGCGGAGGTCGTTCTCGTGGGAGCTGACGGTGGACTTGATCTTGTTGACGTTGGCCTGAAGCTGGTTGGCCATCTTCTCGTGCCGCTCCGCCTCCTGGGCGATCCGAACCGCTTCGGCGGCCGCCTGTTCCTTTTTGGAAAGGGCCTCGGTGGCCAGTCGCTCGGCGTCGGCCGCGTCCACTTCGCCGCTCTGGCCCTTCTGGAGCAGCACCATGGCCTTGCGCTCGTAGTCGGCGGCCAGCCGTTTTTGGTTGTCGGCTTCGCGGCGGGTGCGGATGGCGATGGCCTTGACTTCGGCCAGGCTGGTCATGGCGCCCTGCAAATCCTTTTTCAAATCGCGGATGCCTTGCTCGGTCAATTTGATCGGATCCTCGAATTGGTCGATCACGGAATGGGCTTCGGCCTGGCCGATTTTGAACAGTCGGGAAAAAAAAGACATGGGCGAATCCTCCTCGCGATAAAGATGAAATGGGTGCGCTCGTCGCCAAATTCAACGGCCGAAATTGATTTCGGTTCCGTCCCGCCGCCGCTTTTTCCGGCGATAAACCTTGTCGGGGCGCATCGCATACGCCCTCGTCCAATCGAGCGTCGTCGTTCATTGGAAATCCCAAAGCGAACGGCCCCGGGGGTCAGGCGGCGTGATGTTCCAGCAGTTCCGAGCCGTACTCCGACATGGCCAGGCTGAGGGAGTTGATGGAGCCCTCCAGCTCGTTGTAGTCCAGATTGGCCAGTTGCAGGGTGTCCCGGAACAGCAAAAGCTCGCCGGTGTCGTCCAGAACGAAGGCGCC
>CAYFVR010000008.1:0-38754 GCA_964346545.1 uncultured Desulfobacterales bacterium | reverse complement strand
GGTCGATTCTGGACGAGGAAGCCCTCGCGGTCCTGACGCGCTTCGTCACCTTCCATGCGATTCCGGCCTTCGCGGTTCGGGCCGAGGGGCGGCTTCCAGGAACCCCAATCCGTCGAACCGTCCAAGCCGTGGTGGAGATCGATCTCACCGTTCCGGAACGGTTCCGTTTTTTGAAATGGCGGGACGACGGGAAAGAATGGAATGCGGATGCTGTTGCAGGATAGCCTGGGGCTGGATATTCGGCACGATCGGGTTCTGATGGTCCTTCTTCGAGGCGGCTTCAAGGGGCCGTCGTCGTCAAGCCACAGCTTTTACGGACTCGATCCGGAACTGCAGGATCGGGAACGGCTGGCGACCATCGGCGGTTTTCTGGAAGAATTCCGAAAGGAAAACCGCCTGGGCGCCTCCCACCATCTTTTCATTGGAATTCCCGAGGACGTGGTCATGGTTCGGGAGTTGAGCTATCCTCTCTCCGTTCGGGAAAATCTCCCGGCCACCCTCCGCTACGAGATGGAAAAGCACGTTCCGCTTTCCGCGGAGGATGTCTTCTTCGATTGCCAGGTGCTGGCCGAGGACAAGGCGCGGGGACGTCTCAATGCGCTTCTGGTGGTGGCCAAGCGCGATTCGCTGAGCCCTTATCTCGGATTCGCGGTCGGTCTTCGGGGCGGCGCCTCCGGGATGGAGGGAAGCGTCACGGCCTTGGCCAACGCGCGCGCTTTTTTGGAAAACGGCCGGGCCCGGGTTCTCCCCCGGGATGCGGCGGATTTCATGGAAGCGTCGCCGGCGGATGACGAGGACGCCCTCGCGGCCGGCGTTCGTCTTCCGGGAGCCGACTATCTTCCGGCGCTGGGACTCGCGCTTCGGGGAATCCGGGAAACGCCGCTGTCGATCAATCTTCTTCCGCCCGAGAGCCGGCGTCGCCCGAGTCGGATCGGCATCTACGCCATGGCCGCCCTTCTCGCCCTTTGCATTCTGGGCGGCGTGGCCTGGTCGGGGACCATTTTTTTTCGACAGCGAGCGGCCGAGCGAGCCATGGACGCCGAATTGGCGCGCATCGCCGGAGAGGTGGCCGGTATTCGGTCCATGCGGGAGCGCATCGACGCGGCCCGTTCCCGGCTGGAGGCGCTCCGGGCTTTGGACCGCGGATATGTCCCCCTCATCGAGTTGTTGCGCGAACTCACCGAGCGGATGCCCGATTCCGCATGGGTTCGTGATTTTTCTTATTCTGAAAGTGGAATCCAGATCAATGGGTTCGCCGAGTCCGCCTCGGAACTCATCGGCATTCTCGAGGCTTCGCCTTTTTTTAAAAATGTGGCGTTTCTCAGCGCCATCGTCAGAGACTCCGAGGAGCGGGAACGATTCAGCATCGGCATGGAGATCGAAAGCGAAGCATGACCCGGGAGCGCAGGATCATTCTATTTGTGGGCGCGCTCTTGCTGGCCGCGGGCGCCGTTTATCGGTTCGCCCCGGATATGACGGGACTTTTCGGAGGGAGCGGAGATCGGTTGCGGAAGGAACGGCGACTGGCCCGATATCGGCTCATGGTCCGGGAAAAGGATCGTCTTCAGGATGAATTGGCGACGGTTCAACAATCCTTGGCTCGGATGGAAGGACGGCTTCTCGCCGGAAGCACGCCCGCCTTGGCCGGGGTGGAACTTCAAAATTTCCTCAACGACTTGGCGGCCCGCGGCCAGGTGCGGATCGAGAGCATGCGGGTTTTGAGAACCCGCGACGCGGCCCCGGGCTACCAGGCGGTTTCGGCGCAAGCCGTTTTCGTCGCCGAAATGGAACAGTTGCGACATATTCTCTATAGACTGGAGACGGGTTCCAAATTTTTGCGGGTGACGGCTTGCCGTCTCGTGGTCAACAATCCCAGAAACTGGCGGGATATCCGGGCAACCCTCACGGTGGAGGGCTTCATGGCCAAAAAGGAGGAGTAGCGTGGGGCGGCGGATTTGGTGGGTCAACCTGTTGCTGGCGGGATGCGCGTTTTTTCTGGTCGCGCAGACCTTTCGGGCGTGGACCCGAGAGTTCCCGGACGTCATCCTTGCGGAGACGCCGGACGCCCGGGATGTGGGAACGGTTTCCGACGTTCCAATTCCTTCGCCCCGCTCCCTCCAGCCGGAATCTTTTTATCGCCCGGTGACCCGGAGAAACCTGCTGTCCCCCGACCGGGCCGAATACGTTCCGCCGACGCCGGAACCGGAACCGGAGCCGGAACCCGAAGAAGTCCCGGAAGCGGACGCGGAGCCGGCCGTCATTTCGGGAAGGCGAATTTCCCTGCGCGGGGTCGTGCTGGCCGGGGATTTCAAAAAAGCCCTGATCGACAATCCCGCGCCGCAACAAGGGGATCCGGCGAGAATCTGGGTTTCGGAGGGAGAGGCGGTCGGGGACGTTACCGTCCGTTCGGTGGAGCGGGAAACGGTGCTGCTGGGCCACCAGGGGAAAACATACCGGATTTCCCTGTACGAAAATGACGGAACGGATGCTTCGGGACGGCAAAGGCCGGAAGTCTCCCGCGGCGAAGATCGGCCTCGGGTGATCAACACTCGGGTCGCGCGGCCCGCCCCCGCGGTCCCTGCGGAAACGGAAAAAGATACCGCCGATCGGGGACGCCGGAAAGTGCTGACCCCTTTCGATTGAAGGATTTTCTTGGCTCCAACGGCCCCCGGCGAAAGGGTCCATGCGCGTTCGCGCCGGCCTCGACGGAACCGGAAAAGCCCGACGAAGGAAAAGGAAGGAAGATTGCACCTGGATACGTTCTCATGAAAAACACGCGCTCCTTTTACATGGCGTGGTTGTCCGCGAGCTTGATTTTGGTTTTTTTTTCGGTTCTGGCGGGTTGCGCCGCTCCCCGGGAGACGCTCCGGAATCCGGAAATGGTCCAGGTCGAAACCGATTTGCCCCCCATCCCGGATTCCGGTCTTTCGCAAACGGACCTTTCGCCATCTCCGGTTCGGGAGGATCGCGTATCCGTTTCCACGACATCGGAAGTCTCGCCTTCGCCGAGTGCGGATGGGTCGCTTTCGGCTTCCCGTCGAGGAGAACGGGCATCCCCGGCTTCGAGAACCGATTCGTCCGCGCCGCCGGATCGCGGCCCGCGGCGTTCCCTCCCGATCTCCCAAACGGGGCGGCCCGTTGCTCCGGCGGGCGGAGAACGGGAACGGGTCGTCGTCAATTTCGATCAGGCCGACCTCGTCGAGGTCATCCGGACTTTTGCGGAGTTGCTCGAAATTAACTATATTTTGGGAACGGGAGTCCAGGGCGCCGTCACCATTCACACCGCCGGCGAACTGGATCGCCGCGAACTCTTCGCCGTTTTTTTCCAGATTCTGGAAGTCAATGGATTGACCGCCGTCAAGGAGGGGGGACTCTACAAAATCCTTCCGCTCCAGGAGGCCCCCCGGATGTCCATCGCGGACGGAATTGGTTCAGGCGGGCGCCCGTTGCCTCCTGGCCAGCGGGTGGTGCTGCAGATCATTCCCCTGGATTTTATTTCGGCGGACGAGATGGCCAAAATTCTAACCCCGTTCATTTCGTCCGAGGGCACGATCCTTTCCAACCCGGACGCCAATACCCTGCTGCTGGTGGACAAGGACGTGAACGTGCTGAAGGCGCTCCGGCTGGTGGAGACCTTCGACGTCGACTTGTTCGAACAGGTGGCCTATCGCTTCTATTCGCCGCGGAATCTGACCGCCCGCGAATTGGCGAATCTCCTTGAAGAAATCCTGGGCACATTCGGCAACGGCGAGCAGAGCGGCCTCCGGATCATGGCCATCGAACGGCTCAACAAAATTCTCGTTCTCGCTTCCAATCCGAAAATGTTCCGGCGAATCGAGGAATTCCTGGGGCAACTCGACGTGCCCAGCGAAAGCGCCGTCCCGAGGGTTTTCATCTACCCGGTTCGCAATGGCTCCGCCGAGGATCTGGCCGACCTGCTCACCACCGTTTTTTCCCGCGAGGCGTCCGCTTCCGACCCTTCGCCGAGAACCTCCCCTTCTTCCAACGGGGAAGCAACGGCGGAGTCTTCGGTGGAAATCCCGTCCGCCGATCCCTTTGGCGGAGACCGTCCGACCTCCGAAGGGGCCGAGGGGACGGCTCGCGCGGAAGCGGCGGCGGCAAGCCCGCTTCGGGGCATCGGCACCCTTTCCCGGGAATTGAAGATCACTCCCGATCCCGTTCGAAACCTGCTGATCATCGAGGCCGTGCCGCCGGACTACCAAACGGTCGAGGAAATCCTCCGCCAGATCGACATCCTTCCCCGGCAAGTGCTGATCGAGGTGCTCATTGCGGAAATTTCCCTGGACGATCAAGAGGAACTTGGCGTGGAATGGAGCTACGGAAAAGGCGAGGGTTCCCTTTCCACCTCTCTGCTCAGCGCTCAAATGGGCAGTTCCGGCCTCCAGTTCGCTCTTGGAAAAGAGGGGCGGTGGTCGGCCGCCCTTTCCAGTCTCGCCTCCGAAAACAAGCTGAACGTCTTGTCCCGGCCGACGGTCTTGGCCTCCGACAACAAAGAGGCCCGCATCAACGTTTCCACCCAGGTGCCGGTGGCCAGCGCCCAGTATTTGTTTGATTCCGGTCCCCAGGGCGTGACCCAGACCAATATTCAGTATCGGGACACGGGAATCATTCTCTCGGTGACCCCCCGCATCAGCGACACCGGAATGGTTTCCATGGAGATCACCCAGGAGGTGAGCGAGACCGGAGACGGGGTGGACGTGGGCGGACAGAGCTTCCCCTCGTTCCGCGAGCGAAAGGTGAACACGTCCCTGACCGTGGGGGACGGCCAGACCCTGTTTATCGGCGGGTTGATGCGGGAACGAAAATCTCGGGGAAACTCCGGGGTGCCCTATTTGAGCCGGATTCCGGTGATCGGCTTTCTTTTCGGGCGGGACACCAGCGCGTCGGAAAAAAGCGAATTGATCCTCATGATTACCCCTCGGGTGGTTCGGGGACTCCAGGAGATGGACGCGATTTCCGAGGAATTTGAGGAAAAAGTTGGAAACATCCGTCGAAACCTGGACGTCGACCCGGGTGTTTTTCCTCCGGTTCGGTGATGGGTTCGGCGTCGGGGCTCCGGGCATGGATTCCGGTTTTGTTCCTTTGCCTGACCGTTCTGGCGCCGCGCCCCGCCCGTGCCGAAGCGTCGGAAATTCTGGTATTGGTGTCCCGACGGATTCGCCCCTATCTCCAGGCCGTGGAAGGCTTGACCCAAACCTTGAAAGCGGCGGGCCTTCCATTTCAAGTCCTCTTCATGGAGGAAACGGACGCCGGAGGGCCGGACAACCTTCGATCCCTCCCGGACGAACGGGTTCGGATCGCCGTGGGTCCCGAGGCCGGTCGTCGGTTGAAGGCGTCGTCGCCGGACCCCGACCGTTTTTTTTTCATGATGATCCTGGATTCCGAGAACGTGTTCGCGGATACGCCGGGGGCCTGCGGGGTTTCTCTTCACATTCCCGTCTCCCGCCAGTTGACGGAAATCCGAGCCGCGCTCCCGGAAATCCGGCGGATCGGCATCCTTTTCAATCCCGACCACAATGCCGACTTCTTCGCCGCCGCGCGGAACGTCGGTCTCGAACTGGGTCTGTCCCTGGTTCCCCTCGAAGTGCATTCCCGCCGCGAGATTCCCGGCGCCATCCGAACCGATCCCAATGACGTTGAAGCCATCTGGCTGATTCCCGACCGAACGGTCATTTCCGAAAGCGTCGTGCAGTTCATCATCAAGGAGGCGCTTTTGCGAAGGACGCCCGTGATTGGTTTCAACCGGTTTTTTTACGAATCCGGCGCATTGCTTTCCTTCATCATCGATTACGGAGCGGTGGGGCGGCAGACCGCCCGGCTCGTGCTGGAGGCCATCGAGACGGATCGCTGTTCCTCCATGCCTCCGGAATATCGGATGTGGATGAACGCCCGCGTTCGGAGACGGCTTGAGGTAAAAACCGGCGATCCTTTCGGCGGAAACGGCGACGAGCCATGAAATGTATGGATCGAATCGGAATTCATCTCCGCATTCTGGCGGCGGCGGTATTGCTCATTAGCGCCGCCACCTCCGTATTGGGCTACTTGGGCGCTTCCATGATCCGGGACTTCGTGGAAGCCCGGTTCGAGGAGCGGATCGCTTTTCTGGGAAAATATTTGGCCCTCAACAGCGAACTCGGGCTTCTCATCGACGAGCGTCCCATGCTCCGCCGGATCGCGGAAAATCTTCTGGTCGAAAAAGACGTGGTTCGGGTGACGATTTTAAACAGGGAAGGGGAGGTGTTGGCCGACGCGGTCGGAAACATTCCCGACGATTTCTCGGAAGTTCAACTTCCAGTGACGATCCGCGAACCTCACGAGGAGAGTCTGGCGTTTCAGTGGCGGGAAGAGGCGGCGCTTGCGGAGGAACGGATCGGAACGGTTCGGATCGCCTACGGCGCGGAAGGCATTCGGGAACTCCTGCTCGCCATGCAGAAGCGTTTCGCCTGGCTTTCCGTCTGCTTGGCCGGGATTTGCGCACTCTTTTTTTTCTTCATTTCCCGATCCCTGGTCGCGCCGGTTTCCCGCCTGGCGGAAGCCGCCCGCAAGGTTGCCGGCGGAGATCGGGGGCTTCGGGTTTCTCCGGCCGCCCTGCCCGAGGCCCGGGAACTGGCCGTGGCCTTCAACGCCATGCTGGATTCCCTGGAATCGAACCGCGAGGCCCTTGAGGAGGCCCACCGCAAGATGGTTCGCCAGGAAACGCTCGCGGAGCTGGGGAAGTTTTCCCTCATGATCGCCCATGAGGTCAAAAACCCGCTGGGCATCATCAAAAGTTCGGTGGACGTGCTTCGGAACGACGTGGAATCGGATTCGGGCCATGTCATGGTGGGCTATATCGAGGACGAAGTCCGACGGCTCAATCGTTTGATCGAAGATTTTCTTCTTTTCGCCCGGCCGGCCATGCCGAGTTTCCGGGAAACGGATCTGAACGCCATGCTGCGGGAGATCGTAGATCGTTTCGATATTCAGTTGAACGGACTTGCGGCGAGCGTCGAGGCGGACATTCCGAAGCTGCCTTTGATGGTTTCCGCCGATCCGGATCTGCTGGGGCGCGCCATTCAGAATATATTGAAGAATGCCATGGACGCGAACGGGGGGCGCGGGACCGTCCGAATCCGGGCTCGGGCCGACGCCGAGGAATGGATCGTCGCGGTGGAGGATGACGGACCCGGGGTGGATGCCGGGAATCGTTCTCGGATATTTGAGCCGTTCTTCACCACCCGCGCCAAGGGAACGGGCCTGGGGCTTGCCTTCGCGCATCAGGTCGCGGCGGCCCACTCGGGGCGGATCGTTTGCGAAGAGGGGGAAACCGGCGGCGCCCGGTTTCGAATAATCCTGCCGACGGGAAACGACCAACAAGGAGCGAGGACATGAGTCACATTCTGGTCGTGGACGACGAAGAGCGGATGCGCCATCTGCTGGCCATTATGCTGGAACGCAAGGGATACCGGGTTTCCCGGGCGGGGGACGGGAAGGAGGCCCTGGAACTTCTGGGGGACGCGCCGGCCGACATGGTCATCACCGACATCAAAATGCCCCGGATGGATGGATTGGAGCTGTTGGCCGAAATCCGGCGCCGGGGAATTCCCTGTCCGGTGGTTTTCATCACGGCGTTCGCCACCGTCGATTCGGCGGTGGACGCCATGCGGCGAGGCGCGGCCGACTACGTCACCAAGCCCTTCGAGGAGGAACGAATCCTTCTCACCGTCGAAAGGACCTTGCGGCTTTCCAGTCTGATGAACGAAAATCGAGATTTGAAGCGGCGGTTGCGAAAGGTGGAGGGGGACCACGAAATCATCTACGCCTCGGAAGCCATGGCCCGGCTGATGGATCTGGCGGCCCGGGTGGCCCGAAGCGATTCCGCCGTTCTCGTCAGCGGCGAATCGGGTACCGGAAAGGAACTGCTGGCCCGCTACATTCACCGGATCAGCCCCCGGAGCGACGCGCGATTCGTTCCGGTCAACTGCGCCGCCATCTCGCCAAATTTGGTGGAATCGGAACTGTTCGGCCACGAGAAAGGCGCCTTCACCGGCGCCGACAAGCGAACCGTGGGAAAATTCGAATATGCCTCCGGCGGAACCCTCTTTTTGGACGAAATCGGGGACCTTCCTCTGGAAGCCCAGGCCAAGCTGCTGCGGGCGCTCCAGGAAAGGCGGGTGCAACGGGTGGGCGGAAACGAAGAGATTCCGGTGGACGTCCGGCTGATCTGCGCCACCAACCGCAATCTGGAGGAACGAGTGGACGACGGAGAGTTTCGCCGGGATCTTTTTTTCCGTATTCATGTATTTCCCATTCAGCCGCCCCCCCTGCGGGAACGACCGGAGGACGTGGCGCCCTTGACCCGGTTCTTTTTGGAGCGGCTCGGAGTGGCCGCATCGGTTCGTTTCGACGATGACGCCGTGAAGACCCTATTGGACTACCACTGGCCGGGAAATGTTCGGGAGTTGGCCAATGCCGTGGAGCGGGCGGTGATTCTTGCCGGCGACGGCGGCGTCGTCACGGCCGAGACCCTGTCGTTTCTTTCCGGCGGATACGGCCGCGCCCCCAAGGAATCGGGCCGATTCGTTCTGCCCCCCGAAGGCGTCGCGCTGGAAGAGCTGGAGAACGATCTGGTGGATCAGGCCCTTGTTCTGGCCGGCGACAACCAGACCGCGGCGGCCCGGCTGCTGGGCCTCAGCCGGGCCAAGTTTCGGGTTCTGATGAAACAGTGCGCCAAAGGAAACTGAATCCTGAACGCCATGACCAATCTTCAACGGGCTTTGATGCCGATTCTGCTTCTTCTGTGCGCGGTTTCCGCCATGGGAGGCGAATTGGATTCCCGGGAGGCGACCATGCTGATGTTCGTCGGGGAAGACATCGAGGTGCTTTCCATCGCCTCGCGTCGGGAGGAAAGCGCCTGGGCCGCGCCGGCCATCGCCCGGGTGCTGACCCGACGGGAATTGCGGGAGCGAGGACTCGATACCCTCAGCCAGGCATTGGATACCCTGCCCGGATTCCACATGGCCCGCCGGGAATGGGGAACGCTTCCCTATCTCCGGGGGGTTCCCAATTCCATCCTTTTCCTGTACGACGCCGTTCCCGCCATGTCCGACGTGCGGAAGTCCCTGCATCCGCTGGACCGGGAACTTTCCCTGGCCCCGGTCAAACGAATAGAAATCATCCGCGGGCCCGGGTCGGTTCTATGGGGCCCCGACGCCTTCGGAGGAATCGTCAACATCGTCCCCCTAACTGGGCGGGACCTCGACGGTTTCGAAACCGGCGCGCTTTTCGGAGCGCCGGGAGACGATCACGGCGCCTTTCTGAACTACGGGTTCGCCCATGGAGCGTGGGACGCCTTTTTTTCATTGACCGGAAGGCGGGTTCGGGAAAACGACGACGCCGTGGACGTTCTCCGGTTTTTCGGAGACGAAACCAAACCGGTTCCGCCGGAGGACCGGTTTGGTCGGACGACGCCGGGCGACGCAAGGCATATCGAGGGAGTGGTCCGCGTCGCGCGGGACGATTGGCTGAATCTAACCGCCAGAATCGCCGACGTCCGCCGGCCCTACGCCATGCATTACGACCCGGGCGGCCTTTCCTGGCGGGAAGAACAACGAACGCCTACCGGGTTCCTGAAACTGGAGGCCCGCAAGGATCTGGGGGCGGACGGCGCCGTCCGTTTCATGGGTTCCCGGAACTGGCTGGTTTCAGAAACGGAAGTCATCGATCGGACGCTGCGGCACAGAGAGGATACCTCCTACGCGGAAATCCTGTATGACCGCTCCCTTTTTCTGGGGGACGCGCTTTTTACCGGAGGGGTTTCCTGGCGGCACAAGCGGATTCGGAACGCACCGGTATGGGACGGCTATCTTCCGGAATTCCTGAAGCCGGAAAACGAATTGCTGTTGCCGGTCATCACGGAGGAGAGCTACGAAACCCGACTTTGGTCGCTTTTTACCCAATACCGACACAAGATCGGTTCCAACCTCGATCTCTGGGGCGGGCTTCGCTTCGACCACCACGACAGCTACCGGGACCACGTGAGCTACAATCTGGGCGGCGTCTGGTCGCCTTTTCCGGCCTGGATGGTGAAGCTGTTGTACGGCAACGCCTATCGCACCCCCTTCGCCCGCCAGCTCCTGGGCGAAGGCGATCCGGACATGGAGGAAATCCAGAGCCTCAATCTTCAGGTGGCCTGGGAGCCGAATCCCCGCGTGGAGCTTTCGCTGACCGGCTTTTTGAGCCGGATCAACCATCATATCCTGGAAGATCCCTATGCCGGATTGTCCGAGCCGAATCGGCAGGACATCCGGGGGCTGGAAGCCGAAACCCGGTTTCGGCCCCATTCGACCCTGTCGCTGGAGGCCGGCCTCACGTTGCTGGACAATTCCGGACCCAACGAGACCTATCGGTACAACGATTTCACCTTCATCCGACCCGACGGAACGGTGGAACGGAATTTCGTGGACCTGGATTATCCCTACGACCCGGGCGCCGACCTCCTGTTCAACTTGACGGCCCTCTGGCGCCCGCTGGACCCATGGACGATCCATGGTCGGGCGTCCTGGTTTTCCTCCCGGGACCAGGTGACGCTGAGCGAAGGCGAATTCGTCACCGTTCCGGCCGCCTCCGATTGGCGGCTGGACGCCGGATTCCTGGTCGAGGATCTTTTCGATTCCGACCTGGACTTTTCCGGCACGATTCGGAATTTGACGGATCGTCGAACCGAAACGCCCGGAACCTATGGCCTCATTGAAGGAGAAGGAATTGACGTTCTGTTCATGCTCCGGCGGCGCTGGTAGCGCCATTGGTCGAATTCAGCCGGCCTTGGTTGGATTCGACCTGTTTCGAGGTCGCGAGATGGGGTTCCGCTTTCGGAGGCGCATGGCGAAATGTACTCAAATACAAGGAGTTGGACGATTTGCCATGGGGTTTTGAAAGTCTGGCCCCGGATTTGCTTATCCAGTTGGGCATGAAACGACGATTCCACATTTTCCTCCTGCTGATCGCGCTCGTCTTTCCGCCCCTTTCGGCGCGGGGAGAATCGGGAGACGCATTGGCCGCGGTGGATGCGGCGTTTCTGGAATTGGCGAATCGCGCTCGTCAAGCGCCCCTTGAAATGGCCGCTTCCCTGGGGCTCGATCCGGAACGGGTGCTCGCCGACGTTCCCGAACTCGCGGACGTCCTGACCGGCGGTTTGCCCCCGCTGGCGGCCGACGAACGTCTCCGGGCCTCGGCGCGGAGCCACGTGCGGGACATGATCGAGCGAGGATATTTCGACGAGGTTTCCCCCGAGGGGCAAGCGGCCCTGGATCGGGCCATCGCGGCGGGATACCCGGCCGGGACGGCCGACGAGAGCCTCGGGATGCTGGCCTTTCTGAATTTTATGGAGCCGGCGGTCGCGGCCGAACGAATCTTCGCCAATATGTTTCTGGACGAAATTCGGCCCGACGAAAATGGCCCGTTGCGGATTTTGAATCCCGAGTTCCGGGACGTCGGGGTCGGATTCGGATCGCGGCAGAGCGACTTGGGCGGCCGAACCTTCAATATGTATCTCGCGGCCCTCGACTTCGGCGCGACGCTGGTGGAAGACCTCTCGATGGACGACGCGGCTTCGGCTTTTCTTCGGCTGGTCAATCAGGCGCGAACCGTGCCGCTGGCCGTCGGGGCCGCCATGGGATACGATTCCGAGGCCATTGCGATCGAACATCCGTTTCGGGCGGAAACATTGCCGCCGGTTCGGTTGAATCCGGCGCTCGTCGAGACGGCCCGTCGACGTTTGAACGAGATGTACGGGCAAGACAATGTTTTCGCCCTCTGGGCGACCGCGGACGGCGAAACGGCTCCCGAGACGGCGGCGTCGGAATGGATGGCGCCGGAAGATGTCTTCGGACATCGATCGGTCCAAATTCCCGCCGATGGTCTTGAATATTTTTCGGATATCGCCCAGGCGCTTTTCGAATCTCTGTTTCGCTCGGAGCGAGATTCACTTTCCGAAGGGGATGCGCTTCTGCTTCGCCCGGAAGCGAGGGAATTTGGCTTCGCCGCGGGGCGCGTGTTCCGGAAGATCGATGGCGTTTCCCGTCCATTTTACGTCGCCGCGTTCGAATTCGGCGCGGGCCGCGTTCCGTCCTCGCCCCGGGTTCTCGCGACCTTCTTTCGAGACGAGAACGGCGACGGGCTCTACGCGCCGGGAGAGGGGATTCCCGGTTTCGGTTTCGAAGTCGTGGGATACGATTCGGGCATTTTCGCCTCCTTCACCCGATCCTACGGTCTGTTGCTGACCGACGGGGCGGGTGGAATCACGGTGGAGGCGTTTCCCGGGGACTTCGTCTTTCGCAGCGATTTCGGGGAAGGACCGCGAAATTGGCGGTTCCGGGTGGGGGGAAACGATCTGTTTTTTCCCATCGTCCTCGATGTGCCGGCCGGATAGGAAGACCCCGATGGGAAGCGTCGATTGGATTGGGAGGCGCCGGGGATTTTTCCGGAGCCGCGCATTGACAAGCCCCTTTCTTTTCGATAGATAACGTGGCTAAACGATTTGGATTGTTTTCTTGAAATTCGGAAGGAGGTGAGGCCGGAGTTCGGGAAACCACTTTTCTGAATCATTACTGTTTTCGTTTCTGGGCGTTTTGCCCGCGGCAAGGGCATGGGTTCTTGTCGAAAATGTAACCGTATTTTCATCAAAGGAGAACAAATTGAGAAAAGGCACTTTTCGTCTGTTGATCGCCCTCGCGGCGGTTCTGGCCTTCGCGGGCACCGCTTTCGGCGCCGGTCAGGTCACCCTGAAGACCACCGTTCCCAACATTCCCAAATCGGTCAGTTTCCAGGCCGGTACCGTCACCATGGAAATGGACCACCTCACGGAGATGCGCGAAGGCGACATCATCCAGTTCACCACCTCCAACGGCACGACCATCAGCAAGGAGATCGATTTTTATCTCCGGTTGACCGACGGCGCGGTTAATTTCAATCCCGGCCAGGCGACGACCCTGCCCATCTCGACTTCCGACGCCGCGAACCAGATCAACATCGCCGCGCCCGCGGCCGGTTTCGATTACGGATTTCTGTTGCGGGGCCGTTTTGGCTCCCAGGTCATCACGGCGACCTTCGGCCGCCGCAACACCACCACCGGCGAATTCCTGGCGGTGACCGATCCCACGGACGCCAACTTCGACGCGGGCTCCGTTTTCACCTTCGACGCCAACCAGGCGGGCGGCGGAAACATCTCCACCGACCGGTTGGTCATTCGACTTTTCGACGAGAAGGACGGCACCGCCGGCGGCGCCTTCCAGGGACCGTTCGTGGACGGTCTGGGCTTTTTCTTCCGGGATGAGCCGGCGACCACCACCGCCGTCGACTACACCCTGACCGCCGATCCGACGACCACCCGCGGCGGCGCCGGCGAAAATCAGACCAACGAATTCATCTGGTCCGACAACACTCTGTGCATCGACACCCTGACCCAGGATTTCCAGGCGGAATTCGTCGAGGTCACCCCCGACTCCCGCCCGACCGACTGGGACGGAACGGTCACCCGGAACGCTCTCAGCTTCTCCGGCGATTTCCGTATCGCCAAGATTTTGGCCGAGCAGGAACTGGATTTTGCGACCTGCAAGGGCGCCGTAACCGGCAATATTCTGGACCCGGCCGTTGGCCAGACCGCGGTGACCTGCCGGAATTTCGATTTTGAAACCGGCACCGGCTACTGCGCCGGCAGCCATTCCGGAAACAAAGTGATTATTGAATCCCTCAACGGTCCCTTCGCCGAAGGCGCCGAGTTCCGGCTCACCTTGGACATTATGGTCAACGGTCAGACCGGCGACCGAGGCGTTTATTTCTCCAGCAACGGCGGCGTTCAGGTTGAAGGATACGAAACGCTGGCCGAGGCCTGCGGCGGCGCCGGCCTGAGCGGCCTTCCCGGGAATTTTTTCCGGGCCGACGGTGTCGCGGCCGCGCCTTCCGCCGGCAATCAGTGCACCGTTGCCAACAACAACCGGGCGGTTCAGTTCGTGAGCCAGCTCAGCCGGATGAGCCTGAACGAAAATACGCCCTTTAACGATCGGTTCATCTACATCGATCTCCCGGCGCTGACCTACGACAACAGCCTGATCCAGGATGACGACGTGGTTTCCGTTCGCGTTTCCTTGGCCCAGGAGCCCTGCGGCTTTGCCTTCCAGGATTCCCTGACCCTCGGTACCTTTGGTTGCGGCGCGGCCCCCACGGCCATGAACGCGTTGCTGTTCCCGTTCTTCACCTCCGCGGACAGCGCCGCTTTTGATTCCGCCTTCGTCGTGACCAACCTGGGCAATGCCGAGGGCGACGTCACCCTGTTCTGGTACGAGGAAGACGGCGACGCCTTCCGGGCCACCGTGCCGACCCCGGTCGCTCCCCGTTCCATCTGGAACTCCGGCTTGGTTCGCACCCTGCCCGAGCGGCTGCCCTGGACTCAGATCGCGGGAAGCGGCACCCCGGGCGACGCCCCGACCTACATGGTGGCCTGCACGCAGTTCCCGTCCGACGGGTTCGGTTTCATCTTCAACGGTCCCGAGGGCAATTCCATGGGCTACATCCCCCGGACCACCGCGACCACGGCCGGTTATAGCCTGCCGAGCGTTTGCAACCAGTAAGGCGAGACGGAAGGTGACGGGCCTTTCGGGGTCCGTCGCCGGAAGAACCGCATGAGAATTATCCGAAGGGGGCCGTCCAACGACGGTCCCCTTTTTTTTCCCCTTTTTATGGAGAAACCATGGGTTTCAGTCCTTGTCGTTTTTTGGCGGTCCTCCTCCTGACGAATTTTCTGTTCGCCTCGCCCCTTTTGGCGAAACCGTATCATCCCGCGGGCCCCGTCCATTTCGTCACCGAGTTTTCAACCCAAGGAAAAACGCCAACCCCCCAGGAATGGAGGGTGTTCCCCGCCCGGGATGCGTCCGGCGAATTCGTTCTCCGATTTCGTCATGGAACGGCGCCGGCCGACGCGCCGCCCTTTTGCGAAGTAACGTTTGTGGAAAAAGACGGCGAAACGGCCATTGAATGGACCGCCGTGGGGGGCGTCGAACGGGAAGGGCAAAACGGCCTTCTGGTGATGCCGGGGTTTCCGGTTCCTTCCGAAGTGTTGCCGGTTCGACAGGAGGAGCCCGAAAAGAGCTATTCCGTGGAAAGCGCCGCCGAAGGGCGCGTTTTTCTTCAGGAGTACACGGTTCGCCGGGAAACCGTCGAAGTCGAAACCGCCGAAAGCGAGGGCTGGTTGCGGGTCTCCGCGCCGGAATCCCTCCGGATGGTTCGCCTCGAAGATGCGGACGAGCAACTGGTGACGCGGCAGCTCTGGGCCGAAGATGGAACCTGGTGGCTGTACGAGGAAACCCCGTTCCGCCGTTCCTGGCGGATTTCTCCGGAATGAACAAGGCCCGGAGCGAGGAGAGATCGTGAACAAGTTCGGCATGGGAATGTCCGTTGTTTTGATCGTTTTGTTCGCCGTTCTGCCGGCGGCCGCCGAAATCCGCGAGGCCGCCCATGTGCCCTGGTCCGGCCACTGGTGGCCCCACACCCAGGGAGGCCTGGGAACGGGGCGGGACTACCACGGCGCTCCCGCGCCCATCGAAAAATATGAATGGCTGACCCGAGGCGCGTCTCCCGGGCCGCTTCGGAATTGGTATCTTCAAAACCATTTTGACCCGGAAGCCCCCCACTGGTACGGCCTCTGCTACGAATGGGCCCAGGCCGCCGCCTTCGAGGCCATCGAATTTTGGCCTTCGGTGGAAAACAATATCCTGTTCCGGGTGGGCGACAAAAAAGGGCTGACGACCCTGGCCCACGAGGAGGATCTGGAGGAGGCGGCCCACGGGCAGTACCCCGAAGTTTTCCACTACTGGCTTCTTCGGCGCATCGGCGAGGAAGGGCGTCCCTTCATGGCCGACCTGGATCCCGGCGAAGAGGTCTGGTCCTATCCCATTTTCAAATACGAAATGGACAGTTCCGTTGCGGGGACCCGGGAATCGGTGCGAACGACCGTCTGGTACGCCGACAACGACGTGTCCCCCGATTTCATGGGCGCCAAAACCCGGCGGGCCACCTACACGTACGATCTTCTGCTGGACGCCGCGGGCCGGATCGTCGGCGGCGAGTGGACCGGCGTGAGCCGGAAGGAACATCCCAAACGTCTGGCCGTTCCCCTCGTTCCGTTTTCCCGGGCGCCCGAACTGGATTACATGGAGGTTCGGCGCATCGCCGAGGCCCGGGACGACGAACTGGAGCGGGGGGAGACCGTGGTGGACGCGCCGCCGGGGACCCATTATCTGGTTCTGATGGACCCGGATCATTATCGAATCGACGCCCGGCCCGGGAATACCGTGTCCCTGGAAATCGTCAAGCTGCCGGGAAGCCTTCAGGATCCGGAGATCGCGGTCTTCGACGGGGATGGCGCGGCGGTCCAAACCGGCACGGCTTCCTCGAACCGGCCGTTTTCCTTCATTGCCGCGGACGCCAATCCGCCCTACACGATTTCATTGTCCCAGGAGGATTACGGCGACCCCAATCTTTACACGCTGACGGTGGATGTTCGGAGACGGTTCGTCGCCCACGTGCCTTATCTTCCCCGGGCGGGCTTGTGGTCGGGTTTCGCCCTGACCAACGCCGCCGACACCCCGATCGAAGGGCTCCACCTGGTCAGCCTGGATGCGTCCGGAAAGCCGGTGCAGACCCTGTCGGGACCGGAAACCCTTCCGGCGGGCGGCAAGCGGATGTTCACCTTCGGCGAACTCCCCTACCGCGATCACGAACGGGAGCGAACGGATCGGTTGATGGTGACCGCCGATTCGCCTTTCGAGGTGGTCAACCTGCTCGGCGGAAACGGGATGGCCAATCTCTCCGACGGCTCGGACCGGGCCGCTTCCCGCCTTGTACTGCCGGATACCGTGGGCGGCGGCATCGGCGTCCGCTCGGTGTCCGGAACGGTGGTGAATCCCTCTCTGGATCGGACGGCGGCGGTGCGTCTGCGGGTCTTCACCGAAACGGGCGTTCCCCACTCCGAAACCGAAATTGGTCTGCCGCCGGGCGAAAAAATGACGATTTCCGCAGGAGGGCCTCCGTTTTTCAGTCTTCCGGAAGGCGGGTGGATCGAGGCGGTCACCGATCCGGAGACGCCGATCCTGGCGTTTCAATACGCGCGGGATCGGGCGGAGCTGGAAACCCTGTTCGGCCTGAACCCGGTGGACGGGCAGGCGGTGGTTCCCCACGTCACGCTGGCGGGAAGTTCTTGGGAAACCCGGCTGACCTTGATCAATCTTTCCGACGAAGCCAACGAGATCGTTCTGTCCGCCATGGCGGAAGCGGACGGCGCTTCGGACGTGGTCGTTTCCCTGTTTCCGCGGGAAAAACGGCAACTGGAACTCGGCGCTCTTTTTGGCGGAGGTCCGGGCGACCCGCTCTTCCGATCGACGGTTTCCGTCACGGGCGGGGCCGCGTTTTCCGGGATGTTTTCCTACCGCCGGGGACTCGGCGGCGATTCCGCCGACTTTCCGTTGATGGACGCGGCCCAAGTTCAATCCGAATTGGTGCTGCCCCATTGTCCCGGAAAGGGAAACTGGTGGACCGGCCTGGCGGTGGCCAACCCGGGCGCCTTTCCGGCGCGGGTCCGCGTATTGCCCCATGACGCCGAAGGAAGGCCGGTGGCGGGCGCGGAAACCGAAGTTTTTATCGAACCCGGGCGGTATTTTTTGTCCACGACCGGCGCGATGTTCGCGGATGCCGCCGATCGGGTCGCTTATGTGATTTTTCGTCCGGCGAATCCCGCAAATCATCTCATGGGGCTTTATCTGTACGGCAATTTCGAGGAAGGGGCGCCGGGAACCGGAATGTTTACCGGGGGCGCCTTGTAGCGGCTTCGGGGCGGAAACGGTCCATTTCGGCGGGGGAAGGGGAGAACGTCCCTTCCCCCGCCTTTTTGGGAGGGGGGCTTACGGTTCGGCCGGAGATTGCGGGTCGAATTGCAAGTACCAGGTTCCTTGTTCTTTTACCCAGTTCCGGGAGGTGAAGCCGCCTTCGAATTCGTAGCCCTGGATCGAAACATTTTCCTTCACCGGGACCTCGGCCGTCTCGCCCGACTCGTCGATGCGGATTTCCCCGATCTCGAATCCGAGAATGTTCACGTTCTTGGGAATGGAAAGGAACTCGGATTTTGATCGTTGGTCCCGGTATCCGGAATAGAAATATTCGTAGGTCTCGTCCCATCGGCCTTCCACACGGGCCTGATGGAAGGCCCGCGCTCGTTCGGCCAGGGCGGTTTGTTCATCCGGAATCGCCGATTCCATGTGGGCGCAGCCGGCGGCCAGCAATGTCGCGACAACCAAGCCCAACCGCAAGGCGCCAAAAAATGTCCGGGGCATAATAATTCCATTCATTTGTTTCTCTCCCGTTCCCGCCGGATGAATTCCTCGGGCGACATTTGCAGCGTTTCCCGCATTTCCCGATAGAATTCGGCGTTCTGTTTTCGTTCCCGTTCCATCTGTCGATAAAACAGCGTCTTCTCGACATGCGCTTTCATGGCTTCGTCGTCCGGGATTTCGTCGTCGGTCACGACGCGCCTCCGTTCGACCAGCGCCGGCCGGCCCGACGCGTCCCGCCGGAACGACAGGATGCCGACTTCGTCGCCTTGACCCGCGGCGGCGCAGGCGTCGTGGTCCGCTCCTTCGGACGTGTCGCCCTCCCGGGAGCAGGTGATCGCCGCGTCGATGTCCGGAATCCGACGCAACAGGTCGCTCGTTTCGGCGCGGGTCAACTGTGAAAGGAGGATCACCAGGTCGGCCCGTCCGTTCACTTCCGGAAGAATGTCGCGCAGGGCCGTTTCCGGATCTTCGACGGCGAGCCCGGCCGGATTTTCCAGTCGGGCGAGGTCCTCCGGCGGCAGAACGCCGACCACGCCGACCCGAATTCCCTGGACTTCCCGGACGAAATAGGGGCGAAGTTCCGGAAAATCGCCCTTCAGGTTGCTGGAAACCAACGGAATGGGCGCGCCTTTCCGCAAATCGTCCTGGACGAATCGGATGTCTCGGTAACCGACGTTCATTCCGTCGTAGCCCATCCGATTCATCGTCTCCAGGGTGAAACGCGCGAGAAAATCGAGATCTCGTCCGGAATGGGAAAACGCGTTTCCGCAGTCCAGCAAGAGGACGTCTCCCTTCCGATGTCGCATTTCCTCGATGATCGTCGTTTTTCGGGCCAGACCGCCCGAAACGCGCCCGCCTCAACCCGGATAGGGCAACAGGCGGCCCGCGGTGTTTCCCGTGTAAAGAACGGTTGTCTCTTCGGCCCCGATCTCGGGGCCCGCGCACCCGCTCGAGGCGAATGCCAACAGGAAAAATGGAATGATCCACATGCGACGTGGCATGGAATGCTCCTTTGTTGATGGGATGCCAAGTTTTTTCAGAGAAAGCCACGCCCTCGGCGGGATCCGCCGCCGGGCGTCTCGTTTTGGAGTGGCTTTTATACGCCAAGCTCGACGTGGAGGCAAGGACCGGATTTCCGAAAAACAATTCGAATGAAGATTGACAGACGCCCGCTCTTGGTTTTAATGTAGCCGCTTTTGTTCGTTTGTCTAATTTCTCGTGGACTCCATCATGCCTGAACGTTTTTCCATTCAGCCCTTTCGGGTGATTCGCCATTTTATGCGCTTCGGCGATCTCATCGCCCTTCTGACCCGGCGAGAGGTGGAGACCCGCTACAAGGGCTCGATCATCGGCATGGGCTGGTCGCTCATCCAGCCCCTGGTGATGCTGTCCATTTATACCTTTGTCTTTTCCACCATTTTCAAGTCCAGATGGGGCGTGGAAGCCCAGGAGGGAAGGCTCGATTTCGCCTTGGCGCTTTTCATGGGACTCATCACCTTCGGCATTTTTTCCGAAGTGGCCAACGCGGCGCCCTCGGTGATTCTGAATCAGGTGAATTATGTCAAGAAGGTGGTGTTTCCCCTCGAAATTCTGCCGGTGGTAACCTTCCTGGGCGCTCTTGTCACCGCGCTTTTCAGTTTGTCCGTCCTTTTGGTCGGGGCCTTGGCGATCCGAGGTGGATTTTCCTGGACGTTGATTCTCTTGCCCGTCGCGTGGTTTCCCATGTTCTGCCTCAGCCTCGGGGCGGGATTTTTTCTTTCCTCCCTCGGGGTGTTCATTCGGGACATCGCGCCCACCGTGCAACTGGTCACCACCATGCTCTTTTTTCTGTCGCCCATTTTTTATCCCCTTTCCGCGGTTCCCGAGCCCTACCGGTCGATCGTCCGCTTCAACCCCATCGCCATCTGCGTGGAAGACGCCAGGCGGGTGGTTCTTTGGGGCATGACGCCCGACTGGTTTCTCACCGCGTGCGGGTTCGGGATCTCCGGCCTTTTTCTGTTCGGGGGCTATGTCTGGTTCATGTGGACCAAGCGGACCTTTGCCGATGTCGTATAGCCCCCCGTCCCGAACGAAAACGCCGGCCATTCGGGTCCGCCGACTGAGCAAATGTTACCATGTGTACGATTCTCCTCGGGATCGGTTGAAACAGGCGTTGTGGGGCCGGCGGAAGCGTTTTTACCGGGAGTTTTGGGCGCTCCGAAACATTCGCCTGGAAGTTCCCCGGGGAAGCGCGGTGGGGATTATCGGCCGCAACGGTTCCGGCAAATCCACTCTGCTCCAGATCATCTGCGGAACGCTGGCTCCAACCCGGGGAGAGGCGCTCCTGTCCGGCCGGGTGGCGGCCCTTCTGGAGCTTGGCAGCGGTTTCAACCCGGAGTTCACCGGGCGGGAGAACGTGCTCGTCAACGGCGCGATCCTGGGATTGAGCCGGCGGGAGGTGGCCGAACGGTTCGAGACCATCGCCGATTTCGCCGAGATCGGGGATTTCATGGATCGGCCGGTGAAGACCTATTCCACGGGCATGATGGTGCGGCTGGCCTTCGCCGTGCAGGTGGCCATCGATCCGGACGTGCTCGTCGTGGACGAGGCCCTGAGCGTCGGGGATATTTTTTTTCAGCAGAAATGTGTTCGTCGCATGCGGGAACTCCGGGAACGGGGGGTGACGATCCTCTTCGTTTCCCATGATCTGACCATGGTCCGGGATTTTTGCGAGGACGCCCTCTTTTTGAAGGCCGGTCGGGTCGCTTTTTTCGGTCCCAGCCATTTGGCCATTCAGCGGTATCGCCAGGATGCGTTTGTCGAGCCGGCGCCCGCGCCAAATCGAATTTCCGCATTCGAAACCGGCGGGCCGAACGGGAGGGGAGATCGTCTTTGTCCGGATGCGCTCTGGCGGCGCTCCGAATCGAATGGAGATACGGAGATGGTCGCCTATCTGCTGGCCGTCGAAGTCCGGAACGACAAGGGTCAATCGACGCTGTCGGTTTCCATGGGGGCCCGTTTGCGGTTCCGGATTCTTTATCGGATTTTCCAGCGAAAAGACTTTCATGTTTCGTTGGTCGTCAAAAACCGTTACGATCAAATCGTTTTTTCCGGCGGCACCTATACCCTGAAAATGAATTTGCCCTCCATGGACGTCGGAGGAACGGCGTTGCTGGAAATGGAGATGACGGCCATGATCGAGGCGGGACCCTATACCCTTTCGGTTCGGCTTGGGGAAACCGCCGGAGGCGTCAACGCCGGGGTCGTCGTGGATCGAACCCCCTGGCTCGGTCCGCTCACGGTGACGTGGGATTACGAAAATCATGTGCCGCCCTTTTTCGGAATGTTCGGGATTCCTTTGTCGGGCCGTTTTCTTCCCTTGCGATAAGCGGGCGGAGAGAAAAGGCCGTGACGAAAACGTGGAAACAAGGAACGATCATTGCAACCCACCGTTTTTCATGCAACCCACCACAAATCCGGTTCCCAATGGGTCGCGGCGGTTCTTCAGCACTGCGTCCCGGAACGGTTTCGGCGCCCTCGCCTGGATCTCTCGTTTTTCTATGAAAAACCCATCGAACCCGGGAATGTCTATCTCACGGTTTACGTGCCCCGGATGGATTTGGAGGCGGTGACTTGCGCCGGGCCGGGTCCGTTTCCCGGACGGCGGCGGTTTCTTTTTCGCCATCCCATGATAATTGCCCGAAATTGGACTCACTTTCGAATGCGTCGGTTTCCCGTTCGGCGATTCGCGGTGATTCGAGATCTGCGGGATACGTTGGTCTCCCTTTACTACAGCGTAAAGGTCAGTCATGTGTTCCATTTGGCCTGGCAATTCAAAACCCGGGAGCTGCTGAACGCGTTGCCGGAGGAGGACGGCTTGGCGAGCTGGATCGGCGAAGGGCCGCGAACCCGTTTCGACGGAAGGCTGAAACCGCCTTTCCTGAAGGAACAATATGCTCCGATCGAAAACGCGGAGTCGCCGGCCGTCGTCGCCTTCATGGAGGGAATTTTGGACTACATCGCGGATATCCAGCTTTCCTGGATGGACGGCGACGATTTGGTGGTTCGGTACGAAGAACTGTTGGACGACGAGTTCGGCGGTTTCGAACGGATCGTGGATCACTGTCATATCGAAATCGACCGGGAAAAACTCCACGAGATCATCCGGAACAATAGTTTCGAAACGATGACCGGAGGACGGCGGCGGGGCGAAGAGGACGTGGCCGCCCATCAACGGAAAGGTATCGTGGGCGATTGGCGGAATCATTTCACCGACCGCTTGAAGGCCCGGTTCAAGGATCGGTTCGGGGAGGTGCTGATCCGAACCGGCTACGAAACCGATATGAACTGGTAGAATGGGGAAAATGTTTCGACCGTCTTCCGGCCGCCGGTCGAAGGCCTGCGGAATCGCCATGGAATTTTTGAAAAAATTTCCGGATTGGTTTCTGACCGCGGCGGAGAATCGGCTTTCCGCCTCCCGCGACCGCCGCCTGAAGGCCGCCATGCATCGGTGCGGCCGCAACGTCCGCATCTATCCTCCGGTGGTGTTCTACGGTTCGGAAGCCCTGGACGTGGGCGACGACACCAGCTTCGCGCCCTTCGTCCACATCTGGTGCGGCGGCCGGGTGATCATCGGATCCCGCTGCATGATTGGGAGCCACGCGGCCATCAGCTCGCTGACCCACGACTACGATCAACCCGAAATGTGGAAGACCATCGTGGCCCGGGCCGTGGTGATCGAAGACGATGTCTGGATCGGCGCCCACGCGACGGTGCTGCCCGGCGTCACGATCGGTCGCGGCGCGGTCGTCGGGGCGGGGGCGGTGGTGACCGCCGACGTGGCGCCCGGCGCCATCGTCACGGGAATTCCGGGCCGCGTGTCGGCCCGCCGGCCCGTCGGGCCGGATTCACCCTGAGGAGACCCATGGGCGCCGTCCATTTTTCCATCGACACCGATCTGGTCCGCTTTTTCCGGGATCGACTGGCCATCCCCGTCTTCGTGGAAACCGGGACCTACCGGGGCGATTCTCTGGAACGGGCGCGTCCGTTTTTCGATCGCCTGCTTTCCGTGGAATTTTCCTCCCGATTTTTTCAGGAAGCGTCCGCCCGTTTCGCCTCGGATTCCGCCATCGAAATCCATCAAGGCGATTCCGCCGAGTTCCTGGAGGATCGCTCCGAAACGCTGCGGGAAACGCCGGCTCTATTTTGGCTGGACGCGCACTGGTGCGTGGACGAGGGAACGGCGGGCGAGTCGTCCCAGTGTCCCTTGCCGCGGGAGTTGGCCGCCATTGGACGGTTGCATCCCCAAAGCGTGGTGCTGATCGACGATTTTCGCTTCTTTTTGAGCCCCCCCAACGCGCCCCACGACATTTCCCAGTGGCCGAGCCTGGACGAGGTGCTGGCGGCCCTCGAATCGTTGAGCGACGTTCACCGGTTGATGGTCGTGAACGACGTGGGGGTGCTGTATCCCATGGATCTTCGGAACGATCTCCGGGAATACGCCCGTCTGAACGGCGTGGATTGGCTCGGGGTCGCCCATCGGAGTCGGGAATACGAAGAAATCCTGCGGCAGGCCCGGGAAAAAGACGAGGCCCTGTTGGAGAAGGAGCGGGCGCTTCGGGAGAAATTGACGGAAGTCGCCCGGCTCCGGGAAACCGCGGATCGAAGCCGCCGGGAACTCGCCGAGGTCCGGGAGAGGCGGCGGGCCGAACGGGCCTCGCTGACCGCCGAGATCAACCGGCTGAGTGCGATCTTGGACGAACGAGCCCGCGCCTTGGAGCGCGTGTCCGACGCGGTCGGGGAACTCCGGGCGGTTCACGAGGCCGAAATGAAACGGGCGGAAATCCGGTTCGCCGACCAGAGTCGCCGCTTGGCCGAACTGACCGCCAAGAATTCCGAACTTTCGGGGATCGTGGCCCAGCAGGCGGAAGCGATCCACCATTTCGAGTCCGCCCGGGCCGGTCGTCGTCTTAAAGAGTGGGGAAGTCGGCGGAAGGAAGCGATTCGTCGGCGCATTCTCCATCATCGGCAACGGGCGCGGGATTTTTTTCGTCCCCGGCTGGGCTCGCTCCAGCAGCATCCGCCGCGCCCCTTGGCCATTCCCGCTCGATACCATCGGATACCCCGGCGCGGCGACTGGCCCCGCATCGCCCTCGTGACGCCGTCGTTTCGGCAGGCGGATTTCATCGAACGGACGCTGAAGAGCGTGCTGGACCAGAACTATCCCGCGCTGGAATACGTGGTCCAGGACGGCGGCTCCGCCGACGGCACGGCCGAGATTCTCCGCCAATACGACGCCGCCCTCCACCGGTGGGTTTCCGAGCGGGACGGCGGGCAGACCGAGGCCATCAATCGCGGGTTCCGGGGGACTTCCGGCGAGATCATGGCGTGGCTCAATTCCGACGATTTGCTTTTGCCCGGGTCGCTTCATTACGTGGCCGACCATTTCCGCCGCCATCCCGAGGTGGACGCGATTTACGGCCACCGGGTGCTGATCGACGAGGCGGATCGGGAGATCGGTCGATGGGTTCTGCCGCCCCACGACGAGAAAGTGTTGACCTGGGCGGACTATGTGCCTCAGGAGACGCTGTTCTGGCGGCGGCGGCTCTGGGAGCGGGTCGGCGGCCGGGTGGACGAGGATTTTCAGTTCGCCATGGACTGGGACCTGCTGCTCCGCTTCCAGGAAGCCGGGGCCCGGATCGTCCGCGTTCCCCGATTTCTCGGCGCTTTCCGCGTTCACACCCGGCAGAAGACCTCGGCCGACCTCGCCGAAACCGGTTGGCGGGAGATGGCGCGCCTGCGGCGTCGCTGCCACGGCCGGCCGGTGGCGGACACCGAAATTTTTCCGAATATCCGGAACTACCTGGCGATCCACATGGCGCTGACCAAATTGTTCCGGGCCGGGATTCTTCGATACTGATGGCGCGTTCCTTGGAGGTTCGGGTTCGGCAATGCCGACTCCGCATTGCCGACGGACGATCCGTCGCGCCGCCCATGAGAGATTCATGAGACCCGCCATCGGCGTAATCACCCCTTCGTTCAACCAGGGCCGATTCATCGACCGAACCATCCGGAGCGTGCTCTCTCAAGAGATCGACGGCTTGGAATACATGGTGATGGACGGCGGCTCTTCGGACGAAACCGTCGATATTCTGAAACGATACGGCGACGCCTTTCGGTGGGTTTCGGAGCCGGATCGGGGCCAGGCCCACGCGGTCAACAAGGGAATTCGCATGACCCGGGGGGAGATCATCGGCTGGATCAATTCCGACGATATCTACTATCCGGGCGCGTTGAAGGCGGTGGTGGACCATTTCGACCGCCATCCCGAGATCGACGTCCTTTATGGCGACGCCGACCACATCGACGCGCGGGACCGCGTGTTGGAACCCTACTACACCCAGGACTGGGATTACGAACGGCTGAAGGAGATCTGCTTCCTCTGCCAGCCGGCGGTATTTTTTCGACGGCGGCTCGTGGAACGGGTCGGACTTTTGGACGAGCGGCTGCATTACTGCATGGATTACGAGTACTGGCTCCGAATTGGTCGGATCGCGCCCTTTCATCGCCTGCGCGAAACCTTGGCCGGTTCCCGGCTTTACGCCGAAAACAAAACCCTCGGCGCCCGCGTGGCGGTGCATCGGGAAATGAACGACATGCTTCGGCGACGGCTGGGGCGGGTTCCGGCCAAGTGGATCTTGGCTTTCGCCCATGTTCTCGTGAACCGCGGCAAGGTGGATCGTTCCGGTCCATGGAAGAATGCCTTTTACGTCGGACGGCTCTTCCTCGCCGCCGGCGGGGCCTTCCTTCGATGGCGACAGGCCCCGACCCCCGCGGACTGGAGAACCCTGGCCGGATGGGGGGGCGGCGCGTTGCGGGCCCTGCGGGGGCGCCGAAGTGGACCGGGAAGATTGTAGGGGCGTATCACATGCGCCCCAGGTCAATCCGACACGATTGCCCATTCGTAATTCCAAAATGAACGGTATTGGATTTGGCTCAATTTCAAATCTCAAATAAGTCGAGATCATGGGAGAGGGTGGGGGAAGGAGATGCATGGTTTTGATTGAATTTTCGAAAAAAATCAAAGTTTCCAGGGGTAAAATTGACTATAGATTTTTGTCTTATTTAAGCATATTTCTAATCCAATTAAAAACTTTGTGGAAAATATGGGAATTTCACGACCTGCCTTTCGGCGACACATCATTTTATTTCAAAAATGCCTATAGAGTTGCTGAAAATTTCCAGATTGACTTGGCTTGGTCTCCTTTGTATGTCTTGTATTATTCTTTTTTTATTAAAATCACAAAAGACGCATACGCCGCTACATTGCTGCATCATGCAGTAATTGTTTTTATTTTAGGCTTCATGGTCCATTTTTTAATGAGAAAACTTTTGGCGCCTTCTGTGGCATGGATAATGACGGCATGGTGGGCAATCCTTCCCGTTTATTTTGACTCTTTGTATCAAGTTCATCTCTTTGCGCTCATTCCAATTCTTGGATCGGCCATTGTTGTTCAACATAACAACCAACGGTGGGCTCGTGGGATGGCGTTGTCGCTCTCCTTTTGCACCGCCGTTCTTGTGAGGAATGAATATGTGGTTTCATTTATTATGTTATTTGTATTTGTTGCGATGTGTGAGATTTGGGTTTTCAGAAAAAAGGAGGACGATGGAAAAAAGCTTGCAATTTCTTTGCTTGCGGAATATGGAGTCCCCCTTCTTTTGACGCTTCTTGTTGTTTTATTTTTTTATCAAAATGCAATTTATAAATTTCCCGAACTTCATTCCAGGCTTGTTCACAAAAACAAGTTCAATGTTGGGCAAGGATATGCCTTTGGGTATAAGGATCGAAATCCAGAATGGGAAAAAAATCCATGGTTGGATTACGGCGAGTTGAACCGTGCGCATTTTGGTGATGAATTGTTATCTTTTTTTGCAATGATAAACAATAATCCGAAAAGAGTCTTGGACCATGTTTTTTGGAATATCAAACTGCTGCCGAGTGGAATACAGATGTTGATTTTTAATAAAATATCTGGCGATATATCCCCGGATTATTTATCTGTTGAAACAAATAGTAAAACCTCCTTGATTCTAAGTGGTTGTGTTTTTTTGATTGTTGTTTTTGGTGCAATCTTGTTTTCTTTTAGAATTGGAACCTGGTGGAGGGTTTGTCGTCAGGGCAACCTTTGGTGTTGGCTGGTTATGCTGACTTGGGCGCCGGTTGCTTTGGTCGCCACAATCATTATGCGTCCTCGGCCTTCCTTCATTTTGCCTCTGGGGATTTTTGTTTTATCTATTATTGGGATGTGTTTATCATTTGTCATTCATAATTTTAACTTTACTAAAAAATATGTTTGTTTGTCTCCTTTAATTTTGTTTTTGGCGGTTTTTTTGTTTTTGCCAACCCATTACGAAAAAAAGGGTTCCCATAGACCTCTTCTTAACCTATATCGCAATTTGAGCCCTCTGCGGTCTGCCATTTGCCGACCGGACAATTCACTTCTTTTAAAAACGATCTATCCATCCGAGGTGGATAACTACGTCTGCCCTGCGGTTGATATCCAAATACTTCAATATTCTGGTTTGGATTCGGAAAAAAGTGAAAATGGAACAAGTATTGTTTCAAAATTGTTCAGAGAATATGGGCCTGAATTTATTTATTTTGACAAATCTTTCTTTTTTGAATTCGATGGAGTTTTACGGTATGGAGATTTTTATATTAACGATAGACCGCATGAATGGAAAATAATTGCGCGGGACAGCGTTGAGGGATGGCTGCTGGTAGTTCAAAAAGATTCCGACTTGTCAAGTCGAAATTAGGGGGTTGGGATAACTCGGCGTCAAGCTATCGATATTGTTTTCAAATATCTATGCACCCATTGCTCGCCGCTTCAGAAAATGTAAAACGGTTTCGGCCACTATCCCTCCAAAGTTCTTTATGATCAATGGCTTGGCGGGATTTGTCTTCATGCAAACGACTTGGAGAAAAGGAGGAGGGGCGGATGGATGGTTTGGAAGATTGCCGTGCGCAATGGAACGGTATGGCTTTTGACTGTTTAAAAGAGGCGACGACGCTTAGCATTGTTGTCCCTTGCTTTAATGAAGAGGAAACAATCCAAAAATGCGTTAAGCGAATTCTAAGTATTGCCGAGAAAAATTTGAAATTGGAAATAATTATTGTCGATGATGCTTCCACCGATAGAAGCCTGGAGATTGCAAGGTATTTTGAAGCCTATCCGGAAGTAAGGGTGTTGGTGCATGATTTCAATCAAGGCAAAGGAGCGGCTTTGCGAACCGGATTCCAGTTCGCAAGTGGCGATTATGTGGCCGTTCAAGACGCCGATCTTGAATATGATCCCAACGAATTGAAAAAGCTGTTAATCCCCTTGATTCAAGGCCATGCCGATGTCGTTTACGGGTCTCGTTTTCTATCCGTCAATCCTCATAGGGTTTTGTATTTTTGGCACTATATGGGCAATCGGTTTTTGACTTTTTTTTCAAACATGTTTACCGATTTAAATCTAACTGACATGGAAACTTGTTACAAGGTTTTTCGATCCGACATAGTTAAAAAAATTAAAATAGAAGAGGATAGGTTTGGATTCGAGCCAGAAATTACAGCCAAAATTGCAAATATGAAATTGAAAATATATGAAATGGGGATATCCTATTATGGGAGAACCTATGAAGAAGGAAAAAAAATTGGCGTTAAGGATGGTGTGCGGGCGCTATATTGCATTTTTCGCTATAATTTTTTTCAAGCCCCCTTGCCCATACAAATTTTTATGTATTTGTTTATTGGAGGCTTTTCCGCCGTATTAAATTTGTTTTCATTTTTAATTATGGACTTGATCGGTATTGGTTTGAATTTTACGATCCCAACTTCTTACATATTCGCCTCTGCGGTGAATTACTCTTTATGCGTTTTTTTGCTGTTTCGGAACAGATCGAAATGGAACAAGTTAAATCAGATTGTTATTTTTTTGATTGTTATGGCTTTGGGTTGCTTGGGAGATTATTATATAACAAAAAACTTAATTTATATGGACCTTGGGAAAGCGCTTTCTAAATTGATTTCATCAATGGTTTTATTTTTGCCAAATTTTATTGGTAAAAAAATATTGTTTTTATAATATTAAATTGTTTATTTTGGGGTATAAATGCTGATTGGTATTGATGCCCGCCCACTTTTGCCCCCGCTGACCGGGATTGGTCAATATCTTCTCGGTTTCCTCGAAACACTTCAGCGGAAAGACACCGAAAACCGTTATTTACTGTTTTGCCATCAACCGTTGAATTTCCCCATTTTCAACAACCGCTGGCGTGTTGTTCATGGCGGTCGAAAAAGGCGCTTGCAAGCCAACTCATGGTTTCAAACCGTCGTTCCTCGTCATGCCCGGCGTCTGGACCTGGACCTTTTCTGGGCGCCCCGGCACCATCTCCCGCTCGGTCTTCCCCGCCGAACGGCGTCGCTGGTGACCGTTCACGACCTGGTGCACCGGCGCCATCCCGGCACCATGTCCATTCCCAACCTGTTGCTGGAACGGTTTCTTATGGGACCCTCTCTTCGGCGGGCCGACCGGGTGACGACGGTTTCCCGGGCCACGGAACGGGAATTGCTGCGCTTTTATCCCCGAACCCGCGGGAAGGTCCGAACCGTCTCGCCCGGAATTCCCGCCTTTCCCGCGGAAGCGCGAAACGTCGTTCTTCCGCCCGTTCCCTATTTTCTGGTCGTCGGAACCCTGGAGCCCCGAAAAAATCTGGCTCGGGCGATCGAGGCCTTCCGGGGAATGGAAACCGGAGGAAAGCCGCTGCATCTGGTCGTCGTCGGCGGGGGGGGATGGAAGCGCCGGTCCCTGGACGCGTCGCTTTGGGAATCCCCCGGCGGAACGCGCCGAATTCATGCGCTGGGATACGTTCCCCGGCCGGCGTTGCCAACTCTCTATCGGAACGCGGTCGGCCTCGTGTTCCCATCGCTGTACGAAGGATTCGGGTTTCCCATCCTGGAAGCCATGTCCCTGGGAACGCCCGTGATCACGTCGGATCGTTCGTCCATGCCCGAGGTGGCCGGGAGGGCTGCGCTGACGGTGAATCCCTTCCGGATCGATTCGATTCGGAGGGCGATGGAGCGGCTGCTGAACTCATCGGAACGAGAACGGTATGCCCGTCTGGGACGGAATCGTGCCGGGGATTTTTCCCGGGATCGATCCGCCGCCCGGATGCTCGCCCTTTTCCACGAAACGGCGGGGCGCAAGGCGGCCCGAGAATGAAGGTTCTCCATGTCTACAAGGATTATTATCCCCCCGTAAAGGGCGGCATCGAAGGCCATATGAACGTGCTGGCCCGCGGGCTTCGGCGGCGGGGCGTTGACGTGGAGGTGCTGGTTTCCAACACCCGCTTCACCTGTTCCCGAGAAATAATCGACGGCGTTCCCGTAATCCGAGTGCCGCAGATCGGCCGTTTTACTTCCGCGCCCTTGAATCTGTCCTTTTCTTCATGGATCAAGCGACGCGCCCCCGAAGCCGATTTGCTTCATTTCCATTTTCCCAATCCCACGGCCGAACTTTCCTTCCTTCTGGCGGGGATTCGGCGTCCGGTGGTGGTGACGTATCACAGCGATATCGTCCGACAAGCCTTTCTGGGGAAAATGTATGAACCCTTTCTCCGAAATTTTTTGTCCCGGGCGGACGCCATCATCGCCACCTCGCCGGACTATCGGCGTTCCTCCCGCCTGCTTCGGGATTTCGCGGAAAAAACACGAGTCGCGCCCCTCGGGGTGGATCTGGAACGATTTCGGCTCAAAAATGGCGACGCCGGAGCAATTCGGGCAATTCGAAAACGGCATGGGAATCGGCTGATTCTTTTTATTGGACGATTTCGGTATTACAAGGGCCTTCATGTACTGATCGACGCCATGGAGAAGGTCAATGGACGCCTGTTGCTGATCGGCGCCGGTCCGCTGGACGCCTCTTTGCGGAATCGGGCGCGACGGCTGGACCGTCGAGATCGCGTGGTGTTTCTTGGAGAGCGAAGCGACCGGGAGGTTGTGCGGTTTCTTCATGCAAGCGATGTTTTCGTTCTCCCTTCGGTGCAACGAAGCGAAGCATTCGGAATTGTGCAACTGGAAGCCATGGCCTGCGGGAAGCCGCTTGTCTGCACCGCCATCGGAACGGGCACGACCTTTGTCAATCAGCATGGGCGAACCGGGCGGGTGGTGCCGCCGGACGATCCGCGAGAATTGGCCGATGCGATTCAACATCTTCTGGATCACCCGGAAGAGCGGGCGACTCTCGGAGCGGCGGGCCTCCAACGGGTGCGAACCGAATTTTCCGCGGATCGAATGACCGAACAGGTTCTTTCCGTCTACCGAGAGGTTTTGGGAAAAGCCGTTCATTCGGGAACTTCTTCGATCGCCGAACCGATTTCCAAGCCGGTCCCGCCGCCGTCGTCGTTCGCGGGGCGGGGAAGGGTAACGGTGCTCCGGGCCATTTCCCGGCTCAATATTGGTGGACCGGCCATTCATGTGCAGCTGTTGTCCCGGAGGCTGGACCCTCGGCGGTTTCGAACCGTTTTGGTGACCGGTCGGATTTCCGCCGCGGAGGGGAGCATGAATTATCTCTTCGAAAACGCTCCGGTCCAGCCCGTGGTGATCCGAACGCTTCAGCGCGAAATCAACCCCCTGGCCGATTTGTTGACGTTCCGCGAATTGTATCGAATGATGCTGCGGGAACGTCCCGACATCGTTCACACCCATACCGCCAAAGCCGGTACCAGCGCCCGCGCCGCGGCCTTTCTGTTCAACCGTTTCAAGGGTGGGCGAATCCTCGCCGTCCACACCTTCCACGGCCACGTTTTCGAGGGCTACTTCAGCCGGATTCATTCCTGGCTGTTCGTCAAGATCGAACGGGCGCTGGCCGAACGTTCCTCCGCCATCGTGGCCATCAGCGATAGCCAGCGGCGGGATTTGGTGGAGCGGTTTCGGATCGCGCCGCCGGAAAAGGTCCGAACCATCCCGCTGGGTTTCGACCTGGAACCGTTTTTTCGGGCCGGGGAGCGAAAAGGGGAATTCCGAAAGCGGCTGGGGGTCTCGGAAGACACGATTTTGATCGGCGCCGTCGGGCGATTGGTCCCCATCAAAAACCAGGGGCTGTTCATCGAAGCGGCCCATCTGTTTCGCCGTCGAAATCCGGAACTTCGGGCGGTCTTCGCGGTGATCGGAGACGGAGAATTGCGGGAGCGGCTGGAATCTCGCTCCCGCGATCTGGGAATGGAAGATCGGGTCCGGTTTTGCGGCTGGGAGCGGGACGTTCCGGCCGTCTACGCCGATTTGGACATCCTGGGCCTGACCTCCATCAACGAGGGGACGCCGGTCTCTTTGATCGAAGCCATGGCGGCGGAAGTTCCGGTCCTGGCCACGGGCGTTGGAGGCGTCCGCGATTTGCTGGGCGCGCGCGCTCCCGGGCCGCCGGCGGGAAGTTTCGAAGTCTGCCCCCGGGGGCTGGTTTGCCGGGAAGGAGATCGGGACGGGTTTGCGGCGGCTTTGGAGGCCCTGATCCGGGAGTCCGCCGGGCGTCGGTCCCGGCGGATTGCCGCCGCCCGCCGTTTCGTCCAGGGGCGATATGGCGCGGAACGACTGATCGAAGACATGGAAAAATTGTACCGGGATTTGTTGCGGGAGCGGGAATGTCGTCCATGAATCCTTTCGCCGTCGCCGGCTGATTCCCGCCGCCGTCCATGTTTCGGTATCTCGCCGGTCTGTTGACCAACTATCTGGGCCTCGCCATTTCCATGGCGGTTCAGATTTTTCTCATGCCGTTTCTGCTGCACCGTCTCGGGCCGAAAATGACCGGTCTCTACTACCTGTTCATGACCATTTCCAATTTCGTGGCCATCGGCATCGGCTGGCTGGCCGGGGCGGGGGTTTTCGTGCTGGCCTCCTCCGACAGCCGCCCGAACCCGTCGAATCCGTCGGCGGACGAAGTCCACTGGGTGATTTTCCTTTCCTACGGTTTTTACGCCACCCTCGTCGCCGCCGGGATTTTGACGTGGGGGTTTTCGGCCGGGCGGTTTTGGATGCCGGGGGCCGATCCCGCGACTTTGGATCAAGTCCGGACGGCGACCGGGTTCCTCGGTCTCCACATCTGGCTGACCTATCTTCACCAGGCCGATCTGGCGCTGTACACCGCCCGTCTGGAGCAGGGCTGGGCCAATCTGTACCGGGTGATCTCCCAGAGCGTGTTTCTCTTCCTGCTGCTGATCTGGGTGGTGGAGCGGCCGCGGCTGGACCATCTGATGATGGCCAACGCCGCGGGCGCGGCGGCGGCCTCTCTGGCCGCGCGGCTTCATCTCCGCATGACCGGTCGTCTCGGGCCATTCCGCCGCCGTCGTCCCGACTGGGATTTGCTGCGCCAGATGCTGGTGACCCGGGGAAGGGACTATTTCGTGTTCGGATTGGCCCAGTTCGGCCTGATCTATGGAGACGTGCTCCTGATCGGCGTCGCGCTCGGGCCCGAGGCGGTTTCGGCCTTCCTGGTGATTTGGAAAATCCCGGAGGTGGCCGGAGTGGTGCTGGGCCGGATCAGCGAGATTCTGAGCCCCTGGTTCACCCGGCTGGGGATCCGAGGGGAGGCGGCGGCCTCCGCCCGGCTCTTTCTTTGCACCAGCCGCATTCAGCACGGACTCGGTCTTTCCGCCGGGCTGGCCTACGCCCTGTTCGGTTCCCGGATGGCGGAACTCTGGGTCGGGTCGGAATACCGGCCGGAAACGCCCTGGGTCTGGCCGCTGGCCGGGGCCGTCCTTTTTCTCCAGGTGGTGAACCGGCACGACGTGGTGCTGCACTACGCGCTGGCCCGGCTGGGAAATCTGGTCAAGGCCCAATTTCTGGACCTGGGGATGAAGGTGGCCCTGACGTTGGCGCTTTTCCCCGCCCTCTCCGTCGTCGCGCCGCTGGCGGCGATTTTGGCCGTGCAGCTTGGCGGGCTGACCTGGTATTATCGTTCGGCGGCTCTGGGCCTGGTGGAACGAGACTGGCGGACGTGGGCGGGGCAGGTGGGCGGCTGGGCCGCCATCGTATTCCTGGGCTTGGGCGCGGCGGGATGGACCGCCGTTCGGCTGTTTCCTCTCCAAACCACCGTCGGCTTTTTCGCGGGATTCGGGTTTTACGCCCTGGCCACGGCGCTGCTGATGGGGCTGCTGGAATACGGCCTTCGGGATCGGGGCCTTTTCCGGGTCGCGTCGGTGGTGGGGAACGCCCCATGAAGGTTCTCCTGGCGGTCGGTCAACATCAGTACGGAGACCCGGCCCGGGGGCTCTCCACCGAATACGCGGCCTTTTTTCCCGCGCTGGAGCGTCTGGGCCATGAGGTCGCCCATTTTGAACTCTGGAACCGTCGGGCGTATCCCGGCGGCTTCGCGGAACTCAACCGGCGACTGCTGGACCGGGTGCGGGCGGATCGGCCCGACGTCCTGCTGACCGTCCAGCTTCAGTACGAAATCTGGATCGAAACCCTCTTGGCCATCCGCGCCTTGGGACGCACCGCCGCGGTTTGCTGGACCACCGACGACTCCTGGAAATTCCGAGAGGTCTCCCGCTTCATCGGTCCGGCCTACGACGCCATGACCACCACCTATCCCTCGATGGTTCCCCGATACCGGGCCCGCGGCGTCCGGAACGTGCTGCTCACCCAATGGGCCGCGCCTTCGGATTCTCTTCGCCGCCCACTTCCGGCGGCGGCGTGCCGGCATCCGGTCGGCTTCGTGGGCACGGCGAATGGGGATCGGAAAGCGCGGATCGCCGCATTGGAGAAGTCGGGCATCCCGGTGGCGTGTTTCGGCCACGGCTGGCCCGCCGGGCCGGTGCCGTTCGAGACCATTCCGGAGATTGTCCGAGATTCCCGCATCAGTTTGAATTTTTCCCGGTCACGGGGCGGTCGGCAGTTGAAGGCCCGGACCTTCGAGGTCCCCGGCGCGGGCGGATTTCTGCTCACCGAAGACGCGCCGGGGCTGGATCGCTGGTACCGGCCTGGAGAGGAAGTGGCGGTGTTCCGGAATTCTTCGGAACTGGTTTCCCAAATTCGCTTTTTTCTCGACCATCCGACGGAGCGGGACGCCGTCGCCCGGGCCGGCCACGAACGCACTCGCCGGGAACACACTTACGAGCACCGTCTGAACGAGGTCCTTCGTTTCGCCCGCCGGGCCGCGGGAAACCGGCCGCCCCATCCCCGCCCGGGGGAAATCCAATTGACAGCGGCGCTCAGGCGACATAGGCTGACCCCCGCGTTGCGCATATTGCGGCGGGCGTTGGTCGGGGCCGGAATCGCCGCCTTCGGACCGGAACGGGGACCCCGGGCGGCCCGGCGGCTCGTCTTTGAAATCAGCTGGCGAATGGCGGGCGCCCATACCTTTTCGGCCGGCGGCTGGCCGGGGCGGATGTTTTGGGCCTAGCCCGCGAGATCGGCCCAAACCGCCATCGGCCGACCGACCTTCCGAATGACGGATCGGTTTCCATGGGACGTTTTATCCTCTCTCGCAATTCCGCCCCCGTCAGCGTGGTGATTCCCTGTTTCAACGCGGCGGAAACGGTGGCGCGGGCCGTGGATTCCGTTCGCGCCCAGAACTGGCTTCCGGCGGAGTTGATTTTGGTGGACGACGCCAGCGCCGACGAAACGGCGGAAGCGCTTGGGCGGATTCGGGAAGGGGAGGGCGGCGGGAAAGACCGGGGCTGGATTCGGACGCTTCGGCTGGACGCCAACCGAGGCCCCGGGCCGGCCCGCAACGCCGGCTGGGACGCGGCCACCCAGCCGCTCATCGCCTTTCTGGACGCCGACGACGCCTGGCATCCGGCGAAGCTTGCGATTCAGGCGGCTTTCATGCTGAATTGTCCGAAGGTGGCCCTTTCCGGCCATCGGAGCGGCCGACTTCCCCTGGCGAACGGAACATGGGACGAGTCCCCTTCCCCGGCCGAAAACCCAATGTGGTCATCCGCGCCGGACCCGGCCGCGATCAAAATCCGAAGAATCACCCCCCGGCGGCTGCTGGCCCACAACCTTTTCCCGGCCCGGTCGGTCATGCTTCGGCGGTCGCTGCCGTTTCGGTTCGCGGCCGACAAGCGACGATCGGAGGACTATTTGCTCTGGCTGGAAATCGCGCTGTCCGGCGGCCGTCTCGCCTTTCTGGAGGCGGATCTGGCCGCCGCGTTCAAGCGAGATTTGGGCGCGGGGGGATTGACCGTGAACCCCGGCCGAATGGCCGCGGCGGAACGGGACACCTACCGAAGGCTGTGGCGGAAAGGCCGAATGGGAACCCTTTCCGCCGTGCTGGCCTTGGGTTTTTCCGGCCTGCGATATGCCTTTCGCGGGCCCCGATGGGCGTTGAAACGCTGATATGTGCGGCATCGTCGGATTTCAGGATTCGAATCGATTTTCAGATCTGGCCCATGCGCTGGGGGCCGCCGCGGATGCCCTGGCGCATCGGGGGCCGGACGATTCCGGGGTCTTCCTGGACGCCGAAGCCGGGATTGGTCTGGGCCATCGACGGCTTTCGGTGCTGGACCTCACCGACGCGGCCCGGCAGCCCATGGTCTCTCCGGAGGGCGATCTCGCGCTGACCTACAACGGCGAGATCTATAACTTCCGGGAGCTGCGTCGCGAGCTGGCTTCCAAGGGCCACGGCTTCCGGGGCGACGGCGACACCGAGGTCCTGCTGGCCGCCTGGCGGGAATGGGGGGCCGACTGCCTGGAGCGGCTCGCCGGCATGTTCGCCATGGGCGTCTGGGACGCCCGCGCCCGAACCCTTTTCCTCGCCCGGGACCGCCTGGGCGTCAAACCGCTCTTTTACCATCGCCGGGAAAACGGCCTGCGCTTCGCCTCGGAGCTGAAGGCGCTGGTCGCCCTGCCCGGGTTCGTCCGGCGCCCGGCCCCGACCGCCCTGCCGCTGCTGTTGCACTACGGCTACCTTCCCGCCCCGCTGGCCGCCTTCGAGGACACCTTCAAGCTGCCGCCCGGCCATCTGGCCATCTGGAAGAGCGGCGAACTTCGGGTTCGTCGCTGGTGGACGCCCCCCGCGCCCGCGACGCCCCGTCCCATTTCCGAAGCGGCCGCGCTGCGGGAACTGGACGCGCTGCTGAACCAGGCCGTCTCGGACCGGTTGGTCGGCGACGTTCCCCTGGGAGCGCTGTTGAGCGGCGGAATCGACAGCGCCCTGGTCACGGCGATCATGGCCCGAACCGGGTCGGGTCCGGTGCGGACCTTCACCATCGGCTTCGGCGCGTCGGATCATGACGAACCGGATCATGACGAATCGGGCCACGCCGCGGCGGTGGCGGAACATCTGGGAACCGATCACACCGTTTTTCGGGTGGCGGTTCGGGAGGCGCTGGAGATGATTCCCCGCCTTCCGGAGGTTTACGACGAACCGCTGGCCGACGCATCCGCCATTCCCACCGTCCTGGTCAGCGCCCTGGCCCGGACCCGGGTCACGGTGGCCCTTTCCGGAGACGGCGGGGACGAACTCTTCGCCGGGTACGCCCGGTATGCGGGAACCCGTTCCGCCGCGGCCCTGGCCGGCTGGATTCCCCGCGCGATCCGACGGACCGCCGGCCGACAAATGGCCGCCGTGCCCCCCGGAGCGGTCGCGGAGCGGTACCGCCGGATTTCCCCCGGTTTGCCGCCACCGCTGCGGGTGACCAACGTGGCGGAAAAGTGGCGCAAGTTGGCCGGCGCGTTGGAGGCGGACACGCTGGAGTCGGCCTACCGATCCGCCGTTTCGCTCTGGTCCCGGGCGGACGTTCTCGCCCTGACCGGCCAGACCGTGGAGCGCGGCATCTGGGAGGCCGCGCTAAGGTCCGAAGGGGGAACCATCGCCCGGCTCATGGCCGCGGATCGGGTCACCTATCTGCCCGACGATCTGCTGGCCAAAGTGGACCGGGCCAGCATGGCGGCGGGGCTGGAGGTGCGCGTGCCGCTCCTGGACCATCGGGTGGTCGGCTTCGCGGCCGGGCTGCCGTCGCGGCTTCACTACCGGGCCGGCGTGGGCAAGGCCCTGCTTCGTCGGCTTCTGGGCCGATATTTGCCGCCGGCGCTGTTCGAGCGGCCCAAGATGGGCTTCGCCGTGCCGGTGGACGCCTGGCTTCGGGGCGAAATGGCCGAGCTGACGGGCGACTATCTTTCCCCGGCGCGGCTGAAACGGGCCGGGGAACTGAATCCCGATACGGTGGACCGATTCCTGCGGGACCATCGACGGGGCGACCGGGACCACGGCCATCGGCTCTGGGCGCTGCTGACGTGGCAAATGTGGCGGGAACGCTGGATCGAAAGGACGCTTTGATGCCATCCGCAATTCACGAACCGGTTCGACGACTCATCGAGCGGGGCGTTCACATTCCCTCTCCGGAGACG
>CAYFVR010000007.1:33543-39053 GCA_964346545.1 uncultured Desulfobacterales bacterium | reverse complement strand
TCAAAACTGAAAATAAATAAAATTGCTCGCCGGGGCGTGGAAGACCACCATCAGGAAAAGGGCGAGGTAGAGAAAGGCGTACCGCATCGGTCGAGGGAATTGGAAAAGCCCGGTGACGTTCTCGTGCCGGTAGAGGATTAGATCCACGACCAAAAGCGGCGCCGCGTAGGCGAAGGACCGCAGCAGAATCTGGCTCGTCCAGGCCGTCCAGCCGAAATCGGTGAACAGCAGGCGGAGCCATTCGCCGATCTGGCCCAGGCTTTCCCCCCGAAACAGCAACGCCCCCAGCACCATGCAGTGGAAGGTCAAAACCACCGAAGCGGCGAATCCCAACCGCTGGACCGGTTCCGGCGCGTCGATCCGCTTTTTCCAGCGTCGCAACGCCGGAGAAATCGTTCCATATCCGGCCAGCAGCAATCCGTTAAATCCCCCCCACAAAACAAACCCCCAGGCCGCCCCGTGCCACAATCCCATGATGAGAAACGTCAGGATCACCACCACCCGAACGTCCAGCCGGACCCGTCCCCATTTGGAAAGGGCCAGCGGAAAATAGAGGTAATCCCGAATCCAGGAGGTGAGGCTGATGTGCCAACGGTTCCAGGTTTCCTGGATATTGGGCGCGAAGAGCGGCGACCGGAAATTGACCATGATGTCGAAGCCCATGAGCCGCGCCGTGCCCCGGGCGATGTCGGAATAGGCGGAGAAGTCGGCGTAGAGCTGGAACATGAAGGCGTAGGTGGTCGCCAGCACCATCCCGCCCGCCCCGCCTCCCGCTCCCGCCGGATCGCCCACGTAGGCCAGCAGCGCGGCCAGATTGTCGGCGATGAAAATTTTCTTGAACAATCCCCAGAAAATCAGAAACGTGCCTTCGGCCAGATATCCCGAGGGAAGGGTTCGGGGCGCGGCGATTTGGGGCAGCAGCCGGGTGGCCCGCTCGATGGGGCCGGCCACGAGCTGGGGGAAAAAGGCGACGTAGAGGGCGTAATCCGGGAAGCTTTCCACCGGCTCCATCTGGCCCCGGTACACGTCGATGGTGTAGCTCAGGCTCTGGAACGTGTAGAAGGAGATGCCCACCGGCAGGATGATCCGCCACGTCGGCAAATGGAGTCCCAACCCGAAGAGGCCGGCCAAACCGTTCAGGTTGTCCAGAAAGAAGTTGAAGTATTTGAAGAAGAACAGGACCGACAGGTTGACGCCCAGGCTGAGAAGCAGAAACCGCCGCCGGGCGACGCTTCCTTTGGAGTGCGCCGTCATCGCCCGGCCACAGAAAAAATCGGTGGCGGTGGACAGCAGAATCAGGCCGAGAAAGCGCGGGTCCCAGAAGCTGTAAAACAGGTAGCTGGCCGCCAGCAGCAGCCGGTTTTGCCACCGATGGGACAGCGACAGGTAGGCCGCGTAGACGATCGCGAAAAAGAGGGCGAATTCGTAGGAATGAAAGTTCACGGTTGGGAATCTGTGTCCAGCAGGCGCTTCGGGGGGAGGGCTATCCCTCGCTCCGTTTCCGAATAAACTCCGCGATGGCCGAGACCCGGTCGAAATTGTCCAGGGTGATGTCGGCCACGCCCACTTCCACCTGGAAGGTTTCCTGGAGCGCCTGAACCACGGAAACCAGGGTCAGGGAGTCGATGAGACCGTCCGCCAGCAGGGAGAGGTCCGGCTCGGCGGCCAGTTCCTCTGCGGTCATTTCCTGGACGAAGCGGGCGAGGATGGCGGCGACCCGGGCGACCGTATCGTCCGCTTGATCTCCCCCGGCCGAGGGCGGTTCCAGTCCGGTCAGAATGTGGCCGAGGCCTTTGCGGTAATCTTCCCCCGCGGCGTCGGCGCCGGTTTCCGGGCGGGCTTCCCAGTTTCCCAGGTAGGCGTATTCCCGCCCCCCCACGCCTCGCTTGAACGCGGTAATGCCGGGGAGGTGTTTTTCGTCGATCCCGCCGAGGTCCAGCCAGACCCCGCCCGATTCCGCCGTGAACCGGATGGAATGATAGATCAGAAAATTGTGCGCGTTGACCGCGCCGGATTGGGGACCGTTCCAAGCCACGAGGCTAAAAAAGGTGTTGGCGCAGGACTGCAAGACCATGGCGGCGACCCGTTCTTCGTCATGGACGGCAAAAAGGAGTCGTAACGCGTCGGGATCGGCCTGGTGGATGGCACGAACCAGCTCCGGCGACGGCCAAGTAAAGCCCTTTTCCCGGGCGGCGGATTCGTACCGCTCCAGGAAAAATTCCATGTCCTCGATCCCGTTTCCGATTTCGAGGGCCACGCCGGCTTTTTCGGACTTTTTCAGTGGACCTCGCCAGCGCCGTTTCATGTTTTTCAGCAGGCGGGATTCGGGAAGGGTGGCGTCCACCCGGATGGAGGTCCACAGCGGTTCGTCGGAGGGATGGAAGCCGGCGGCGGCGTCCCAGCCGGGCGGCAGGTCGCCGGGGTCCACGAGACAGGGGGTGAGGTGCAGGCTCGCGCCGCCCTCGTCCACCCAATGGGACCGAAGAAGTTTCAACGCGGCGGCGGCTTGCTCCGGGTCGAATCCGGCGTCGATGAACATGGGGCCGTGCTGCAATCGGACGGTTCGGCCCAGGACGGGAAGTTCCTTCTCCAGCGCCTGGGCGATGGCCACCGGCTCGCCGTCGGCGTCGATCAGCTTGTGGCGCGCGGGATTCCAGTCAATGCAGCGGTGGACGGCTTGGCCGTAGGCCCAGGTCTGCTGAATGCTGGTCTCCCGACAGCGTTCCAAAAGGTCGGCCCATTCCTCGGGATCGGAGACGGTTTCCAGGCGAAGGGGATGGTCGGTCATGCGCGGTTCCTTTTCGGAGAGATCGGTTTCCAGCGGATGGATAGGGGATGAATCCCGCGATTGCAAGCCTTTTTCTTGACAGAATTCCCCGGGGCGGAGAAAAGAAACGAAATGTTTCCAGCATCCACCGTTGCCTTGAAAGGATCGAATTCGTGGAATCCGACAGCTCCATGGCCTACCCGCCCGACCAGCGCCGCGACCTCCGGATCGATTTCATCCGGGGGATCGTCATGTTCATCCTCGTCGTCAATCACATCGAGGCATTTTCCTGGTTCAGCCTGCTCACTTGGGAACGGTTCGGCATCGCCACCGGCGGGGAAGGCTTCGTGATCCTTTCCGGTTTCGTTCTGGGCATGGTGTATCGCGGCCGGATCGACCGCAGCGGCTGGGGCGACGCCATCAACCGGCTGGTGGATCGCTCCACCCAGCTCTACCGGGTGAACCTGTTCGTCATCGCCAGCGTGTTTTTGCTGAATTTGTTGCCGTTTTTGGACGCTTCGGCGGTCATGACCTACGTCAACGTCGATTCCGGCAAGGTTTATCCGCTGTACCCGGCGGCCCACGAACCCGTCTCCCACTGGGCGGCCCGGACGTTGCTGCTCCAGATCGGGCCGCACCAGTTCCAGATTCTCGGGCTGTACGTCATCCTGATTTTCGTGACGCCCCTGGCGCTCTGGCTGATCTATCATCGACGCACCGGGATTTTGCTGGCGGTGTGCTGGATTGTTTACGTGGCCAACTGGGCCTGGCCCACCCGGCCCACCGGCGCCCAATTCGAATACGCCTTTCCAATCCTCACTTGGCAGTTGACCTATTTTCACGGGCTGGCCGCCGGCTATCACCGGGACAAGATCGGGGAATTGTGGCGGGACGTTCGCTTTCGCCGCGCATTTTTCGGCGTGGGGATTCCCATTTTCCTGGCCTGCCTGTTTTACGCGCAAAACAATCCCAATCCTCGGCTTCCGGACTGGGCCAAAATGTCGGTCATTCCGCCGGATACGTTCTGGGCCATTTACGAAGATTGGTTTCGCAAGGACCGGCTGGGGCTGGGCCGGCTGGTCAATTTCTTCTTCCTGCTCTCCTTCGGCTATCTGTTGCTCACCTGGTTCTGGCGGCCCATCCACCGGGCGTTAGGCTGGTTTTTCGTCCCCATGGGGCAGGCGTCGCTCTACGTCTTCATCGTCCACGTCTACGCCGTCATGCTGATCTACAACTTCCCCTTCTTCTTCATCAACGCCCACACCGTGACCCTGGCCTGCTTCCTGGCCCTGGGGGGGATTTGGCTGATGGTGCGGCATCAGGTGTTGTTTCGGTGGATTCCGAGGTGAATTTATTCTTTATGGCAAGTTTTTTGGGGGCCGATGATATTCGAGGCATAAAGGCCATGTCCTTTTTTTGGCATTTCCAATGAACGATGAATCCGGGTGGGGCAAAAGCGTAAGAAGGGAATGATAATGGTGAAAAATTTCGAAAAACTTCAAGGAAAGGATGTACCCGGAAATCCGAAAGAATTTCCCGATCGGCCCGAACCTTCCGTCAAATAGCTTTTTGGAGTATTTCGCCTTCGGGCGCCCAAAACGCCAGTCACATTGGAAGAGATGGAAGAGGCTATCCGGAAGCGAAGGCGGGAAAGGGCGATAAAACGATTACGCTGGGCTCTACCCGGTTTTCCCCTCAAAACGCCCACGACCAAGACGCCGAAATATTCCCGTCCAAAAATCCCCCGCCGCCGTCGCCCCCGCCGAACAGCCGGTTTCCCCCGAAATTATTGTATTGCAGCGACAGCGTTCCGGGCCGCCAGTCCATGAAGCCGAACTGGTAGGTGAAGTCGGGGTCCCAGGGCTGGCGCTGGTTCCGGTCGGGATACCAATAGGCCGCCCAGGTGAAATGAATCCATTTGTAGATGGTGTATTTTACGTTGAGGCTCAGCCGGTGCTTCCACTTCCGCGTCTCCCCGCTGTCCAGATCGAAGTAGCGCGGCGTCAGCAGATAGTTGACCGACCCCCGCACGCCGCCTTCCGGGTGGACGATGAACAGCTCCTCCATCCAGGGGGGCAGGGTCCATTTCATTCCGGCCCGGATCGTTCCCTCTTCGAATCGGGTGAACCGTTCCCCGGCGTCCCGATCCGGGTTCAACCGGTTGCCCCCGAAGTTGGAATAGACCAGGCTCAGGGTCCACGGATGCCAGTCCTCGTAGCCGAACTGATAGGTGAAATCCGGGTCCCAGGGCGCCTGGAGGTCGTCGTCCACGTATTTGTAGAGGGTGACGTTGAAAAACCAGTAGCTGAGGGGATTGTAGCGGAAGGTGGCGGTGGCTTGCTGGTTGCGGCCGCCGTCCCCCTGGGTGTCGCCGCCCTCCCGGTCCACCGGCGCCTCCTGGTTAAGGGGAAAATTGTAGGCGACGTTTCCGCTGAAGCCCTGAAACAGGTTTTTCCACTCCTCGGAATACTCTTTTTTCAGCAAATCGTTCAGGGGAAGCGAGAACGAACTGAGCACCCCCTTCATGATTTCGTCGGGCGTGGGCTCCTGGGCGCGGATCGGGGCCGAAAACGCCAGAAGCCCCAGCACCGCCGCCAGCAGCCGAAAGGCGCGGGCCGGGTCAGGCCGGATCATCGGCGTACAGATAGCAGGGGTCCCGTTCGGCCGGGAGGCATCGGCGTCCGCCCCGAAACGGGTCGGCTTCCTCGGATTGGAACAGGCCGGGGCGGCTGTTGCCGGGAAA
>CAYFVR010000007.1:15334-33443 GCA_964346545.1 uncultured Desulfobacterales bacterium | reverse complement strand
CCCCCCGGCGTCAGCACGTTCCAGGCGAAGCCTTCCGCGAACACGGTGCCGTAGACGTAGTAGGGATCCGCCGGGAGGCGATGGTCGGTGCGGGCGGTGAAGATGTGGTCCTTCTGGTGGCGCATGGCCTGAACCCGGTAAATCCGATTGGCCAAGTCGGCCTCGTCGCCGTCGGTGTGGACGCTGTCCAGCCCCGGGTAGTCGTCCGAGGGCCGGTCCCAGTTGAACTCCAGCCCGGACATGAGGTAGGCCTGGCTCATCACCGGGGCGATGGTCCCGCCCCGCTGGCGGTTGCGGGCGTCGTGGGGGATGGGGATGTTGTAGATCAGGGCGGTTTCAAAGGGCTCCAGCCGGGAGGCGAGGTCGGTGTTGAATCCCCAGAGCTGAAATCCCCGGGCGGCGTATTCCTCCAGCCCCAGGCGACCTTCCTGAAAGGTCCGGAAATCTTTGCCGCCCTCGTTTTTGGCCCCGCCGTACAGGGTTCCGCAGTCGTCGATCAGGTCGCAGAAATTCCAGCGCAACACCGCGCCGTCCACGTATTCGGCGTATTCCGGATAGCGGGTTTTGAGGATGTGGAGCCAGACCAGGAGGCGGCCCAGGTCGGTGGCCGACCAGCCGATGCTCTCGGGGTTTCCGCCGTAGTTGACCATCTGGCCGGTTTGTGTGCCGTAGCGCAGGTTCGGCAGGCGGCCGTAAAAGAGCCCCATGCGGTTGAGAAACTGAAGCAGCGCGCTGAGCCGGGCGTCGAAATCGCAGGCGTCAAGCAGCTCCAGCTCCCGGGCGGCCACCAGGGCGGCCAGCGTGTCGGCCACATGGCTCATGCCGGCGGAATTGTTCCCGTCCACGCTGTTCACCAGGCCGGTGCCCGGATTGTAGTTTCGCTCGAAATATTTCCAGGCGATCCGCGCCCAGTTTTTCTCGGTCTCGGTCAGGGGGCCGTGGCGGCCCTGGCGAAGAAGCTGGGAGCGCCAGATTTCCCGCGCGCCGGTATTCACCCCCCGAACGACCACGCCGCAGCCGGAAAAAAGGATGGCGACCAGGAGGGCAAGGGCCGCAAGGACGGCCCAATGGCGAAAAAAAGGGAACATGGTCGGGTCAATCAGCGATCGTCTCGATGGCCCGGATATCCTTTGCGACGCCCCGCGCCGAAAGGATCGGAAGTTTCCGCCTCCCACAGCCCGGTGCGGCCGGAGTGGCGGAGGAACTTGCCCTGGGCCTTGTAGAGCAGGGCTTCCAGGATGATGCCGTTGTTGTTGGAGGTAAAGGTGTTGATCGGCGCGCCCGAGCGCTCGTAGCGGCCTTCGAAGAAGCCCTTGTCGGGATCGTAAAGTCCCGAGATCAGATCGTAGAGCCGGTCGGTGTACTCCGTGTCCCACAGGGCCCACAGGCCGAAGGCCCCCTTCAGGGCCACGGCGGCGAACTGGGGAACGTAGTCCCCTTTTTCGGTGATGGTGTTCCAGGGATACCCGTCGGTGTAGATGGTGTCGTAGACGAAATAGGGTTTCTGGTCGAGCTGATGTTCCGTTCGGGCGGTGAAGATGCCGGTTTCCCGGAAGCGCGCCTCTTGGACCCGATAGATCCGCTGGGCGAAATCGTGGGAGACGAGGTCGGTATGGGTCCGGTTGTCGGAGCTGACGTCGTCGGTCAGATCCCAGCCCAGCTCGATGCCGTCCAGCACGTAGCTTTCGCAGACGACGTAGTTGTGGGCGTGCAGCCTCCGGGGATCCCGGGTGTCGTAGGGCACTCGCACGCCGTGAATGATGATTTCCTCGTAGGGTTCCGCCTTGGAGGCCAGGGGGGTGTCGAAGCCCCAAAGCTGAAAGCCCTTGGCGGCGTACTCCTCGTAGCCCAGTCGCCCCTCCTGGACGTAGACGGTCTTGCCGTCCTGCACCATGGCGCCGAACATCATGCCCCGCCGGTCGATCATCCGGCGAAAATCCCATCGCAACACGAAGCGGTCGATGGCGTCGGCGTGCTGGGGATAACGCTCCTTGATGATCTTGAGCCAGATCAGCTTTCGGCCCAAGTCCAGGGCGGAAAAGCCGATTTCTCCCGGTTTGTTGGCGTAGTTGACCTTCTGGGCCGTTTTGGTGTGGTAGACTTTGTTGGGCAGCTCGCCCCGGAAAAAGTCGAGGCGGTTGAAGGTGCCCAGGAGTTTGGACAGGCGGACGTCGAAGGTGTTCTTGTCGATGATGCCCAGCTCGTAGGCCGCCATGAGCCCGCCCAGATAGGATGAGGAATCCCACAGCGTGAAGGAGGGGTACTGATTCACGGCGTTTACCAGGCCGGTTTCCGGCTGGTAATTGTTTTCGAAATACTTCCAGGCCACCCGGGCCAGCTTCATTTCCTCTTCGGTCAGCTCGCCGTGGCGTCCCGGGTGGGGCGCCGGGCCGGCGGGGGGCGCGTTCCGGGGTTGGGAACCGGATGGGGACGGGGCCGCGGCGGCCGGCGCGTCGTCCGGCGTCAGTCCATACACGTCCAACGGCGCGGTCTGGCCGCATCCCAGGCTTGCCGTCAGCAACATCAGGCCGGCGGCGGTCAAAAAAAGTTTCGCCCATTTCATGGTTGGTTTTCTCCATTCTGGCCGACCCGGGGCGACGCCGCCTCGGTGTCGTAGAGGGTGACGTGCCGGCCCAGCCGGATAAAGCAAAGACTTTCCAGCACAATCGCGTTCGTGTTGCAGGTGATGGCCCGGTTGGGGACTTCCGGCGTTTCGTACAGGCCGGAAAACCATCCCTTCTCCGGGTCGTGCAATTCCCGCACCCGATCCACCAGGGCCCGGGTGTAGGCCGTGCGATACAAGGCGTACCAGCCGAACGCCGCCTTGGTGCTGAGGGTTCGGAACTGGGGAGCCGGATTCCCCCGGCTGTCCACGCAGTTCCACGGAACGCCGTCCGAAAAAACGGTGTTGTAGACGAAATAGGGCGCCTGGTCCAGATGGTCCTCGCTGACCGCGGTCAGGATGCCGGTTTCCCGGTGGCGCCGTTCCTGCGCCTGGTAAACCCGCCAGGCGAATTCCCGGGACGCCTCGTCCCAGCCGAATTCGATGCCGTCCAGAATGTAGGGCTCGCTCAACACGTAGTTCTGGGCGCCGTAGTTGGCCGGATCCCGCAGATCGTAGGGCACCCGGACGCCGTAGATGTCGATGAACTCCAGAAAGTCCATGTAGCGCAGGGCCCGGTAGACGTCCATTCCCAGCAGATAGAGCGCCTTGGCCGCGTATTCCTCGTAGCCGATGCGCCCTTCCTGAAGGTACTCGGTGGCCCCTTCGGCGGTCGGACTGGCCCCGTACATGACGCCGTTGCGGATCATGGCGTTCAGGTCCCACCGGCGAAGGACCCGGGTGGCCTGCTGGGCGTGGATCGGATAGTTCCAGACCACGATGTGCAGGGGCGCGATCAGTCGGCCCATGTCGATGGCCGACCAGCCGATTCCCCGTTCCGTGGGGGTGTTGGCGTAGTCGGTCATTCGGCCGGTGGCCGTGTTGTAGGATTTGTTGGGCAATTTGCCTTCGTAGAGCGGCAGATTTTCCAGGCCCTTCAAGGCCCGACGCATCCGATCGTCGAATTCCGCCCGGTCGATCATCTCCAGACGATGGACGGAGATCAGAGCCATGAGATAGGAGGCGGTGTCCCACATGGTGGTGGCGGGATAGCCTTCCACCGAATTCACCAGCCCGGTCTCCGGATGATAATTTCGCTCGAAATAGGTCCAGGCGATTTCCGCCCAGCGCCATTCCTCGTCGGTCAAGGCGCGGGGTTCCACCTTCGGCACGTCGGGACTCAGGTCGATGGTCAGCCCCTCCCGGATTTTCCGTTCAATCTGGGTTTGGATGTCCCATTTTTCCAAGTGGTACATCAAACCGAAGGCCACGGAGACGGCGAGCAGAAAGATGATGTGGCTGCGAGCGGCGATCAGTCCGTCCTTGAATGTCATGCAAGACTCCTCGGCGGGAGATTTCGGAAGCGGGGGGTGTCGGTATCGAGGGGGAAGGGGGGATGTTGCGATCCGCGGCCGGGCGGGTTCTCGACTGGGGGCCGCCCCCGGAACGGGTGGGAAAACGGCGTCCGGGCGCATCCGTCGGTCATCCGGGCCGCGGATTTACGCCGCATCGGCGGCCTCTTCGAATTCCGGTGGTTGCCAAAAGGCGGCGCGGATCATCCCGCCCAAGGCCAGGATGTTGAAGCCGCCCCAGAAGGCGTTGGCCAGCAGGGCCACGGTGTCGTGGCGATGGCCGAGCCAAGACAGGGTCAGGGCGTAGGTCATGCCGCCCACGGTCAGGGCGACGATGGCAAGCTGGGGCGTCACCAGTTTGACGAAGCTCCGTTCCTGCCGGAGTTTGGGCGTCACGGTGAAAGAAATTTTCTCGCCGTCGGGCCGCCGGGTCTCCACGCCCAGGGAGCGGCCGTCAATTCGGCGGATGACCACCTTTTCCCGAATCACCGTGCGGGCCTTGTCGTTCATGGTGAAGGAGACTTCGCCGGGATCGCCCACCCGAAGGTCCGGGATTTCCGTTTCCGGCTCCACCTGCAGGCCCGACCGGGCGAACAGCACGTAGCGGCCAAATTTCGACATATCGCGCATTTTGGCCGGCGTCGCGCGACCGTTGACGGTCAGTTCGCCCTCGATATCCCGGGAAAGCCGGGGAAACCGCCGCTGTTCCCGGCGCATGACCTTCCAGAGCGCCTTGAAGTTCACCGCGAAAAAGGAGAGATAGGTGGACTGTCCCTGCCAGGCCGGGACGCCCCAGGCGCCCACCATCATGGCCAGGGTGTTGGCGATGATGAACGGGAAAAAGTGCTTGAAAAAATCCACCGAATAGACTTCCACCGGCGGAATGCCGGTGAACAGATACACGATGGGCGCGATCAGGAAAACCGTGTTCCAGATGCAGCCCAGATAAGACCAGAAGGTGGCGCCGTACATCAGCTTTTGGGGAAGGCCGAGTGCCCGGCCGAAGAGCAGGTGCTTTTCCCGCCACCCGATGTCGATGGTGCCGCCGGCGTATTTGAACCGTTGGATGGTCCAGCTCAGCAGATCCTGGGTGGAGAGCATCCGGGATTCGATGCCGGGGTGAAGCACCGATTTCCAGTGCCGGTCGGTCTCGGGGTCCACCCGCTCGGCGTGGAGCAGCAGCGAGGTGTACATGTCTTCGGAGACGTGGTGCTTGTAGGGCACCGGGTTTTCCAGAAAGAAGAAGTTGACCTCGTTGGCGTTTTCCCGCAGGGTCTGGCGGACCTCCTTGCGGCTGCGGGACCAGGCCTCGCGCATGGCCTCCGCGAACTGGACCCGGTATTGCCGGTCGGTCAGCCCCTTGGACAGGTCCAGAAATTTCTCCTCGATCCGGTCGAAGGCCCGCAACAGCTCCCCTTCGGCCTCGTCGTATTTTTCGGAAAGTCCCTCCAGCTCCAGCCCCCGGTTGCGCAGGGCCATGAGCTGCACCGCCTCTCGCCGGTGGACCGAACCGGCTCCGCAACAGAAGGAGGCGTTGGCCCAGTTCCGCCGCCGCTGAATCACGTCGTAGAACATCTGGGGATCGTTGTTGAAGGGGTCCCGGCCCACCGAAAACGGCCCGATCACCCGCTGGATCGTCCGGCCCAGCCACCGTCCCGGCGCGCCCAGCTTTCGGCCCAGGGCCTGGTCCAGAGGACGGCCTTCGGGCAGGTCGTAGAACCATTGGGGCGTCTGCACCCAGGCCACGTCCGGATCGCGAAAATAGCCCAGGGTGCTTTCCAAAATGGTGGGAAAGGGCCGGGTGTCGGCGTCGCAGATGACGATGAATTCGCCGCTGGTGCGTCGCATGGCGTTCTGAAGGTTGCCCGCCTTGAAGCCGATGTTGGAATCGCGGGTCAGGTAGCCCACTCCCTCCTCGTCGGCCACCGCCGCCATGGCCGACCGCTTGCCGTCGTCCAGAACATGAATGCGCAGGTCCAGGGGGTGGGGATAGGTGATCGCCTTGGCGTCCCGAATGCTGTACCGAACCAGCTCGGGGTCTTCGTCGTAGGTGGGAAAGAAGACGTCCGCGGTGATGCGGTCGGGCCGGAACGGCGCCGGCGTATGAATGCATTCGGCCGCCGTGGGCGGCGGGGTTCGGGCGTGGTCGCGGACCTTCCAGAGGTTGATCGTGAAAAGGAAAAGGCCGAACAGGGCGCAGGTTTCGGCGATGGCCAGGGGAATGGCGAACCAGAGGGCCTCGAAATTGAGGGAATCGGTCCAGCGCCAGGCGATGTACCACAACCCCAGGCACAGGTTGAGGGTGGCCAGGAATTGCCACAGCAACTCGCGGTTCGGCGAATGGGGGACCGGTTCCGGCGGTTTCCGGTCTTCGAACCGGTTGAAGTAAAACGGTTTCACGGCGCGGTCTCCGAGAGCGAGGGCGTACGTGCTTCCGCCGGATCGGTCGCGGAAATCGATTCCGGCGGCGCGGCGGAAGGCGGTTCTGGAACAACGAAGGCGTAACGGTTCAGGCCGAGCAACTCCCCGTCGGCGTCCCGGAGCGAGAGGCGGAGTTCATAGTCCCCGGGAGCCAGGTCGGTCCAGCGGAGGCTGCCGGCCGTTCGCGCCTCGTCCGCCGGAACGGTCAGGTCGATGGACCCCGAAGCCACCGCTCCGCCGTCCCGGTCCAGATGATGGGACAGGACCGCGTCGGGATGGTCCACATGCCGGTCGTTGACCACCCAAAGCCGGACGGCCGGGGTTTCCGGGACCGCCGCTCCCGAGCCGGGGGCATCGCCCTTCGGGTCGGAATCGATCCATTGAGCCATGGGCAGCACCGGCTGATAGGCGGTGCGCAGGGCCGCGTAGCCCGGTTTGGGCCGGCGGAGATAATCCATCATCCCCCAGTTCATGGAGGGCCAGTTTTCCGAAAACAGGAACTGAAAAATTCCCGCCACCGGCGCGAAACGCTGACGGCGGTAGGATTCGGCGGCGGTTTTGATCAGCCGGGCCTGGTAGTCCTGGGTGTTCCGGATGAATTCGGCGGTGTTTTCTCCGGGATTCACGCCGGCGAGGGTGAACGTCTCGTGCCGCTGGAAATTGTGGTGTTCCCACAGCTTCCATTCCGCTTCGGTGTCCGGCCAGAGGGCCTCGTCCCCCACGATCCGGCGCAAGGTCTCCCGTTCGGGCAGGGCCTGCGCGCCGAATTCGGTGATCAGCGGATGCTTCGCCGGTTTGCGGTAGTCCCGCAGGCTTCCGGAATACCAGCCGTGCCAGGGGTGTTCCTCGCCCACCGAGGCAAGGTGAACGTATCGGTCGGGATCGGCTTTTCGGAGGGCTTCGGCGACGGCGTCGTCCAGCTCCCGGTTCTGGCCGGGTTGGTAATCCGGATACTTGTACCGCATCCAGTCCGCCTCCCAGGGCGGCTCGTTGTGGGTGCACCAGGCCAGAATGGATGGATGATGGTCCAGAAAGTCCACCATCTCCCGGGCCTGACGAACCGCCTCGGTTCGAAACTCCGGCGCGTCGGAATAGCCCCATTGCAAGGGAAAATCCTGCCAGACCAGCACCCCCCGCCGATCGCACCGTTCGTAAAATTCCGCCGGCTCCACATGGGCGTGAACCCGGATGGCGTTGACGTGGGCGTCGATCATGAGAGAAAGGTCCCGGTCGAAATCGTCGCCGTTCATTTCCGAGACCCACTGGGCGGAGATGTAGTTGGTCCCTCGAAGGAAGAGGCGTTTCCCGTTGAGCCGGACCACGAAGGTCTCCGGGTCCATGGTCAGCTTCCGGAAGCCGATGGTTTTTTCGGCCCGATCGAGAACCCGGCCGTTGCGACGGGCCGTGACGGTCAACCGATAGAGATGGGGCGTGCCCGTGTCCCAGGTGTTCCAAAGCCGGACGGGGGTTCGAGGAAAGCGGAGGCGCACGACGGATGGGCCGGGTTCCACCGGCACGGTCATTCGCGCGGTGGGCGGCTCCTCCGCGATCAAGGCGCCTTCGGGACGAAGGGTCGCGGTGAAGGTGACCGGATCGGAAGTCCGTTCGGCTGGGCGGTGGAGCTTCACGGTGACCTCCGGCGTCGCGGTGGCGTCCGAAAGGCGAAGATGGCGCCGGACGGCCAAGTGCGTGATGGCGATGGTTCGAGAAAGACGAAGCCGAACCGGACCCCAGATGCCGCCGGTGTTGCCGTCCTGTCCCCGAGGGGACCATGCGCCGCCGGGGCGGGTGTCGTGGTGGTTGAAAATGCCCTTGATCAGCCGCTTGCGCAGGCTCCAGACCCGGCCCACCGGTTCGTGGGGGCTGTCCACCCGCACCGCCAGCAAGTTGGTCCCGCTCCTTTTGAGGGCGTCGGAAACGTCGAAGGCGAAGGGGGCGAATCGGCCCTCGTGGAAGCCGAGGTGACGGCCGTTGAGCCATGCGTCGGCGGCGTAGTCCACCCCCTGAAAATGGAGTTGGACCACGCCGTCGGGCGGGATCTCGGGGGAGGGAAACGAAAGCCGGTACCAGGCCGCGCCGGAATGCTCTCCCCGGGCGGGATGCCAGTTGGCCGGAACCGGGATCGTTTCCCAGTCCGCGTCCGACGTTTCGGGACGGTAGGCGTCGGCGGATCGCAAGGGGGCGGGGGAAAATTTCCAGGGGCCGTTCAGGGACCGTTCCCGGGGGAACGGCGATTCCGCGGCCGGCGGCGCGGGCAACGCGCAGGCGACCGGGAGCAGGGAAAACAATCCCAGGCCCAGAAGCCAGAGCCGGGCGAATGTAGGGCGGGCCGACATGGGCGGTCTTAGGCTTCTTCCAGGGCCGCCACCGCCGCCTCCCGGGTTTCGGCGGCGGGGATGATCTTGAAGAATCGGGTGATTTCGAAAACTTTTCGAACGGTGGGCTGCACGCCGCACAGCATCATCCGCCCCTTGGGGCCGTTGCGCTTGAGGGCCGAGGCCACCGCGCCGATGCCGGTGCTGTCGATGAATTTCACCTTGGACAAATCGAGGACCATCCGGACGCCGCCGTCCGGGATGATTTCGGCCATTTCCTCCTTGAAACGGTCGGCCATGCTGGCGTCCAGCCGGTCGCAACGAACCGCCACGACCGTAACGTCTCCCCGGGCTTCCGGTTCCAGAATTTTCACGATTCGTCTCCGTGGTTCAACCGCTTCATCATGGTCAAACAGTTTTCGCCGTCCCGCCGGTCATAGGCGACGCTGTCCATCGTTTCCCGGATAATCGCGAGGCCGCGTCCCTTGGTGGCCACCGAATCCGGGTCCTCGGGGTTTCCCGCCAGCGCGTCCAGGTCTTGGCCCGCCAGCAGATGGGGCGACATGGGCCGACCGGCGTCCCGCACCTCCAGGGTCAGCCGGTCCTCCTCGATGTGGACCCGAACCGTCACTTCGTGATCCGGCGATTTGTCGTAGGCGTGGATGATGGCGTTGTTGACCGCTTCCACCGCGCACAGCTTGATCCAGAAGGCGCCGCTATCGGGCAGCGGCACCAGGGAGCAAAGCGTTTCGACCAGCATGTCGATGAGATAGACGTTTTTCAGGTCGCTGGGGATGACCAGCTTTACGGCGGTATCGGCCATTCTCGGCACTCCTTGCCAAAAGCGGACGCCGGCTCCGGTTCGACGGCGACCGCCACGCAGGTGACGTCGTCTTCGATGGCGGCGGAACCCGCGAAATCGTTGACGGCTTGGGATATCCGGCGGACGAGTTCATCGGGGCCGCAGAGGGCGTGTTCCAGAAACACGTCCATCAGCCGGGCCTCCCCGAACATCTCGCCGTCCGGCCGGGCCGCTTCGGTCAATCCGTCGGAATAAAAAAGAAAAGAATCTCCCGGTTCAAACGGCGTTCGAATTTGTTGGAACGGCGACGGTTCGGGAAGACCCAGCGGCACGTTGACTCCTTCCAAGGCCTCGACCTGGTCCGATCGGGCCTTGAAGTGGAGGGTCGGCATGTGCCCGCAGTCCACCAGCCGAATTTCTTGTTTCATAACGTCGAGTCGAGCATAGCACAAGGTCACGAATGTCTCAATGTCTTCCATGTGACCGATGAGTCGGCGGTGGAGACCGGTCACCACCGCCTCCGGTTCGGGGCAACATCCCCGATCCGCGCGGCGTTCCAGCTCGGCGATGACCCGCAAGCATTCGCTTTTGATGGCCGCGCCCAGAAGCGCGGCGGGCACTCCTTTTCCCATCACGTCGCCGATGAGGACGTCCAGGGAGGCGTCGGCGAGTTGGAAAAAATCGTAGAAGTCGCCGTCCACCGTCTGCGAGGGGAGGGTCAGGCAGGCGATTCGCAGGCCGGGAACCTCCAGAGGTCTGCCCATCAACAAGGTTCGTTGAATTTTGGCCGCGATGGTGATTTCCCGAACCCGGGCCCGGGCCAGCTCGGCCTCCATCCGGCGGAACCGGCGGTTTTGCAGCCAGGTTTGCCGCGCCTTTTCCACCAGCGGGATCAGGGTGCTGGGGGCCACCGGCTTCACCACGTAGTCGTAGGCGCCCCGGCGCATGGCCTCCACGGCGTCGCTGATTTCCTCGCTGGCGGAAACCATGATGGCGGCCAGGTCCGGGTCGTATTCCCGCAGGCGGCCCAGGCAGTGGATGCCGTCCATCTCCGGCATTTGCAGGTCCAGAAGCACAACCCCCACGTCCGATTCGATTCGCTCCAGGGCCTCCCGGCCGTTGGCGGCCAGGATCACGTCGTAGCCGGCCTTGCGAAGAGATCGGCCCAGCAAGGCCTGGACCACCCGGTCGTCATCCACCACGAGCACCCGGGCCGGGCCGGTTTCCGGGGCGGACGTTTGGATCGGGCGCGGCGAATCGGGGCGGTTCGGGGTCATTCCGGCATCTCCAAAGCCGTCAGCGGACGGGGAACAGCTCCGCCAGCCGCGCCGTCAACCCGGGATCGGGACGGGTCGGTTCCGTCGGTGGAAGGCGATCCAGTCCGAAGCGCCGCACCCGCTCCGGCGTGGGGATGTTTTTTCCGTTCAGGGGGCGCAGTCCGTGCCGTTCCCAAATCAGCCCGGCGATTTCCGGATGGGCGAGGGCGTCCAGCAGCCGGTTTCCCGCCGGGGTAAAGCCGATGGTCGGATGGGCCGCCAGCCGGGGTTTCGCCAGGCGGAGAATCCGGATTTGGGTCGCCAAGGTTTCCCGATAGGCGGGAAAAGCCTGATCGAAGGCGACCACCGCCTGTTCGTCCACCAGGACCAGGGGATAATCCCAGGCTCCCTGTTTGACGAACTGGCCGAACAGCGCCATGGCCGAGGGTTCCAGGGGACCCATCTTTCCGTAAAGAGAGGGAAGCCGGGAGAGGTCCCGCTTTCTCTCGGAATCCCCGTCGCGGGAGGCAATTTCGGCCAGCCATTGGGCCGCCAGTCGGCCGGTCGCGTCGCCCCGGGGGGAGGGCGCGATCAGCCGGACGTTGCCCGGCATGTCCCGGACGCCCAAAGCCGTCCAGGGCGTCTCCGCCGCCATGAGGGCGATCAGCCCGGCCGGGTCGGTCAAGACGCCGCCCGTCGCGTCGGGGCCGTCCGATTGAATCAATCCTCGCCGTTCCAGGGACGCGGCCACCTCCGGCCAGGCGGCCACCACCAGGTGCGCCCCGAAATCCAGGGCGATCCGAAGCGGCTTTTTCTCTTCGGATTCCAGCCGATCCGGCAGCCGGTATCCGTCCACCCAGCAGGCGTCCAGCGGGGGAAGCGCCTCGGGGGCCGGGTCGGCGGGCAGCCGCGTGTCGCTAAGGATCAATCCGTGAACCGACTTGAGGGCTTCCCCGAAGACGGTGGCGGCGACCAGGGGGCGCTTGTCCGGGCTGTAGCCCAGCCGCACCCGCGCCAAGGCGGCTTCCGTTTCCCTTTCCGGCGGACGCACCGCGGCAAAGAGAAGAACGAGGGCGACCGCCGCCGCGGCGGCGGTGACGGCGAAAAAAAGCTTCCATTTTCGAAGGGTGGCCAGAATCAGAAACAACGCCAAAAAAACCAGCAGCAGAATGCGGCCCATGAATCTCCCGAATGGCTTGAAGATGGGGGGGCGAGGAGCCCGGGCGCGCGGGCGGACGTTTTCCGCCCCGCATTCCGTTGTTTACTGGGGTATCCTTCGGAAATCAAGGGATGCGCAACGCGCAAGGGGATATGACACGATTCAGGGAGAGGGCTCAATGGGGCCAGTCCGATCCGAAAAAACCATTTCCGCCCCGACCCCGATGTCCAGCCAGCGGCCGGGAAAGGCCCGACGAATCGCCCGGGTCGCCGCTTCGCCGGTGCAATGGCCGACGCCGATGCGCTCCACGCCGAATTCTTGAAGGCCCGCGATGGTCGCCTCGATCCGATCCGCGCCCGCGTTCATCAAATGGAGACCCCCCAAAACGGCATGGATTCGGCGAAGGTCCAGGGCCTCCGCGAGATGGCGGAGCGTGTTGACGACCCCCCGATGAGCGCAGCCGATGAGAACCGCGGGGCCGTCCCCGGTTTCCAGCACCAACGCCCGTTCCTCGGGGAACGCGTCGGGCGCCGCGCGGTCTTCCGGACCCCGGGTGAAGCCCGGTTCCACCACCTCGAAGTCGACGACCATGGGAATGGGACCGCCGGCGAATCCGCCGGGAAAAACGGGGCCGGGCGTCGTCAACGGATGAAGCCGGAGGGCGCCCGTCTTTAGCGCCCGATCCAGATCCGGCGGACCAATTTCCTTCCGGCTTCCGTCCCGGTGAACGCCTCGGGGGCCCAGCGCCTCGGGACCGGCGAACAGGTCCAGCGGCCCGTTCTCGTTGGAGAGCAGTTCCGGCAGGCCGCCGGCATGGTCGTAATGGCCGTGGCTGAGAAAAACGCCGTCCACCGGCCCGGGAAACTTGCCCAGCTTGCGGCCGTTTTCCAAAAATCGTCCCGAGGCGCCGGTGTCGAACAATATCCGCCGGTTTGGGGTTTCCACCAGAAACGAAAGGCCGTGTTCCGCGACCAGCTCCTTCCGGTCGTCGGCGACCCGGTTTTCCATCAGCGTGGTGACCGTTGTCGGCATGGGCGATCCTTTTTGTTCTTTTTTCCGCCCGCCGCTCCGTTCCGGTCGGGAAAGGGGAAGCGGCGGCCAACCGAAATAAAAACGGCCCATGAAACCGTCCCATGGGCCGAATCAAACATCGTTTGGAATGGAATCAGTGGTCGCAGAGATTTTGTCCGGTGACCAGTGCGTTGTCCAGGTACTGACGGACCAGCGTTTCCGGCTCCAGGCGCGGGGCCCCGGTTTTCACCTCGATCCGGTTTTCCTCCAGCAGGCTTACCGCCCGCGCGCCCATGCCGCCCGCGATCACCACGTTGACGCCGTGTTCGCCCAGCCATTTGGGCAGCAAGCCCGGCTCGTGGGGCGGCGGCACCTGGATTTCGGCGCCGGAAATTTCTCCGTTTTCCACGTTCACGAACGCGAACTCCTTGCAATGGCCGAAATGGGTGGCCAGTTTTCCTTCCGCCAGGGGAATGGCAAATCTCATGGGAATCCTCCAGATATGTGAGTAAAAATTGGAATGGGTTGCATGGTTGCGCGCGGCGCTAAACCAGCGCGGACATCCGTTCCGCCACCGCGGAAAAAGCCTGGGTCACGGGCGAGTCGGCGTAGGTTTCCTGATAGCAGATCCCGTTGTCTCCGCAAGCCACCACCCGGGGGTCCAGGGGAATTCGTCCCAAAAAGTTGAGGCCGAATTCCTGGGCGGTTCGTTCGCCGCCGCCGGCGCCGAAGAGGTCGATGGCCTCGCCGCAGTGGGGGCAGGAAAAGCCGCTCATGTTTTCCACCAGGCCGAAAATTTCCATTTTGACCGTTTTGCAGAAGTTGATGGACTTCCGCACGTCGGCCAGGGAAACCTCCTGGGGAGTGGTCACGATGATCGCCTGGGCGTTGGGAACGGTCTGGGCCACGCTGAGCGGTTCGTCCCCCGTGCCCGGCGGCGAATCGATGATCAGAAAATCCAGCTCGCCCCATTCCACGTCGGCGATGAACTGCCGAATGGCGCTGTGTTTCACCGGTCCCCGCCAGATGATGGCGTCGTCCTTGTCGGCGCTGAGGGATTCGATGCTGACGGCGGCCAGGTTTTCGGAGTAGGGCAGGGGAATCAGTTTTCGGGCTTCGTTGACGGTCAGCATCTCCTTGTCTATGCCGAGCATTCGCGGCACGTCGGGGCCGTGGATGTCCACGTCCATGATGCCGATCTTGAAGCCGCGCTTGGCCAGCGCCATGGAGAGATTCACCGATACGCTGGTCTTCCCCACGCCGCCCTTGCCGCTCATGACGATAAAGGTGTGTTTGATTTTGGAAAGAGAGCTTTCCAGGGCGGCGTCTTGGGCGGCCTGGGCGTCTTTCTTGTTGGTCTGGCTGGGGCGGCCCCCGCCGCTGATCATTTCCATGAAGCAATCTCCCGCGATGCGAAAAGGGTTGAAGGGTTACCTGTTGGGGGCGGTCGGCGGGCGTTCAGCTCCAGTGTCCCCGGACGTTGGCCTCGCGGGCCGGCTCCAGCTCTCCCGCCTTGAAGCGGTCCAAAACTTCCTCCAGCGTGCCGTCCACGCCCACGAAAATTTGGACGTTGGCGCTTTGCAGCACCCGAAAGGCCTTGGGGCCGCAGTTGCCGGTGATCAACACGTCCGCGCCGTTCCGGACGATGGTCTGCCCGGCCTGGATGCCCGCGCCCTGGGGCAGATCCAGATTTTGTTCATTGTCCACCACGTCGATTTCGCCGGTCTCGGAATCAAATATCACGAAATGTCGGGCCCGGCCGAAGCGCGGGTCCAGTTGGGCGGAAAGGTCCGTCCCGTTCGCGCTCAGTGCAATTTTCATTTTTCTTGGCTCCCGTTTTTCCAGTGCGAATGGTTTTTAAAGCCGGGCGGGCGAAAGCCCGCCCGAGGGTTAGGCGTCGGTTTCGACTTCGGTTTCGGCTTCCGCGTCCGGCATCCGTTCCGAAATGCGATGTAAAAATTCCCCCTCGCAAGAGGGACATTTTCCGGGCTTGCCGGTGCCGCAGGCCTCTTCCCAGCTGTGCCGGCAGCGTTCGCACAAAAACATCCGCCGGTCTTCGGCCAGGGTGTAGTTGCCGCCGTCCACGTTGATCGCCTTGCCGTTGATCAGGGCGTCGGCCACAATCTTCCGGGCCCGCTGGATGATTCGGCCGAAGGTGGCCCGGGATACGCCCATGCTGCGGCCGGCGTCTTCGTAGGAAAGCCCGAGCAGGTCCGAAAGGCGAATCGACTCCCGTTCGTCCACGGTGAGCTTCACCTCCTCCAGACCGACCATGGGGATGCCGCGCGGCTTGAAGTAGCTGATATCCGGCTTGAACGCCACGACTCGGTTTTTCTTGGGTCTGACCATGCCATCTCCTTTTGGGAATATACTCATTGTTAAAACGGGGCCTGGAAAATGTCAAGGCTAATATTTCTCAAAATTATAGGGCCGGTTTTGATACTGTGCAATGAGAAATATGGATTCATTCGAAAAAATTTGCGTTGGGGCTCGTTTTCGGCATACTGAAATTCCTTGATATGGCCCCTTGCTTCTGGTACAGAGCGCGTTACGGTATGGCCGAAACTTTCGACCGATTCGATACGGCAACCGCAACCCCTCGACTCCCGGTTCACGTCCATCATGACGACTCCCGCGCCCGATCTTCGCGTAAATCTGCCCGGCCTTGCGCTCCGGAATCCGGTGATGACCGCCTCCGGAACCTTCGGCTACGGACGGGAGTACGCCGAGCTGATCGATCTGAACCGGCTGGGCGCCATCGTCGTCAAGGGGCTCTCCCTGAAGCCGACCCCGGGGAATCCTCCGCCTCGGGTGGCCGAAACCCCCGGCGGCATGCTCAACGCCATCGGGCTGGAAAACGTCGGACTGGAGGTCTTCCTCGCGGAAAAACTGCCGTTTCTCCGCACCCTGAAAACCCCGACGGTGGTCAACATTTACGGCAAGACCGAAGCGGAATACGCCCAACTGGCGGAACGGCTGGACGGCGTGGACGGCGTCGCCGCGCTGGAAGTCAATATTTCCTGTCCCAACGTCAAGGCCGGGGGCGTGGCGTTCGGGGTCGATCCTCTGGCCGCGGCCGCCCTGGTCGCCGCCGTCCGAAAACGAACCCGGCTTCCGTTGATGGTCAAGCTGTCGCCCAACGTGGCCGACGTGGCGGAAATCGCCCGGGCCGCGGAAGGCGCCGGCGCCGACATGATTTCGCTCGTCAACACCCTGACCGGCATGGCCATCGACGTCCGGACGCGCCGCTCCCGAATCGCCAACCTCACCGGCGGCCTTTCCGGTCCGGCCATTCGTCCCGTTGCGCTGCGGATGGTTTGGCAGGCGGCCCGGGCCGTGGCCGTTCCGGTGGTGGGGCTCGGCGGCATCCTCTCGGCCTCGGACGCGCTGGAATTCCTGATTGCCGGGGCGTCGGCGATTCAGGTGGGGACCGCGAATTTCGTCAATCCTCGGGCGCCGCTGGAAATCATCGACGGCATCGCGGCCTACATGGCCGAACATGGACTCGGCCGGTTGGACGAGCTGGTCGGCTCCCTGGAAACGTAATCCGCGCTTCCGAAATTCCGGAAGCGGCGGGCCGACATTCCCCAGCAAAAGGAGACACCCATGAACTTCGAGAACGTGAAAGAGGTCATCGACTTCGCCATCGAAAAAGAGCAGGAAGCCCACGACTTTTACATGAACGCCAGCGAACAGGAGTCCTTTTCCGGCTCCAAGCAGATGCTCCGGGAATTCGCCCAGGAGGAAATGAAGCACAAGAATATGCTGGAGAATTTGGACCAGAAGGGCGTGGACAAAAGCATCCACGACTATAAATGGAAGTGGATTCCCGACATCAAACGCAGCGACTACGCCGTGGAAATGGATTACAAGCCCGGCATGAGCTACAAGGACGTGCTGATGCTGGCCATGAAGCGGGAGGAAAAGGCGCTGGAACTCTACAACCAGCTTCAGGACATGTCCGAGGAGGAGGAGGCCAAGCTCCTGTTCAAGATGCTTTGCCAGGAGGAGGCCAAGCACAAGCTGGCCCTGGAGACGATGTACGACGACTACATGGCGGAAATGGGGGACTGATTCTCTCCTTTTTTCGGTTTTTCTTTGGGCGGCGTCCCCCGGTTCTGTTTTTCAGGTCGGGGGATTTTTTTACCTTTCCATCGCCTCGGGGCGGGGAGGTCTTTCATGCTGAAGCGCGCGGGTTCGTTTTTGGGCCTTTTAACGGTTTTCGCTTTGCTGACGGCGGGTTCCGTGGCCGCATTGGAGATCGGCGGGGTGACGTTGCCGGATACCCTCACCGCGGGAACGGAGAAACTGAGGCTCAACGGCGCCGGTCTTCGCAAGAGATTTTTCGTCAAAGTCTACGCCGGAGGCCTGTATTTGACGGAACCCTCCGGGAACGCCGACGCCATCGTCGCCGCGGACGCGCCCATGGCCATTCGAATGCATTTCATTTACGACGGGGTGTCGCCGGAAAAACTGGTGGCGGCCTGGAACGAGGGATTCGCGGCGGCCACCGGCGGGAACACCGCGCCGATTCAATCCGGGATCGACAAGTTCAACGGCTTTTTCAGCCGAGAGGCCAAGTCGGGCGATTTCTTCGACATCCTGTACACGCCGGAACAGGGCGTTCGGGTCTACCGGGGAGAGCGGCTCCAGGGCGTCATTCCCGGGCTGGATTTCAAGCGGGCGCTGTTTGGCGTCTGGCTGGGGGCGGAGCCGGCCGACGAGGGTTTGAAGGAAGGAATGCTGGGCCGCTGATTGCGAACTTGGCACGAGGCTGGGCAAATCCCTTCGGATTTGGTATTCTTGGGGCATTGGAACGGGATGGAAGGCCGCGCCCCGCCGTCGGCGACGCGACCGGCGAATTCATTCTCCCGGGTCGATCCAGACCCGATGCCGTTTCGCGGCTTCCATCCGCTTCCCGGGCCGTTCCCCGGACGACGGCATTCGCCAAAGAGCGTTCGATATGACTTCGTCCTCATCGGACACCCCCCATCGCAATTCCAACGACCTGGCCCTGGAAAACCGGCGGCTTCGCCGTCGGGTCGCCGAGCTGGAGGCGGCCTTGGCCCATCGCGCCGGCGCCGCTCCGACCCCCGAGCAAACCCCCGGTGAATTTCCTTTGCCGCGGGAACCGACGGATTCCCGGGCGGATTTCCGGGCGGATTCCCCGGCGGATTCCCCGGCGGATTCC
>CAYFVR010000007.1:0-15234 GCA_964346545.1 uncultured Desulfobacterales bacterium | reverse complement strand
GGCGGATTCCCCGGCGGATTCCCCGGCGGATTCCATGGAACCGCCCGAGCGGCCCGAAGAACGATTCCGAAAACTCTTGGCGACGATCCCCAATGTCTCCGTTCAGGGATATTGGGCCGACGGAACCGTGTTTTACTGGAACGAGGCCAGCCGATCCGTCTACGGCTACGGTCCGGAAGAGGCCATCGGCCGGAATCTGCTGGATCTGATCATTCCCGACGAGATTCGGGAGCGGGTCCGGGAGGACATTCGCCGCATGGCGGAAACCGGCGAGGTTTCCCCGGCGGTCGAGGTGGAACTTCGGCGCAAGGACGGCGCGCGGGTTCCCGTTTTTTCCAATCACGCCGTCATCCTCGGGCCCGACGGCGATCCCGAACTTTACTGCCTGGACCTGGACCTGACCGAAAACCGGCGGCTGACCCGGGCCCTGCGGCGAAGCGAGGAGCGGTTGCGGCTGGCCATGGAGGCCGCCGAAGACGGCTATTGGGATTGGGATCTCCGCACCGGCCGGGTCTACTGGAGCCCCCGCTGCTACACCATGCTCGGATATCCGCCCGACGCCTTTCCCGTGGATTTCGACCGCTGGCGCTCCTTGATTCATCCGGACGAGCGCGAGGCGACGCGAAAAGCGGTGGAGGAGAAAATCCACCGGGGCGACGCCTTCCGCGCCGAATTTCGCCACCAAACCGCCGACGGCGGTTGGCGTTGGATCATGGGCCGGGGGCGAACGGTGGAACGGGACGCTGATGGCGAGCCGATCCGGATGGTCGGCACCCACGTGGACGTCACCGACCGCAGGCGGGCGGAACAGGCCCAGCGAAAAACCGCCCGGCTGCTGGAGGCCATTCTCGACCACAGCCCGGCCCTGGTCACCGTGCTGGACGCCGACGCCCGCTACGTGCTGGTCAACCAGGCGGCGGCCGACGTCATCGGGAAGCCGGCCGGCCGGCTGCGCGGACGGACCCTGGCCGACATCCTTCCGGCGGAAATGGCGGCCTTGTTTCGCGCCCGAATCCGGAAGGTGCTGGGGGAACGGGCGCCCATGACGGTTCACGAGTCCATCCCCCTGGCGGGCGGGTTGCGGGACTACGAAACCACCCTTTTTCCCATCGAGACCGACGACGGGCCGCTGCTGGGCGGCATCGCCCGGGACGTCACCGAGCGGAACCGGGCCGAGGCGAATCGGCGAGAGCTGGAACGCCGGCTGCTGCGCGCCCAAAAGCTGGAGAGTCTCGGCGTTCTGGCGGGCGGGGTCGCCCACGATTTCAACAACATCCTCATGACCGTGATGGGCAACCTGGAGCTGGCCATGGAGGACCCGGCCATGGAAGACTTCAGCCGGGAGAGCCTTGAGGAGGCGTTGAAAGCCGCCCGTCGGGCCGCCGACCTCACCCGGCAGATGCTGGCCTATTCCGGCAAGGGCAAGTTTCTCAACCGGTCGGTGGACCTGAACGAATTGATTCGGGAAAACGCGCCCATGATCCGGGCGGCGCTGTCCGGGCGGTTGACCTTGACGCTGGAGCTGGCGGATCGGCTGCCGCCGATTCTGGCCGATCCCGAACAGATTCGACAAGTGGTGATCAACCTCGCCACCAACGCCGCCGAAGCCATGGGCGACGAATCCGGAACGGTCACCCTGAAGACCGATTTGGCGATCCTGGACGCCGAAGCGTTGGCCGCCGGAGAGGTGGACCCGCCAATTCCCGGGCCTTTCGTGCGGTTGTCCGTGATCGACGCCGGTTCGGGCATGAGCCCGGAAACCCGGAACCGTCTGTTCGAACCCTTTTTCACCACCAAATTTCTGGGCCGGGGCCTGGGCATGTCGGCGGTGCAGGGCATCGTCCGGGGCCACGGGGGGAGTTTGTTCGTGGACAGCGCTCCCGGCCGGGGGACCATCGTCCGCGCGGCGTTTCCGGCGGGGATTTGCCCCCCGACGAAAGACGCCGATCCTCCGTCCGCCGAAGCCTCCGCCGCGGACGGGCCCTCCGCGGAAACCGCGGCGGATGGTCGGCTCGATGGAAATGACCGATGACGGATCGAACCGTCACCACCGTCATCGATCCGGAAGCCTGCGTCGGCTGCGGCGCCTGCGTCCGGATTTGCCCCTCCGGGACGCTTTCCATGTCCGGCGGGGTGGCGCGGGTCACGGGCGACCGCTCCCTCAACTGCGGCCAGTGCGCGGCGGTTTGCCCCGCGGGCGCCGTCCGGGTGGAATCCCTGGACTCCCGGGCGGTTCGGTTTCAATCCTTCGTCTCCGGATCGGAATGGCTTCCCTACGGCCGCCCCGACCCCGGCGAGCTGGTCCGGCTGATGCGGTCCCGCCGCTCCTGCCGGGCCTACACGGCGCAACCGGTGGCGCGGGCGCGGCTGGAGGATCTGATCCGGGCGGCCATTACCGCGCCGTCCGGGACCAACAGCCAGGCCTGGGCTTTTACCGTTCTGCCGGAACGGGCGGCGGTGCTCCGGCTGGGCGGCGCGGTGGCCGAATTTTTCCGCCGGCTGAACCGGTTGGCGTCCCGGCCCTGGGTGCGCCGGCCTCTCCGCCGGCTGGGGCGGCCGGCGCTGGCCAATTATTATCGGGAGCATTTCGCGTCGGTTTCCGAGGCCCTGGACGCCTGGGACCGGCGCGGGGAGGACCGGCTGTTCCACGGCGCGACGGCGGCGATTCTCGTCGGTTCCCGTCCCGGGGCCAGTTGTCCGGCCGAAGACGCCTTGCTGGCCGCCGGCCAAATCTTGCTGGCGGCCCACGCCATGGGTCTGGGAACGGTCCTCGTCGGCTTCGTCGTCGTGGCCATGGCCAAGGACGAGCGGGTCAAGGCGGCGGCGAACATTCCGCCGGAGGAAACCGTCCACGCGGTCGTCGCGCTGGGCCATCCCGACATCGAATACCATCGCTTCGCCGAACGCCGGGAACCGCCGATCCGCTGGACGGAAGCCAACGGATGATCGACCAAACCTCCCCCATGGGAAGGAATCCCCAATGACCGATCCATTTTCCAAAGACGATCACCGGGCCGGGCAAGACGACGGCCGGAATTTTCTGAACAAGCCGCTTTCCGCCCGGGGGGTGCCGGTGCGGGCGGTCTATTTGATGGCGGTGGTCGGCGGGATTTATCTGTTGAACCCCACCGCCGGGATTTTGGAACTCATCCCGGACAACATTCCGCTGGTGGGCAATCTGGACGAAGGCGGAGCCACCATGGCCGTATGGTACGGGCTACTGGAGTTTTTGGAGGAACGGCGAAAAAAACGGGATCGCGCCAAGGCGGACGACGCACCCGGGACGTGAGATCGAGTTGTTCCGAAACGCGCGCCCGGTTTTATCTTTTCAAACCGTTTCCAAGGGGCATTCCGGGAAACGGCGGGGGGGATGAAAATTCTCCAATCGTCATTATTTTAGTAATACTGAATTGTTTCGAAACGGTTCGACCCACATCCAAAAGTTCACCCAAGGAGGCGCCATGCACATCCATACGTCGGATCAGGAACCGCTGGCCCTGGGCTTTGGGGGCTATTGCTGCAATTGGGGCGTCCATCTCTGCGGGTTTTACGAAACCGAGGCGGAGCGGGACGAAATCATCTACGGATTTTTGCACCAGGGCGACCAAGACGGCGACCTTCAGCTCTACTGCCCCGTGGAGCAGACCCGAGAGCGGTTCCGTCAGACCTACCAGGAACGATTCCCGGAGGCCGGCGCCCGCCTGGACGATCCCGAACGATTCCGGATTCAGTCCGCCCGGGAGCTGTACTATCCCGACGGCCGTTTTTCGCCCTGGGCCATGGACGCCGGCCTGGACGCGCTCTACGAGGAAAGCCAGCGTCGGGGCCGACGAAACGTCCGCGCCACCGCGGAAATGGTCTGGGCCCTGGAGGCGATTCCCGGGGTGGAACACTTGATGGCCTACGAATCTCGACTGAACTATTTCATCCCGGGCAAGCCCTGGATCAGCATCTGCCTCTACAACCTCAACCGGTTTTCCGGCGCGCAAATCATGCAGGCGCTTCAGACCCATCCCTACACCATCAGCGGCGGCGTCATCACCGAGAATCCTTTTTTTCAGGACCCCGACGACTGGCTTGCGGCCAACGCGCCCCAATTCCTGTCCGGTTCCGCCGCTCCGTGAAGTCCGAACGCCGCGCACACGACCTCTTTTTGCTCATGCTGAATCTGACCCAGCTTCGGCATCGCGAGCGAATGGTCGATTTTTTCGTGGAGGCCATCAACGTTCTGTGGGGGGAGGTGCGGGTGCGGGTGGCGACGGAGGGAGATTCGACCCCGCATCGGATTCCCATCGCCACGAACCGTCACCGATTTGGCGCGGTGGTGGTGGAGGCCTTGGGCGAAGGGGCGGAACCCAACCCGGAAGTCCTGGCCATGGTCCGGAACGGCGTCCGAATGTTGGCGGTGATCCTGGAAAACCGGTTGCAAGACCGCATGTTGGCGGAAATGAATTCCCGCCTGGAATCCGCGATTCGGGAGCGAACCGCCGAACTGGAGGACGCCAACCGGCGGCTTTGGAACGAGGCGGCGGCCCGGGATCGTTCCGCCGCCGCACTGAAACTTTCCGAAGAGCGGTACCGACGATTGGTGGAAAACGCCAGCGAGGCGGTGCTGGTGGTTCAGGCCGACCGCGTCCGCTTTCACAATCCGCGGGCCCGTCGCCTGTTTGGACGAGACGCGGAGCGGCTCGCCGGCGCATCCTTCGCCGCCCTGGTTCGCCGCGAGGACGTCGCCGCGCTTCAGGAACGGGTCCTGGGCATTCTGGACGGCGAAACCCTGGAAGAGCCGTTTGCGATGCGCATTCCCCGCGCCGACGGAGAGACGGTTTTCGCCCAGGGAAACGGCGTTGCGATCGAATGGGAGGGAGAGGGCGCCGTGCTCCTTTTCCTCCGGGACGTCACCCACGAACGGCGGCTGGAGGAGCGGCTTCGGCTGGCCATGAAAATGGAGGCCGTGGGCGCCCTGGCCGGGGGCTTTGCCCATGATTTCAACAACCACTTGGCCCCCATTCTGGGCTACGCCGAGCTGGCCTTGGAGGCCGTCGTCCCCGGTTCCGACGCGGAGAACCATGTGCGGCGGGTGGTGGAGGGCGCGGAGCGGGCCCGAGAGCTGGTCCATCGGATTTTGACCTTCAGCCGCCAGCGATTGGGCCGGTTTCGCCCCCTGAATCTGGAAACGCTGGCCCAAGAAATCCTGAGGGAATTTCAGTCCGAACTTCCGGCCGGCTGTCGCATGGTCTGGAAACCCGCGTCCGTGGGCGCCGGCGCCGTGGACGGCGATCCGGAACTGTTGCGACGGGCGATTCGCCACATCTGCCGCAACGCGGTGCAGGCCATCGAAGAATCGGGCGGAAGCGTGGAATTGTCTCTGGAGGGGGTGGACGGCGCGTCCGTTTCGGAAGGGGAATCGCCGGCGCCGGGTCACGGCGCCCATCTTCGGCTGCGGGTGAAGGATACGGGGCCGGGCATGAAGCCGGCGGTGCTGGAAAAATGTTTCGAGCCCTATTTCACCACCCGACCGGTGGGCCGGGGGGAGGGGCTGGGACTCGCGATGGCCCACGGCATCGTTCGCCACCACGGCGGGCAGATTCAGGTCCGCAGCGAACCGGGGGCGGGCACCTCGGTTTCGGTCTACCTGCCGCTTTCCGGCGCGACGGAAACGATCCAAGAGCCGGCCGTTCGGGTGCTTCTGGCGGACGACGACCCCGTCGGCCGGGAAGAAACCCGGGATCGTCTGATGGGAATGGGATTCGCGGTGACCGCCGTGGGGGACGGGCTGGCCGCGCTGTCGGCCTTCCAGGCGTCCCCGCAAACGGTGGACCTCCTGATCGCCGATCTCAATTTGAGGGGCATCGGCGGGGAACGGCTGGCCCGCGCCGCGCGTCAATCCCGCCCCGGCCTGCCGGTGATTTTGTGCGCCACTTATCTGGACGGCGCGAAAATCGGGTCCGACGGAGACGCCGTGCTGACCAAGCCGCTTTCCAAAGACCGGCTGGCCCGGACCGTCCGGGAGCTGCTGGGACGATCCGAACCGAAGCCGGAGGAACGCGAGGAAACGATTACAGCGTCTGTCGATCCGTGATCGGATGCTCCTTGAGGTATTCCAGCCGGTTGAGGCCGTTGACGTAGGCTTTGGCGGCGGCGGTGATGATGTCCGGGTCCGCGCCGCGTCCCAGGGCCATCAGCCCGTTTTCCCGCAGCCGGACGGTCACCTCGCCCTGGGCGTCGGTCCCGCCGGTCAGCGCGGCCACGGTAAACCGCAGCAGATCCGATTCCGTGCCGGTCAACGCGGCGATGGCGTTGTAGGCCGCGTCGATGGGGCCGTTGCCGTAATCCGCGCCCCGCACCTTCCGTCCGTGGGTGGACATTTCCACGCTGGCCATGGGCATGACCGTGGTCCCCGCCGAAACATGCAGATACTCCAGCTTGAACACGTCGGTGGTCCGCAGGATGCCTTCGGTCACGATGGCTTCCAGATCCTCGTCCACCACGCTCTTCTTCCGATCCGCCAGCCGCTTAAACTCCTTGAACACCTGGGCCAGCTCCTCGTCGGAGAGGTGGTAACCCATCTCTTCCAGGCGCGAGCGCAGCGCCGCCCGGCCCGAGTGCTTGCCCAGCACCAGATTGTTGGTTTTCAGCCCCACCGTTTCCGGCCGCATGATCTCGTAGGTCATCGGGTTTTTCAGCACGCCGTCCTGGTGGATGCCCGCCTCGTGGGCGAAGGCGTTCGCGCCGACCACCGCCTTGTTGGGCTGGACGATCATGCCGGTGATCATGCTGACCAGCCGGCTGGTGGGCACGATCTGTTCCGTGACGATGCCGGTTTCCATGGGCAGGTAGGTGGGCCGGGTGTGCATGGCCATGATCACCTCTTCCAGGGCGGTGTTGCCGGCCCGCTCCCCGATGCCGTTGATGGTCACCTCGGCCTGGCGGGCTCCGGCCCGGATGGCGGCCAGGGTGTTGGCGGTGGCCAGCCCCAGGTCGTTGTGGCAGTGAACGCTCAGCACCGCCTTGTCCATTCCGGGCGTGTTCTGGTACACGTGGCGGACCATCTCCTCGAATTCGCTGGGGATGGCGTAGCCCACCGTGTCCGGCAGGTTGACCACCGCGGCGCCGGCGGCGATGGCGGCGCCGAAAATTTCGCACAGAAAATCCGGATCGCTGCGGGAGCCGTCCTCGGCGGAAAACTCCACGCTGTTGGTGAGGGATCGAGCGTAGCCCACCGCCTCCACGGCCGCCTTGAGCACCTCTTCCCGGGACATCTGGAGCTTGTATTCCAGATGGATGTCCGACGTGGCGATGAAGGTATGAATCCGAGGCTTGGCGGCGTGCCTCACGGCGTCCCATGCCTTGTCGATGTCGGCTTTGCCGGCCCGGCACAGGGCCGCGACCTGGCACTCGGTGATTTGTTCCGCGATGCGGGAGACCGCCTCGAAATCGCCTTCGGAGGCCGCCGGGAAGCCGGCTTCGATGGTGTCGACGCCCAGCTTTTCCAGCCGGCCGGCGATGCGCAGTTTCTCCGCGGTGTTCATGCTGGCGCCGGGCGACTGCTCGCCGTCCCGCAGGGTGGTGTCGAAAATGTAGACGCGTTCGGACATGACATGCTCCTTTTGTTTTGGAAAATGGGATGGACAACCGGAGACTGGTGGATCAGAAATTGGGAAATATCCATGATAATTCGCCGGGATCTCCATCCGGGAGCATGGGCCGCGGGATCAGGTCGCCGACCGTTCCCGCGGCGTGTACCGCTTCCTTGTGTTTCATGGGTTGCGATTGGTCCTTGCTTGTGGGTTGATCGGTGCGGAAACAGGGGCGCGGCCCGGACGGACCCGATGGATTGCGTCCGGGGCGGTCGTTCCGCGCCTTCCGGGAGCGACGAGTCGCACTCGTCGCAGGATTTCGGTCAAGCCCCGGTTCGACGAGCGCGACTCGTCGCTCCCAAGGGGATTACCGCCCGGCGTCGTCCGTCCCGGTGGCGGGCGGCGGACATTCCGGCGGCCCGGTGATTTCCGCCAGCCGGTACTGGAAGCTGTCGGCCAGGGCCTGCCAGCTGGCCTCGATGATGTCTTCCGAGACGCCGATGGTGCTCCAGAGCTGATCGGTGTCCCGGGATTCGATGAGCACCCGCACCTTTGCGCCGGTGCCGTCCCGGCCGTCGATGACCCGCACCTTGAAATCGACCAGATGCATGGCGTCCAGGTCCGGAAAGAACTGGCCCAGGGCCTTGCGCAATGCGTTGTCCAAGGCGCTCACCGGGCCGTCGCCCTCCGCCGCCGTGATTTCCTGTCGGCCGTCCACCGAAATTTTGATGGTGGCGTGGGCGTGGCAGGGCCGGTCCCGGTCTTTTTCGATGGTGACCCGGAAGGATTCCAGGTCGAAGGCCGGCTTGAACTGGCGGGTCAGCTTTTCCATGAGGATTTTCAGGGAGCCCTCGGCGGCGTCGTACTGAAAGCCGTCCTGCTCCAGCTCCTTGATGGCGGCCACGATCTGGCGGCTGTCGCAGCCGTTGGCGCCCAGGTCCACCCCCAGCTCTTTGGCCTTGTAGGCCACGTTGCTCCGGCCGGAGAGGTCCGAAACCAGCACGTGCCGCCGGTTGCCCACCCGTTCGGGGTCGACGTGTTCGTAGGCCCGGGGGTCCTTCATCACCGCGCTGACGTGGATGCCCCCCTTGTGGGCGAAGGCGCTTTTGCCCACGAAGGGGCGGCTGGCCTGGGGCACCAGGTTGGCGGTTTCGCTGACGAAGCGGGAGAGCCGCTGGAGCCCTTGGAGCTTCTCCTCGGGAATGCAGTCCCGCTCCATCTTGAGCCGAAGAATCGGGAGGATCGTGGTCAGGTCGGCGTTGCCGCCCCGTTCGCCGTAGCCGTTGATCGTCCCCTAACCCACCCCCCCCCCCGCCTGGACCGCCTCTATGCTGTTGGCCACCGCCAGGCCGCTGTCGTTGTGGGTGTGGATGCCGATCCGAACCGGTTCCGCTCCGAAGAACGCTCGCACCTCCTTCATGGCCGAGGCGATCCACCAGGGCAGGCTGCCGCCGTTGGTGTCGCACAGCGCCAGGAAGTCGGCCCCGCCGTCGGCCGCGGCCCGCAGGGTGGAAAGGGCGTATTCGGGATTGTCCCGGAACCCGTCGAAAAAGTGTTCCGCGTCGTACACCACCTCCCGCCCCCGCGCCTTCAGAAAGGCCACGGTGTCGCGGATCATGGCCAGGTTTTCCTCCAGCGTGTTGCGCATCAGCTTGACGTGAAGGTCCCAGGTTTTGCCGAACACCGCCACCGTCGGGGTGTCGCTGGCCAGCAGCTCCCGCAGATTTTCGTCGTCGCCGGGCAGCAGACCGGGGCGGCGGGTGGAGCCGAAGGCGGTGAGTCGGGCGTTTTCGAACCGTTCCGCTCGGGCCAGTTCGAAGAACTTGCGGTCCCGGGGGTTGGAGCCGGGCCAGCCGCCCTCGATGTAGTGGATTCCGATTTCGTCCAGCCGCCGGGCGATGCGGATTTTGTCTTCGGCGGAAAAATTGATGCTTTCGCCCTGGGTGCCGTCCCGCAGGGTGGTGTCGTAAACGAGAACCGGGGCGCGCCCGGTGTCCTTCTGTGCCGTTTCCATCATCCGCTCCGGGGAGGGGGCCGAACCGAAGAGAGGGGATTCTCCCGTCCGTCCGGTTCGGCCCGTTCGCGAGGTTGCCGATTGTTGGATCAGCCCTTGCGGTTTTCAGGTCGAAGGGCGCGGACGGCCGCGCCGGCGCGCCACATTTCGGAATCGTGGATTTCCTTCAGCTCGGCGTTGAGCTTTTCCCGGTAGTCCGGTTTGCTGTTGACGTCGAGCACCCGGCGGGTTTCCACGCCGGTCTTCACGGCGTTGTACAGATCCTCGAAGACCGGAACCACGGCTTCCCGGAATTTCGGCGCCCAGTCCAGCGCGCCCCGCTGGGCGGTGGTGCTGCAATTGGCGAACATCCAGTCCATGCCGTTCATGGCCACCAGCCGGATGAGGCTCTGGGTCAGCTCCTCCACCGTTTCGTTGAAGGCCTCGGAGGGGCTGTGGCCGTTCTTCCGCAGAATGTTGTATTGGGCCTCCATGGTGCCGGCCAGGCAGCCCATGAGCACGCCCCGCTCGCCGGTCAGATCGGAGAAGACCTCCTTCTCGAAGGTGGTCTCGAACAGGTAGCCCGAGCCGATGACGATGCCCAGGGCGATGCAGCGCTCCCGCGCCCGACCGGTGTAGTCCTGATGCACGGCGAAGCTGGAGTTGATGCCGGAGCCGTCCAGGAAGTTGGAGCGGACGGTGGTGCCGGAGCCCTTGGGCGCGGCCAGGATCACGTCCACGTTTTCCGGCGGCACGATGGCGGTCTGGTCTCGATAGACGATGCCGAAGCCGTGGGAAAAGTAGAGGGCGTCGCCCTCGTCGAGGCATTCCTTGATTTTGGGCCACATGGCCACCTGGCCGGCGTCGGAGAGCAGATACTGGATGACGGTGGCCCGGCGGGCCGCCTCTTCGACGGGAAAAAGGGTTTCGCCGGGGACGAAGCCGTCGGCCACCGCCTTGTCCCAGGTCGCGCCGCCTTCCCGCTGCCCCACGATGACCTGGACGCCGTTGTCCCGCATGTTCAGCGCCTGTCCGGGGCCCTGGACGCCGTAGCCGAGAACGGCGATGGTCTCGCCCGCCAGCACCTCGCGGGCCTTCTCCAACGGGAACTCCTCCGAAGTGACCACCTCTTCCAGGGTGCCGCCGAAATCGATCTTTGCCATGATTCTTGCTCCTTTTGGGTTCGAAATCGTATCAGTTGAGAATGAGATGACGGGGCCGGGGAATTCCCGGGGGCTACCGGCTTTCCCGGAAGAGCGCAATGGCCCCGGTGCGGGCGATCTCCTTGATGCCCAGGGGACGAAGCATGGTCAAAAACGCCTCGATCTTGCCCTCGTCCCCGGTCACCTCCGCGGTGAAGTGTTCCGGGCTCACGTCCACCACCTTGCCGCGAAAAATATCCACGATCCGCAGGCACTCGGCCCGGTTGTCGGATCGGGCCGTCACCTTGACCAGCACCATCTCCCGATGCACGTATTTCGAGCCGGTCAGTTCGTGGACCTTGATGACGTTGATCAGCTTGTTGAGCTGCTTCTTGATCTGCTCCACCAGCGGCTGATTGCCCTTGGTGACGATGGTGAGCCGGGAGACGTTGGGGTCCAAGGTCTCGGCCACGCAGAGGCTGTCGATATTGTATCCCCGGCCGGAAAACAGGCCGACGATCCGGGAGAGCACCCCGGGCTGATTGTCCACGAGAATTGACAGGACATGTTTTTCTTCGTTCATGATGGGTTCTCCGCCCTCCTTCGCGTCAGACCAGCAGCATTTCGGTGATGGGCGCCCCGGCGGGCACCATGGGATACACGCATTCTTCCTTGGCCACGGCGAAATCCATGATCGCCGGCCGGGGATCGGCCAGCCCCCGGGCCAGCACGTCGGCCACCTGGCCCGGTTCGGTGGCCCGGAGACCCAGGGCGCCGAATGCCTCGGCCAGCTTGACGAAGTCCGGTGCGCATTCCATGCCGGTGCAGGCGTATCGCTTGTCGTAGAACAACTCCTGCCACTGGCGGACCATGCCCAGATAGCCGTTGTTGAGAATGACCACCTTGACCGGCAGGCAGTACTGCATCGCCGTGGCCATTTCTTGGATGTTCATCTGGATGGAGCCGTCGCCGGCCACGTCGATGACGATCCGGTCCGGCTGGGCCACCTGGGCGCCGATGGCGGCCGGCAGACCGAAGCCCATCACGCCGAGGCCGCCGGAGGTGATGAAATGGCCGGGCTGGTCGAAATGGTAGTATTGGGCCGCCCACATCTGGTTCTGGCCCACCTCGGTGGTGATGATGGCCTCGCCGCTGGTGAGGCGGAACAGCTCCTCGATGACATACTGGGGCTTGATGATCTCCGGGTCCTGGTGGTAGGCCATGCGGGACTTGTTCTTCCACTCTTCGATCTGGTCGAACCACTTTTCCCGGTAGGCCGGCAGATCCCCCAGCTCGGTTTCGCCCAGCAGCCGATTGAGATGTCCCAGGGTCACCTTGCAGTCTCCCACCACCGGCGCGGTCACCGGGATGTTCTTCCGGATGGAGGTGGGATCGATGTCGATGTGGACGATCTTGGCCTGACTGGCGAAGGCGTCGGTCTTTCCGGTGACCCGGTCGTCGAAGCGGACGCCCACCGCGATGAGCAAATCGCAGGCCGCCGTGCACATATTGGATCGATAGGTGCCGTGCATCCCGATCATGCCCAGCCACAAGGGGTCCGAGGCCGGGAAGGCGCCCAGCCCCATCAGCGAGGTGGTGACCGGAATTTGGGCCTTGCGGGCCATTTCGGCCAGCTCCCCGTGGGCCTGGGACAGGATGACGCCGCCGCCGGCGAAGATCATGGGCCGCCGGGCCTCCCGGATCAGCTCCACCACCTTGTGGAGCTGTTTCATGTTGGGATTGTAGGTGGGATTGTAGGCGCGCATCTTGGGCGCCCCGTTCCCCGGCGTGAATTCGGCGGCGCCGTTGATCACGTCCTTGGGCAGGTCCACCAGCACGGGACCCGGCCGGCCGGATCGGGCGATGTGGAAGGCCTCGCGGACGATTCGCGACAGGTCGTTGGTGTTGGTGACCAGATAGTTGTGCTTGGTGCAGGGCCGGGTGATGCCGACGATGTCCACCTCCTGGAAGGCGTCGTTCCCGATGAGGGCCGTGGGCACCTGGCCGGTGAGAATCACCATGGGAATGGAATCCATGTAGGCGGAGGCGATGCCCGTGACGGTGTTGGTGGCCCCCGGCCCCGAGGTGACCATGGAGACGCCGACCTTGCCCGAGGCTCGTGCGTATCCGTCGGCGGCGTGGACGGCGCCCTGTTCGTGGCGGACCAGAATGTGGCGGATGTCGGTTTTGACCAGTTCGTCGTAAATGTCGATCACGGCTCCTCCGGGATACCCGAAGATGGTGTCGACGCCTTCTTCCTTGAGCACCTTCATGAGGATCTGCGCGCCGGTGGACTTCATGGTTCCGTCTTCCTTATGATTTCCTGTGGGTTGGATCGGGCGTTCATGCGGGTTGAACCGGTTTCGTCTACCGAACCACCGCGCCTCGACTGGCGGAGGATACGGCTTTGGCGTAGCGGGCCATGTACCCGCGGGTGATGCGCGGTTCCGGCGGCGTCCATTCGGTCAGCCGCCGGGCGATTTCCGCCTCCGGAACCCGGAGTTGGATGGATTTGCCGGGGATGTCGATGGCGATGGCGTCGCCCTCGCGAATCGCGGCGATGGGGCCGCCCGCCGTCGCCTCCGGGGAGATGTGGCCGATGGCCGCGCCCCGGGTGCCGCCGGAGAACCGGCCGTCGGTGATCAGCGCCACCCGGGCGTCGAGCCCCATGCCGGCGATGGCCGAGGTGGGCGTCAGCATTTCCCGCATTCCGGGGCCGCCCCGGGGGCCTTCGCAGCGAATGACCACCACGTCCCCCGCCTGGATTTTTCCGTCCATGATGGCGGCCGAGGCGTCCTCTTCGCACTCGAAGACGCGCGCCGGCCCTTCGTGGCGGAGCATTTCGTCCCGAACCGCCGACTGCTTGACCACGCAGCCCTCGGGGGCCAGGTTGCCGAACAGGACCGCCAGACCGCCCCGCGGGTGATAGGGACGATCCAGGGGCCGGATCACTTCCGGGTCCCGCACCTCGGCGGCTTGGATGTTCTCCCCGACCGTTCGGCCGGTCGCCGTGATGCAGTCTTCGTTGATCAACCCGCCCCCGGCCAGGGTCTTCATGACCGCCCCGACCCCGCCGGCCCGGTCTAGGTCTTCGATGTGATCTTTTCCGCCGGGGCTCAGGGAGCAGAGATGGGGGGCCTTGGCGCTGACCTCGTTGATCAGGTCCAGGTCGATGGCGACGCCGGCCTCCTCGGCGATGGCGGCGAGGTGGAGCACGGTGTTGGTGGAGCAGCCCAGGGCCATGTCCACCGCCAGGCTGTTGCGAAAGGCTTCTTCGGTGAGGATCTGACGGGCGGTGATTCCCCGGCGGAACAGTTCCATGATCGCCAGCCCCGCCTGCTTGGCCAGCCGGTCTCGGGCCGACATCACCGCCGGGATGGTGCCGTTGCCGGGCAGGCCCAGCCCCACCGCCTCGGTGAGACAGTTCATGGAGTTGGCGGTGAACATGCCGGAGCAGGAGCCGCAGGTGGGGCAGGCGGCGTCCTCGATTTCCGTCAGTTCCGCCTCCGACATCCGTCCGGCCTTGACCGCGCCCACCGACTCGAACACGGTGATCAGATCGACTTTCCGGTCTTCCCGGGGATGGCGGCCGGCCAGCATGGGTCCGCCGCTGACCACCACGGTGGGCAGGTCCAGCCGGGCCGCGGCCATCAGCATTCCGGGGACGATTTTGTCGCAGTTGGGAACCAGCACCAGCGCGTCCAGGGCGTGGGCCGTGGCCATCACCTCCACCGAGTCGGCGATCAGCTCCCGGCTGCCCAGGGAGTAGCTCATGCCGATGTGGTTCATGGCGATGCCGTCGCAGACGCCGATGACGCCGAACTCCACCGGGGTTCCGCCCGCCATGTAGACGCCCGCCTTCACGGCCTCCACGATCCGGTTGAGATGGGCGTGGCCCGGAACCATCGTGTTGTGGGAATTGGCGATGCCGATGAGGGGACGGCCGATTTCGTCGTCGGTGTAGCCCATCGCCTTGAAAAGGGCTCGATGGGGGGCCCGTTCCAAGCCTTTTTTGGCGCTGTCGCTTTTCATGGGGCGGCTCCTGAGGGTTTCCGGTTGAAGAAAAAAAAACCGTTACCAGCGTGGGCGGCTGATAACGGTTTCGATTCGGTGGGGCTTCGCCTTTTTCAGGCCATTATCATCCGCCTTCCTTTTTTTACCGGGAGGATCCCGATAACAAGGACGAGAAGAAGGACGACGATGAGGCGCGCGGTGGACAAAAGGCGATCTTCCCAAATTGGGGTGCTTTGTTGGGACGAAGGCGTTAGGTAACAGCCCCGTCGCCGATTTGTCAACGGTTTTCTTCGCGGAGAAAAAAATTTCAAGGGCTTGACAATTCCGCCACGATGGATCATGCAAATTGAACATTCAATATTCAAATTGCAAGGATTGCCATGATTCCCCGAAAAATCGAATCCAAAATCCGCGAGTCGGCGGGGAGGTATCCCGTGGTCACCCTGACCGGCCCCCGCCAGTCCGGGAAGACGACCCTGGTTCGGGCGATGTTTCCCGGACTTCC
>CAYFVR010000006.1:34058-39704 GCA_964346545.1 uncultured Desulfobacterales bacterium | reverse complement strand
AAATCACGCATACATCAGCTTCCCCTTGGGTTCCGGAATCGGTCGCCCCAGTTCCCTCGCCGTCTCGATCCATTCGGCAATCACCACCTGCGCGTTCTTCGCCGCCTCTTCGTAAGTGGCGCCATCGGCCATGCATCCGGGAAGTTCCGGCACCTCCACCAGAAACGCCTCGTCCTCCCGGCTCCAATAAATCACCATTTCATAGCGGATCATTGGATGTCCTTTCCCAGTCCGTATTTCAAGATCACCCCCCGAACTTGTTTCACTTGGTAGGTTTTCGCCTGTTTCCCTTTGGGCTGGAGATTCAAAATTTCGGGAATTCCTTCCAGAGTAAACACATGATGACTGCCTTTGATCCGTTCCTCGAACCCCAAACGCTTCAGCAACCCGACCAAATCATTGAAGGAAACGTCGGAATCGGAAACGCCGCGAAGGACCTTGAAAAGCAGTTTCCCATAGCGCCCCATTGTCTCGGTCCATCCTTTTCGTAAAATTACGTTCCACAGTTCACTCCTGTCAACGATGGAAAGAGGAACGTCCACCCGTAAAAACGAAAAATCCCGGTCGCCCGGGATTTTTCGTCACTCCGATCGCCGTTCCGGAACAAAGGCCGGAACGGCGAATTTTCATTTCACGGGAACGCCCCTCACGTCAAACCGAGGAATCCCCGCTCCCGAAATCAATCCTCCCGCAACTCCGCCAACCCCGCATAATAATCCAGCACCTCCGGATTCCGCAGGGCGTCCTTGTTCAGGACCGCCTTTCCTTCCACCGTCTTCTTCACCGCCAGTTCCACCTTTTTCATGTTCAACGTATACGGCACGTCCGGGACTTCGACGATCTTGGCGGGAACGTGGCGCGGCGAGGCGTTTTCGCGGATGGTCTTGCGGATTTTGTTTTTCAGCTCGTCGGTCAGGGCGAAGCCGGGGAGCATTTTCAGGAAGAGCACCACGCGCACGTCGTTCTTCCAGGGCTGGCCGATGACCAGGCTGTCCTCGATCTCGTCGAGCTGCTCCACCTGGCGGTAAATCTCCGCCGTGCCGATGCGCACGCCGCCGGGGTTCAGGGTCGCGTCGGAGCGGCCGTAGATGGTCACGCCGCCCCGGTCGTTGATCTCGATGAAATCGCCGTGCCGCCACACGCCCGGATACACGTCGAAATAGGCGTCGTGGTATTTTTTCCCGTCCGGGTCTTCCCAAAAATAGATCGGCATGGAGGGCGACGGCTTGGTGCAGACCAGCTCGCCGGTCTGGTTGTAGACCGGTTCGCCCTTCTCGTTGAAGGCTTCCACCGCCATGCCCAGCCCCCGACATTGCAGCTCGCCTTCGTACACCGGGGCCATGGGATTGCCCAGCGCGAAGCAGCCGTTGATGTCCGTCCCGCCGGAGATGGAGGCGAGCTGAAGATCGGTTTTGATGGCGTCGTAGACGAACCGGAAGCCCTCCACCGGCAGCGGCGATCCCGTGGAACAAAGCGTCCGCAGCGGAGACAAATCGAAATGATCCCCCGGCTTCAGGCCGGTGTTCATCAACGCCGCGATGTAGCCCGCGCTGGTGCCGAACACGGTGATTTTCTCCTCCTGGGCCATCTTCCACAGCGCCTCGGGACCGGGCTGAAACGGGTTGCCGTCGTACAGCACCAGGGTCGCGCCCACGCCCAGGGCGCAGGTCAGCCAGTTCCACATCATCCAGCCGCAGGTGGTGAAGTAGAAAATGGTGTCGTCCCGGTCCAGGTCGGTGTGGAGCAAATGCTCCTTCAACTGCATGAGCAGAACGCCGCCGGCCCCCTGGACCATGCACTTGGGCAGCCCCGTGGTGCCGGAGGAATACATGATGTAGAGCGGATGGTCGAAGGGGAGCTGGGCGAATTCGATTTCATGGCCGTCGCTCTCGGCGCGGAAATCGTCGTAGAGCACCGCGTTGGGCACCTTGGAAATGTCCGGCGTGGTTTCGGTGTAGGGGACCACCACCACCTTTTCCACCGAATCGATCTGTTCGAGAATGCTGGAAATGCGCTCCAGGCTGTCCAACGCCTTCCCCTTGAAAAAATAGCCGTCGGCGCAGAAGAGCACCCGAGGCCGAATCTGGCCGAAGCGATCCAGCACGCCCTTCACGCCGAAGTCCGGCGAACAGGAAGACCAGGTCGCGCCCAGGCTCGCCGCCGCCAGCATGGCGATGATCGATTCCGGCATGTTGGGCATGAAACCCACCACCCGGTCGCCGGGCTGAATGCCCATTTCCCGCAACGATTTCGCCACCCGGGAAACGGCGTCGTACAGCTCCGCGTAGGTCAGTTGCCGGCGGACCTGGTCCTCGCCCCGGAAGACCAGCGCCACCCGGTCGTCCCGGTGGCGCAGCAGGTTCTCGGCGAAATTGAGCCGCGCCCCGGAAAACCATTTCGTGCCGGGCATTTTGTTGGGATCGTCGATGACTTCGTCGAAGGGTTTGGAGTGGATCACGTCGGCGTAGCGCCACATCTCCGCCCAGAAGTCGGCGATGTTTTCCACCGACCATTTCCACAGCCCGGCGTACTCGGTGAAGGACTGGCCGTGCCGCTCGTTCACCTGGTTCATGAACCCATACATTTGGGTTTCTTTGATCCGATCCTCGCCGGGGGCCCAAAGCTGTTTCGCCATGATCTCTCCCTAATATTTTTGCGTTTATGGTTTTTCCGCCGGCCGGGTCAGCCGTCGCTCTTCATCTTCCCCGAAACCCAACCCGCGTAAAGGCGCAGACCGTTCAACCGCCGCAATTCCGCCAACCGGTTCATCCGCGCCTCAACTCCAAACAGGTTCAAAAACGCTTGATAATCCGCGAACCATCGATTCTCCGGGCTGAAGGAATGCACAATCATCATGGCATGGGCCGCGTTGAAGCGTTTCGCCGCGATGATGGCCGATGCCGTCCGATGGATCAATTGGTACCGGATATCCCCCGGCAAATCGTGGAGCAAACCGATTTCATCGCGGAGAAATTTCAGACGGTTCCGTTTGCCGTCGGATGCATTTTCGAGCCATGCGCCCAATTTGGGGCCAAAAGATTCCGAAGCTTTCCCTTCCACCATCATGACCGCCAACGAGCCGTCTTCCGTCCGCGCCAACACAAACAAATCGTTCTGGGACGCGGCACCCCCACCGGGCAAAGGAACCTTGTATTCCGGAATGGCCAACAACAATTCCGGATTTTTCAACGACGAATTCTCGGAATCCTCGAAAAGCCTCCCGAATTCGGGCGGAAAACCGTTCGCCTTTTCCCAGGATTCCGCCAATTCCTTCGCGGAATACCCCGATCGCCATTGCGTTTCCGGCGAAGCCAGCAGTTTCCGCCAATCGCTGGGGGATGACGTGGGAATGTAAAACGGGTTCATGGTTGCCATCCTGCGGGAGGCAAAATTGAGGTTGGCGCAAATTGGGCTTTTGACAAAACCGGAATTTTTTGTAGGGGCAGGCCCCCGTGCCTGCCCTTCGGCGAACAGGGCAGGCACGGGGGCCTGCCCCTACATTTCCATCAACAAAAAAACCGGGACGCGGAGCGAACGGCGATTCCGCCGAACTCCACGCCCCGGTCACGTTCCGCGGAAGCTCCGCCCTGTTCTCTCGGAGGCGCCGACGGGTCCGCGTCTCCCGTTATCCAACATCCGCGCGGACCCAAACCGGAAACGGATTCTCCTCCGCTTCCGGAATCGACGGGCGGGCCTTCCGTTTCCCGAAACGAAACGTCGCCCTACCCTTCCTGAAGAACGGCCAGAATGGTCGCCTCCCCCTCCTTGGCCGCGATCCAGTGGGGCGTGGAGGACAGATAGTAGGCGCTGTCCCCCGGCTCCAGCTCGAAGCGGTCCTCCCCGATCTGGAGCAGCACCACGCCGGTCAGCACGAAGATGAATTCCTCGCCCTGATGGGTGGAAATCTCCTGGTCCGGCTGGGGCGCCAGGGTCACCAGCAGCGGCTCCATGGTCCGTCCTTTCACCTCCGGGGCCAGACTCTTGTAGGCGTAGGCGGGCCGGGTCCCCTTGGCGGAGGTGGAGCGATGGATGGTCTTTCGGTCGGCCTTGCGGGTGACGGCGTAGGGCTTGTCCCCCGCCCCGGAAAGCAGACCGCCGAAGGCCGCGTCCAGCGCCTTGGAGAGCTTGATGACCGTCCCGAGCTGCGGATAGACCTCCTGCTTCTCGATCCGGGCCAGCAGATCGGCGTCGAAGCCGGTGCGGGCGGCGAGATCGTCCAGGGAATAGCCCCGCTTCTCCCGCAATTCCCGAATCCGCTGCCCGATGGCGTCGGGGGTTTCCGGGCCTTGGGGAGAGATGTCGCCGGTCAGCTCCGCGAAATAATCGACATTGATATGCGGCGTATTTTCGTTGGGTGACATGGTCAGCTCCGTATCATGGTTGACGGTCCACTTCAAGCGGTGGAACCCATCTCGCTTCGGGGTCTTATTTCGCGGCCCGAAATTGCTCCGGCAGCACCGCCTGGCCCTTCCACTCGTCGGGCAGGTTCTGGTCGGGTTTTTCGCCGAGCTTCTCCTTGCGCCGCTTCAGGCCCGGCCGGGCGAACTTGGGATGGCCTTCTTTCAGGGTCCGGCCGTTGATGGCCGCCTCGGAGCGAAGCCGCCGGCCCATGGTCCGCTCCATCTGGCGGCCCAGCCACAGCACCCGGTCCACGTCCCAGCCGTGGGCGACGCCCATCTCGTCCACCTGCACCAGCATATCCTCCAGACAGTTCAGCCCCACATAGCGCGGATCGTTGTAATAGTATTCGCCGGTGCCGGGCACGGGGCAGTCGTCCAGGAAATTGGCCGGCTGGCCGCCCAGGCCGCCCAAGGTCGCCTCGAAATTGTTGATGCCGGCCTGAAGCGCGGCCAAAATGGAAGCGGCGGCCACTCGCTTGGTCTCGTGGAAATGGGCGATGTGGACACGGGTGTCCGGAATTTCGTCCAGAATCATGGAAAAATAGCGGTAGACGTCCGGGGCGGAGGCGGAGCCGTCGTGGTCGGCGTGTTCCACGTCGTGGGCGCCGATCTCCAGCCAGCGCTTGGTGAACTCCACGGCGTCCTGCATGTCGGTGGCGCCGCCGATGGGCGAGCCCCAAATGGTGGACACCGTGCCGCACATCTTGATTCCGGCGTCGGTGCATTTTTTGATGCAGCGCTCCGCCTCCCGCCAGTATTCCGGCAAAGTGGAGCCGGAATTGGCGAAATGGTGCTCCTCCTCGGTGGAAACCATCATCAAAACCCGATCCGGCCCGATCCCCTGCTCCTTCAGCCGAATGGCCCGGTCCACCGCGCCTTCGCGGATGGTAATGCAGGTAAAGCTGATGTCGTCGTAGTTGACGCCTCTTTTGGCGCAGCGCTTTTTGAACCGGTCGCTCCGGACGTGGGTCAGCAGCTCCTCGGCGTCCTCGAACTGGGGCATGAGGTAGGGATTGCCGAGGTTGGTCACCTCGATGTGGCGGCAGCCGGCGAAGATCAGCTCGTCCAGGTAGAATTTTTTGGCCCGGGTGGAAATGAATTTTTCCTCGTGCTGAAAGCCGTCCCGGACGGTGATGTCGCCGATGGTGACCTTGCGGGGCATTCGGGGGAAAATTTTCCAATAATCGTATTCCGTCATCCTGTCCTCCTTGCGGATTCCCTTGCGGGATCGTTGGCGGAATCGCCG